>CAYPCC010000376.1:0-1504 GCA_964409095.1 uncultured Phycisphaera sp. | reverse complement strand
TGTTGGCGATCGCGGTCTCAAGCTGGCTGGGGCTCTTGCCCGAGGCCTTGATCGGCCCGATGATCGCCGGGCGGATCATGCCTGTCTCGTTGATCCGCAGCGTCTGGATGTCGTCCACGCCCGGAACCCGAAGCTCGTATACCGTCACGGTGATGATGTCGCCCGGGCCCATCACGTACTCGCGGATGTCCGGGATCAGGTCCTCCCGACGCGGCTGGTCCGTCGGCAGACTCAACGCATCATCCGACTCGATCACGCTCAGGCGGTCGAGGATCGGCTGGATGCCCGGCGTCGGCTCCCACCGACCCAGGCCCGCACCCGCGGGGTCCAGGAACGAGTCGGCATTACAGCCAACCATGAACGGCAGCAGCAGGGCACCGGCAAAAGCCAGAACACCCACGCGGGCGGATTGACGGATCGATTGGAACGGGCTCACGTGGCTCTCCCTACAGGATTCGAGTTGGTAGCGTCGGCTCGCTGCCGATCGCTTTCGGTTCAGGTTACTAGCAGCGTTATAGTACCGGACCGCCCAGTTTAACGCACGTTCAATCGCCCCTTTTCCAGCAGGGCTCCGATTAGGTCTACACCGAAAACCGGCGCTCGCCAGTTCATTTCCCACCAATCCGGCCCCACGACCCGAAAAACAGGCCGCAGCAACCTTCTAATCGTCATCGTCGCCCCGCAGTACCCACATTAACCCCCACGCCACCTTTACGGAACAAATCAACCAGTCCACCAGCCACGGACCGCCCGGAAACGTATCATGGCACCGGTTAAGTCTTTCTACGTCCAAATAACCCCGCAACCAGATAGACCAAAGCATGAAAACACGGGTCGCAATCATCGGAGACGGGTCCATGGCCTGCGTCATGGCCATGCTCCTCGAATCCAAGGGCATCCCCGTCACCATCTGGGGGCACGACCCCGACGTCGTCGCCGAAATCATCCAGACCCGCGAAAACCTCGCCTACCTCCCCGGCTACCGACTCCCCGAATCCATCCGATTCACCACCAAACCCGCCACCGCACTCGACGGTTGCTCGCTCATCGTCAACGCAACCCCAACCCAGTTCATCCGACCCGTCTGGTCCCACATCGCCAATCACGTCCCACCCGGCGTCGGCATCGCCTCGGTCGCCAAGGGCATCGAGCAGCAAACCCTCCTCCGACCCACCCAGATCATCGCCGACGTCCTCACGGCCAAGGGGGCTTCAGCCCCCGGCGCAAAAGACCACCCCGACAAGCCCGCACGACCCCTCGCCTCCCTCTCCGGGCCCTCCGTCGCACACGAACTGGCAAAATGCCTCCCCGCCACCGTCTGCGCCGCCTCCGACACCGACGCCTTCGCCAACCTCCTCCAGGACACCTTCACCACCCACTGGTTCCGCGTCTACACCAACCCCGACCTCCTGGGCGTCGAACTCGCCGGGGCCACCAAAAACTGCATCGCCCTCGCCGCCGGCATCCTCGACGGCCTCCAGGCCGGCAACAACGCCAAATCCGC
>CAYPCC010000375.1:480-1506 GCA_964409095.1 uncultured Phycisphaera sp. | reverse complement strand
GAAGCCCCTCGGCCCGTCGCCGGCGATACCCCGTGCCCACCGCCGTCGCCTTGCGGCCGATCATGTCGTCCACGGTCCCGCGGTGCATGTCGCTCATCATCGCGTAGTGCTTCTGAACCGCCTGATCGTCCCACCAGTCCGGCCCGTCGTCCATATCGATCACGTCGGCCAGCGCGTAAGGCGACTGCTCGGGCGCACTCAGCACCGTCGTCGCCCAACCCGTCGGCAATTCCACCGAATCCATGAGACGCATGAGCGCAGCGGGACGCAGGCCAGGGGCCTGCTCGATGGCCGCACGCCATGGGTCGCCGACCGTGGCGGGAGTCTGCTGCCGGATGATCCCCTCCGCGCGCAGGGAACGGTGGAAGCCAAAGACGAACAGCCTTTGCCGACTCTGGGGGACGAATCGTTTCGCGTCCAGCATGATGGCGTCGATCCAGTAGCCCAGCGCTGCCAACTCGGTGACGGCCCGGCGGAAGTCTTCACCACCGCGCGCGGTGAGGAAGCCCACGACGTTTTCGAGCATGACCACTTTGGGCACGCGCGGCGACATCCGTTTCAACACTTCCAGAAAACCGAAATAGGTGGACGATCGTTCGCCCGCAAAGCCTCGGTATTTGCCCGCAAGCGACAGATCAACGCAGGGGAACGAGGCGGTGGCGAGAAAAGGTCGGTCGGTCAGATGCGTCATGACCGCTTCGGTGTTCCAGATGTCTTCGAGGTGGTATTCGGGCGACGGGCCGAACTCGGATTCGTAAAGCTCGCGCTTCTTGGAGTCCAGGTCGTTGGCATACACGCAGCGCCAACCACCGTCGGCCAGCCCCTTCTGCACCAGGCCGATCCCGGCAAAGAACTCGGCGAAGGTTTTATGCTGCGGTTGTTGCATGACGACGAATCTTACCCAAACGGATTGACCGAAGGTGTCCGTGATGTCAGAAGGATGAAGCGTGGAACCTAAAGCAATCCTGGAAGCGTGGACCCGACAGGTGGTGGCGGCAAAGGCGGAGCTTGACGCCTACGAACCCG
>CAYPCC010000375.1:0-470 GCA_964409095.1 uncultured Phycisphaera sp. | reverse complement strand
CCGCCGGCGTCGATTGGTTCGCGCGGTGCATCTCGGCGGTGGAGTTGCTTGGGCCGTGGCTCATTGAGATCGCGCCCGGCTTACGCACCGAGGTTGACGATTTGCTGGCTTCGCCGCAGAAAGTGCGGGACACCTGGGCACGCCTCAAAGCAGTGGTGCGCTTGCCCGAGGCGCTGGTTGCCGAAATGGATGCGGGGCTCAGCAGGGAAGGGTTTCTGGTCCAGCGTGTTTCGGGAGCGCTCATCAGCAAAATCGTCGAGAGCTACCTGATCGCTCAGTACCCCGATGGATCGCTGACGTCCAACGGATCCAGCGACTATCCCGATCTGTATGTGTCGTCGTTGGACTACTCGTTTCTGGAGCCGCATGTGCGAACGGCAGACACCTACGCCGCGTCTCGGAAAGGCGGACGACCCGTCAGGATTCCCGATGGCCTCGAAGTGAAAACCATCGTCGGCACCGGCGGTATC
>CAYPCC010000374.1:1289-1512 GCA_964409095.1 uncultured Phycisphaera sp. | reverse complement strand
CTCGGGACTGACTAATATCATTGATATCGCCGTGGGCGACGCCCTGTCACTCGCGCTCCAAAGCGACGGCACGGTGGTTGCGTGGGGTTATAATGATTTTGGTCAAACCAACGTCCCCGCCGACCTGACTGATGTGATCGGCATCGCCGCAGGCCACTTCTACAGTGGCGCGCTCAAACGCGATGGCACGGTCGTCGCTTGGGGCAACTACCAGTTCGACGCT
>CAYPCC010000374.1:449-1279 GCA_964409095.1 uncultured Phycisphaera sp. | reverse complement strand
CGAACCCGCCCGCACCGCATCCTTCGCCGAGCTGTTCCAACGGGTCGCCGCCAACGTCGGGGAGGTCGTCCGGGGCAAGGCCGAGGTCATCCACCTCGCCGTCGTCTCCCTCGTCGCCGGTCCGCACTCCTTCCTCGCCCACGTCGGCGATGGCGACGGCGATGGTATCCTCGACTGGTGGGAGCTGTTTTATTTCGACAACCTTACCACCGCCGACGCCACCTCGGACTTCGACGGTGACGGCCTGAGCGACCAGCAGGAATTTCTCCGTCGCACCAATCCCCTCCTCCCCGACACCGATGGCGACGGCTTTCCCGATGGCTTCGAGGTCACACACTTTATGTCGCCCTTGGTCAGCCAGGCCTCGGCGTTCTCTTTCGTGATCGACTACCTCAAGGCCGACGCCGCCCGCCAAGCCGCCGCCGGCCTCTACACCGAAGCCGTGGCCGCCGCCAACATCACCGCCGACCCGACCAAACAAGCGACATACGACCTCCATCCCGAGGCCTCGGCCGCCGCCCTGATCACCGCCAGCACCACGAAACAGACCGCCTATGATCTATTTCCCGAAGCCACCGCCGCCACTCGCATCACGGCCAGCACGGTTAAACAGACGACCTACAACCTCCACCCAGAGGCCAACGCCGCCGCCAACATCACCGCCAACTCCACGAAACAGACCACCTACAATCTGTTCCCGGAAGCCGTCGCTGCGGCGGCCATCACGGCGAGCGGCTCCAAACAGACGACCTACAATCTCTTCACCGAAGCCAATGCCGCCGCTCGCATCACCGGCAGCACCGTGAAGCAGACCACCTACGACCTTTTCC
>CAYPCC010000374.1:0-439 GCA_964409095.1 uncultured Phycisphaera sp. | reverse complement strand
AGCCCGGAAAAAATGGAAGCCCACCAGCTCTATACTCAGGCGGCCATGGGCGATCTCCTGCTGGGCACCCCCCTGATCTGGTCCGAAGCCGGAATCCTCCACCTCTCCCTACAGCTCAAGACGAGCGACAATTTGACCAGTTGGACAGATTACGGAGGCCCCGTGGAGTTCACCGCCCCGCTCACCGGCTCGAAACTCTTCTTCCGCATCAGAACCCGGTGAACGACAAACTTCGCTGGGCCTGAGCCCAAAGCGTGTATCAAACGGCGACACGATGAACATTCGTGTCCCCGCGACACCCGTATGTCTCCCGTTGCCTGCCGGAAGGCGACTTTCCCAACTAAAGCCGCCCCATGCCTCTCCTCATCCGCCGCGCCCGCGTGCCCACCCTCGCCCAACCCGCGCCCTCCGCGACCTCTCGGCGTGATCCCAAAGGTCA
>CAYPCC010000373.1:0-1512 GCA_964409095.1 uncultured Phycisphaera sp. | reverse complement strand
CACCGAGCTGGAAGTCGTCGAGGGCATGGAGTTCGACAAGGGCTACCTGTCGCCCTACTTCGCGACGAATGCCGCGAAGCTGATCGCCGAGCTCGAAGACCCCTACATCCTGATTCACGACGGCAAGATCTCGAACGCTCGCGAGCTGTTCCCGATCCTCGAGCAAGCCGCGCAAACCGCCAAGCCGCTGCTCATCATCGCCGAGGACGTGGAAAACGAAGCGCTCGCCGCCCTCGTCGTCAACCGTCTGCGGGGTGTGCTGAAAGTCGCCGCCGTGAAGGCGCCGGGCTTTGGTGATCGCCGCAAGGCTCTGCTCGGCGACATCGCCACCGTCACCGGTGCGACCTTCGTCAGTGAAGACCTGGGCGTGCAACTCGAAACCCTCGAACTCGAAGCCCTCGGCACGGCCAAAAAGGTTACGGTTGATAAAGACAACACGACCATCATCGAAGGCGCGGGCAAGAAGAAAGACATGAACAGCCGGATCGATCAGATCCGCGCCCAGATCGAAAAAACCACCAGCGACTACGACCGCGAAAAACTCCAGGAACGCTTAGCCAAGCTCACCGGCGGCGTCGCCATGATCCGCATCGGCGCGGTCACCGAAACCGCGATGAAAGAACGCAAGGACCGTGTCGACGACGCGCTCGCCGCAACCAAAGCCGCCGCCCAAGAGGGCTACGTCCCCGGCGGCGGCGTGTCCTTCATCCGGGCGATCGAGGCCGTCGAAGCCAAGCGTAAGTCCGCCAAGGGTGACGCAAAGATCGGCTTCGACATCGTCGCCGCGGCGCTCGAAGCGCCGCTTCGTCAGATCGTCGACAACGGCGGCGAAGACGGCTACGTCGTCGTCGAACAAGTCCGCCAATCCAAGGGCAACATGGGCTATAACGCCGCGACCGGCGAATACGTCGATCTGGTTAAGGCCGGCATCATCGACCCCGCGCTGGTCAGCCGTACCGCGTTGCAAAACGCCGCCTCCGTCGCCGGCCTCATGCTCACAACCAACGTGCTCATCACCGACTACGACGAAGACGCGGAAGTCGTCGCGGGTGCGATTCACTAAACCTGATCGTCCCTCGGATAACCCAACCCTCGAAGCCCAGGGGCCACCGTCTCTGGGCTTCTTTTCAAGACTTTGTGACCGGAAAAGCAGCAAGCCATGGCCACCCAGCGCGACTATTACGAAATCCTCAGCATCGAACGTACCGCCAGCGGTGATGAGATCAAACGCGCTTATCGCAAGCTGGCGATGAAGTTTCATCCGGACCGTAACCCGGGCGACCAGGCGGCCGAGTCGAAATTCAAAGAGTGTGCCGAAGCCTACGAAGTCTTGTCCGACGCCGAGAAACGCCAACGCTACGACCAGTACGGCCACGCCGGGCTCAAGGGACAAGCCGGCCACGACTTTAGCCACATGAACGCCGGCGATATCTTCTCGATGTTTGAAGACATCTTCGGCGGCGGCATGGGCGGCGGTCGGCGGGGCGGTCGTCGCGGGCCCGGCGGCACCCA
>CAYPCC010000372.1:0-1517 GCA_964409095.1 uncultured Phycisphaera sp. | reverse complement strand
GACTCCTTGCGTCAGACTCTACCAAAAAGCGGTCACAATTCAGGGGAGCACGTCACGGATCACCTCCGGCAAGGTAGGGCGCGAAGCCGTCTCGTCTCAGGATCACCGGCATCCGGTCGTGGAGCTCGCGCGTCGCGGCGCTGGCTTCGGTGGTCAGGATCGTAAACGAGAGCATCTCGTCCTGCCATCGTTCCCAAAGTCCCGCAAAGGTCATCGGCCGGCCGTCCTTTCGGGTGATGTAGAACGGCTGTTTGACGGGCTTTGCCTCGCCGGGGATCGTCACCGTCTTCCATTCGAAATAGCCCGACGCGGGAACGAGGCAGCGGCGTTCCCTCCAGGCGGAACGGAAGGCGGGCTTGGTGGCAGCCGTCTCGATCCGCGCGTTGATGCACTGGCTGCCGATCTTCAGGTCTTTCGCCCAGATTGGCACGAGGCCCCAGCGCATGGTGAGGTAGCGCAACCCACACTCGGCAGGCACAATGACGCCCGCATCCTGTGTTGGCGCGAGGTTCCATGAAGGCCGCAGGTTCGGGATGAGATCGCTGGTGAGGCCGTAAAGCTCGACCAGCTCAGCCCATGTGTAATGCTGGGTAAAGCGTCCGCACATCGAGAGAGTGCCGCAAAAACAGTTTCAACCTGATGTCAGAAGCTACATGACGGGGCGACACTTTGCCAAAACGCGGCTTAAGCGAAGAGCTCAAAACGCCCCGAGCGCTTATTGATTTCGTTTCTCGTGCCGACCCGGTGCCGACTTTTCGAAACCGAGGCTTAGCCGCCGTCTCGCTGTATCGCCGTAAACCGTTGTAATATCTGGGCTTTTAGTGGTGGGCGCACAAGGATTCGAACCTTGGACCCGCTGATTAAGAGTCAGCTGCTCTACCAACTGAGCTATGCGCCCCGGTCTGCCGTCAAGACAGCGATGGGAAGTCGGGAGCCACCATAACTGCTATATAGCGTGCAACGGCGGGCAAGTCCACGCGCCCGTCCAAAATTCAGGCTGTTCGTGAAATGCATCCCCGTGGCGATCCGTTTGGCCGCGACGCAACAGCGACCCGCAGTAGGCCACGACGTCCGCCGGAACGCGCAAGCAGGGGGCACGACACCAAGCGCCGGACCCGCCCCGCCCGCGCCATTGCCGTCACGCCAGCTTCTCGCGCAGAAAGCTGCGGATCCCATCGACCGCAACGTCGCGGGCGACGAAGGCCTCCCCGATCGCACGCAGAAGGATGAGGTTGAACCGCCCGCCCGTCACCTTCTTGTCCTGTGCCATGTAGTCGATGAGTTCATCCGCTGACGGAAGCCGCCCCCCCATCAAACCGGCGAGCCCCGCAAAATTGGCCGGCAAACCTGCCGCATGCAGGTGATCGGACACCGGCTTCGCTGTACCTTCCGCGCAAAGTCCCTGGCGCTCGGACAACTCCGCCGCCAGCACCATGCCAAGCGCAACCGCTTCGCCATGGAGCACCGCACCGGAATACCCCGCCCAAGCCTCGACCGCGTGGCCGAAGGTGTGTCCG
>CAYPCC010000371.1:0-1517 GCA_964409095.1 uncultured Phycisphaera sp. | reverse complement strand
TCGTGTCCTCGACGCCAAAACTGCCGCCGAGGTCATCGCTGGCTGACATGAGCCCGTGACAGGATCCTCTTCCCGCCCGGGCTAACACGCATCCGCGGAGATCGTCGAGTTTTGGACTTGTGGGTCGCCGTCTTTGGCGAGCACGAAGATCCCCGGGAAGCCTTGGGTCTCAAAGCCGTCGCTCGGATTTGCACATAGCTTTGAATCCTGAACGATCATGCTGCCAGTGAGATCGTTGCTGACATAAAACACTGCTCCGCCGCCCTCGTTGGCGTGGTTGTCGACGATCCGGGTGCCACACAATGTCAATGTAAATGTATTGCCATCGTTGTAGATCGCGCCGCCACTGCCACCGCCTGGGGTCCCGGATTGGGCTGGGTTGGCCCCATTGCCGGTCGCTAAATTGTGGGAAAACAGGCTGTTGAGCACCGTATAGGCCACGCCGATGCTGCTCAGGCCGCCGCCGTTCGAGCAGCGGTTGCCGTAGCCTTCGGCGCCGCCGAAGGTACTATCGACGACATAGACCGGCCGGCCTTCGTGTTGGCTGAGCACCCGCACCGCGGCCCCGCCGACGTCGGGACCCACGTCATCGCAGCGGTTGGAAAAGAACCGCGAATGCAAGATCTTGACCCGGCCGCCGCGCACAAACACCGCACCACCGCCGCCGCCTTCGGCCGTCTCGCCGCTGGCGTTGCCGCGGATGAATGTGAGATTCTGCAGTGTCAGCCGTGGGTGGTCTTGATTGTCACAATGCGGTGTTGTCCACACTTGGTCGGGATCACAAGTATTCATATAGAGGATCCGCCGGACGCCGCCCCCGTCGAGCGTGACCAGGTTTCCGCCGTCGATGACGATGTCTGGGCCGGTGTCGTTGAAGATCTTGGCGGTTTCCGTCAGGGTGATCGTCGTCGGCGCAGGCCCACAGTCGAACGTTACAACGCCCCCACCCGCCACCGCAGCCACAAATGCGGCGCTGGTGCAGCTCTCGGGCGTCCCGGTACCCACCACCGTCGTCGGTTGCGCCACACTCGCAGGCTGGGCCTCGGCCGGCACCAAACAACCACCATCGGGATTCCCCGCAGGCGGGCCGTCTTCCGGCATCGGGCCAGGGTCGGTGTCCGTCGCGTCCGTCGTCGTCAACTCCGTTGCGTTCGTCGCCTGGGTGGGCTCGCTGGCCATGCCGGTGGTCGCTTGCGTGAGCACCATGGTGGTACTGGCATCCTCGGCCTCGCCTCCTGGACACGCCGACACCAACACCACACAACTCGAGCCCGCCACAACTCCCAACCATCGCAACATGGGAGCGAGTAGACCATGGTTTCCCCAAGCAACGACGTGAGGCCACGTGCGGCGAAAAAGCCCGCGTCTGGTTGCATGGGACCACAAGAGGCCCCAAAGCCGTTGTGATCTTCACATGCCGCAACTCGGTTCGGACAGACCGGCCCGGGCGGTCTGCGTGGATGGTATACCGAGCGCATGACCACGTCCGAGCCGAGCGCCACGCCGCAGCCGATCTT
>CAYPCC010000370.1:0-1527 GCA_964409095.1 uncultured Phycisphaera sp. | reverse complement strand
TCGACAAACTTTCGTCGCTCAACCAACAGTTCGGCTTCGGCTCTTACACCGAGGCCTACGGCGAAAACGCCGGCAAGTGGAACCGGCTCAACGTCTTCTGCGTCTGCCTCGCCCTCATGGCCGGCACCGCCGGGCTCCCCCACGTCATCGTCCGCTTCTACACCGTCAAGTCCGTCAAAGCCGCCCGCTGGTCCGCCTTCTGGGCGCTCGGCCTCATCGCACTGCTTTACCTCACCGCCCCGTCCGTCGCCGCGTTTGCCCGCTACTACATGGTGGATGACATCGCCGGCCTCAACGGCAAAACCGCCGAGGAATTGCCGCAGTGGTACCACGACTGGAACAAGACCGGGTTGATCGCGTGGGTGGATTTTGATGGGGATGGGAAGCTGGCGTTTACGAATAATTTGACCGATGACGTGATCCAGCCGGTAGGCAAATCACCTCATGTCCAGCCCAACGAGCTGATGCGCGTCGGTGGAATCCCCGCCGCCGTCCGCGGTGAAGTCCTCTCGGACCCGGCGGCCTGGGTTCAGGCCAACGGCGGATCAGCCAACCACGGCTCTGCAGCGAAAGCCGAGCTGCTCAAACTCGGCGGCGCACACCACCCCGACCGGGACATCATCGTGCTCGCCACGCCGCAGATGGCGCAGCTCGCCGACTGGGTCGTCGCCTTCGTCATCGCCGGCGGCCTCGCCGCGGCGCTCTCCACCGCATCCGGCCTGCTGCTGGTGATCTCGTCGTCGGTCGCCCACGACCTGTACTTCAAAGTCATGAACCCCACCGCCAGCGAGAAGCAGCGGCTGCTCGTCGGCCGGATCGCCATCGGCGTCGCCGTGTGCATCGCCGGGTACTTCGGCATCAACCCGCCCGGCTTCGTCGGCGAAGTGGTCGCCTTCGCCTTCGGGCTCGCCGCCGCGTCGTTCTTCCCCGCGATCGTCCTGGGCATCTTCACCAAACGCGTCGGCACCGTCCCCGCCGTCACCGGCATGCTCGTGGGCATCACCTTCACCGCGTTCTACATCGTCACCCAAAAAGCCGACGTCATCCTCCTCAACGCCGAGGTCGCCCAGGCCATCTTCGGCCCGCCCGACTCCGCCATCCGGGGGCCGTGGTTCTTCGGCATCGATGCCCAGGGCATCGGCACCGTCGGCATGGTCCTCAACTTCATCGTGACCTTGTCCCTCACCCCCTTCTGCAAACCCGCCAGCCCGTCGGTTCAAGCGTTGGTTGACTCGGTCCGCGAACCCGAAGACACGAGCGCCCCCGCAAGTGCCGGCCAAATCGAAACCGCCCCGATGCACTGACCCAGGACCGCCGCGGCTGCGGTTTCGACTCACCACAGAGAACAAGAGGCACGGAGACACGGAGAAAACCAAAGGCAGCGGATCAGGTTTTAAAACCAAAGTCTTCCTGCCTTCTTGCCTTCCTCCGTGCCTCCGTGTCTCCGCGCCCTCCGTGGTGGATCGAATCCCGACCCCGCGGCGCGCACAAAATCGACCGATTCCTGAACTTTTTTTGCAAATCCCA
>CAYPCC010000369.1:0-1577 GCA_964409095.1 uncultured Phycisphaera sp. | reverse complement strand
TCAACGAGGCCGTCGAACTCGCCAAGGCCTTCAGCAACGAAAACGCCCCGTCGTTCATCAACGGCGTGCTGGACAAGCTCCACAAAACCCTGGACCTGCCCCCGCCGACCGCCGCGCCCGAAAAATCGATCCCGACCGAAAACGCCGCCGACTGGCTCGACGACGCCAAAGCCGATGACTGAAACCCACCTGACGATCCTGCGTGTGGTGTATGCCGCGAACATCGTCGTGGCGGGCTGGGTGGGGCTGACGAGTCTGCTCTCGCCAAGCAGCGCGTTCACGGCGGTGTTTTCCGGGGCGGTGTCCGGCGAAGGGTCGCTGCTCGCGGTGCGGCTGGTGGGTTGTTTGTGGACCGCGATTGCGGTGATGTCGGCGATGGGCTTGATTTGGCCGAGCGGGTTGGTGGCGGTCCTGCTTGTGCAACTGATTTACAAAGGCGTATGGCTGTTAGTCGTCGCGGGGCCGATGGCGTGGCGGGGCGAGACGGACCGGTTGCCGTTGGGGATGACGTGGTTTTTTGTGGTGTGGGTCGTGGCGCTGCCTTGGATCATTCCGTGGCGGACGCTGCTGCGGTTGTGAGCGTGAGTAGAAAATCGCCACCGCCGCCCCGACTCATCCCGTAAGACGCGATCGGCTAAACTGCCTGTCCAATGGCCTTGTTCAAATCCGCTTTCAAGAAGCTCGCCGGGGCGCTGACCAAGACCCGTGAGGGGTCCACCGGGGCGCTGCGCACCATCCTCACCGGCCAGCAGCTTTCTAAAGAACTGCTGCACGACCTTGAACGCGCCATGATCCAGGCCGACATCGGCATCAAGACCGCCGTTGAAATCCGCAAAGACATCGAGGCCGGCTGGGAACGCGGCGAGATCGCCGACGGCGACGCGGCGCTGGACTTCCTCAAAGCCCAACTCACCGCCTACTACCCCGAATGGGGCCGCAGCCTCAACTTCGCCCCCCCCGGAAGCGGGCCCACCGTGATCCTCGTGGCCGGGATCAACGGCGCCGGCAAAACCACCAGCATCGCCAAGATCTGCAAGTCCCTCCGCGACGACAACAAGACCGTGCTGCTCGCGGCCTGCGACACGTTCCGCGCCGCGGCGGTCGAACAACTCGAAGTCTGGTCGGGCCGACTCGGCGTCGAAGTCGTCAAAGGCCAGCAAGGCGGCGACCCCGCGGCCGTGGCGTTTGACGCCGCCGCCGCCGCGGTGGCCCGCGACGTGGACGTGCTGATCATCGACACCGCCGGCCGGCTCCACACTCAGTCGCACCTGATGGACCAGCTCTCCAAAATCCGCCGCGTCGTCGAGAAAAAAATCCCGGGGGCGCCCCACGAAGTCATCCTCGTCATCGACGCCACCACCGGACAGAACGGCGTCAACCAGGCTAAGGTCTTCGCCGAGTCCATCGACGTCACCGGCATCTTCCTCTCCAAACTCGACGGCAGCGCCCGCGGCGGCATCGTCATCGCCATCCGCGAAGCCCTCAACATCCCCGTCAAATTCATCGGCATCGGCGAAACCCCCGACGACGTCGAACCCTTCGACCCCCCCAAATTCATCGAAGCCATGTTCGCCGCC
>CAYPCC010000368.1:0-1578 GCA_964409095.1 uncultured Phycisphaera sp. | reverse complement strand
CTGGTCGGCGAACTCAAGGCCAACGAGAAGCTCCAAACCGACGGCAAAGTCGCGATCGACGCCGAAAAGGGCGTTCCGTACGGCAAGGTCGTGCGCATGATGTCTGCCGCCCACGAGGCCGGCATCCCGTCGGTCGGCATCGCTTCGTCACGCTTCTAGCGACCACGACCGGCGCGGGTTGACAGACCTCCACGCTTGGGGTCCCCTCCCCGGCATGCGTCCGTCTGCATGGCTGTGTTTGTCCGTCCTCGTCGCCTGCGCTGGCGACCCCGCTGCGTCGACCGATGCCTCCACCTCCGGCACGCCCGAGACCGCCACCGGCAATGACCCCACCGGCGGCCCCAACCCGACCAACACGCCGAGCGAGCCACTCCCGACGACGACCGACGACGTCACCACCAACGACGTCACCACCAACGACGTCACTGTCACCAAAGGCACCACCGACGACGGCACCGGCAACACCACCGACGACGTCACCTCCGCGTCCGACACAGACACGACCGGGCTCACCCAGACCAGCACCGGCGCCGATGACTGCACCCCCGGCGAGACCGTGGCCTGTTACTCGGGTCCACAAGAGACCCTCGACGTCGGGCTGTGCGTTGCGGGCGAGCAAACTTGCGACGACACTGGCAACTTCGGCCCGTGCGTGGGTGAAGTTTTGCCGGTCCCAGAAAGCTGCGACACCCCCGACGACGACGACTGCGACGGCTTTGACCCGTGCGCCGGCGACGGTGATTTTCAGTGGTTTAAGGCATTCGGGGCGGCGGGCGACGAGGAAGGCGTCGCGGTCGGCTTCGACGGAGCAGGCCACGTCGTGCTCGCAGCCCGCGGGACCTCGACGATCGACTTCGGTGGCGGTCCGCTGGCCAGCGCCGGCGAGTTCGATGTCTACCTCGCCCGCTTCGCCCCCGACGGGGCCCACCTGTGGAGCAAGCGCTTCGGCAACAATGAAAATCAATTCTCCGAAGCCTTCACGCTGGCGGTCAGCCCCGCCGGAGACATCGCGCTGGCTGGCGACTACGGGGGTACGATCGACTTCGGCGGCGGGGTCTTGGTCGCCCAGGGTACTGGGAACGCCTTCCTCGCCCGCTTCGACCCCGACGGGACCCACCTGTGGAGTCACGGGTTTGTAAGTGTGGACTATGCCCACCCCGAATCCGTGGCCTTCGCGGGCGACGGGTCGGTGATCCTCGGCGGCTTGTTTCGCAATGCGCTCAACCTCGGCGGCGGCGTGATGAACACGGCGGGCCTGGTCGACGCGTTCGTCGGCAAGTTCGACGCCGATGGCAACCACGTGTGGAGTCAACGCTTCGGCGATCCCCAGGGCGATTCGCTCGACGCTGCGATCCCCGACGCCGCGGGCAACGTGTTCATCGGCGGTGCGTTTTCCGGCCAGATCGACCTCGGCAACGGCGTCCTCACCAGCGCCGGCCAACACGATGTCTTCGTCGGCAAGCTCGATAGCCAAGGCAACGCCGTGTGGAGCAAGCGGTTCGGCGACGGCCAATCCCAAGTCCTGCGGGCCATGGCGATCGACAAGGCCGGCCGGATCACGTTCGCGGGCACCAACAC
>CAYPCC010000367.1:0-1581 GCA_964409095.1 uncultured Phycisphaera sp. | reverse complement strand
GGGCTCGCGTTCGAGGCTAGGCAGGTCGGTCGAGGCGAGGCTTTCGGGCGGCGTGTCGATGATCGAGTCGTTGTCCAAGTCTGGGCCGTCGTCGCCGCCCCAGAAGAAGAAGGCCAGGCCGACCAGCACCGCGGCGAGCAGCAGGATTTTGGGCGCTTTGCCCATGCCTTTACGGCGGGAACTCATGTTGCGACGGGGGGCTTGGGATTGCATGGGCGTGGGTTCTTTAAGGCTTAGTTCAATTCGTTCGGATGAATCGCAGAGGCACCGAGTCACGCAGCGAATCAGGGATGATCAAAAGCGACGGTTTGCGTCTTCGTGCCTCGGTGTCTCTGTGGTTGAAGTTTCAAGATCGTATCTTGAATCATGTCGGCGAAACGGGCGTAGCTTCGCCACGATTAGTCGGACGCCCGGCAACACCCGGAAGTTCGGCGGAGTTTTCGAGTTTGGGTTCGCTGCGTTGGCTGTCAATCCATTCGAGAAACTCGGCGATGCGCTGCTCGTAGCCGCGGCCGGTGGGGGTGTAGTAGGTTTTATCGACGCCGAGGTAGTCCTGGTCGACGAAGCCGGTGTCGGCGTTGTGGGCGTAGGCGTAGGTGCCGTCTTTGCGGTTGTGGGCGCTGCGGAGTTTTTTGGGGACCGGCACGGTGCGCTGGTGCTTGACGTCGAGCATCGCAGCGTTGATCGCGGCGTAGGACGCGTTAGATTTCGGGGCGGTGGCGAGGTAGATCGTGGCCTGGGCGAGGGTGATGCGGGCCTCGGGCATTCCGATGCGGTGCACGATGTCGTAGCAGGCGGCGGCGACGGTAATGCCGCGGGGGTCGGCGTTGCCGATGTCCTCGCTGGCAAGGATGGCGATGCGGCGAGCGAGAAACAGCGGGTCTTCCCCGGCGACGAGCATCCGGGCGAGCCAGTAGATGGCGGCATCGGGGTCGCTGCCGCGGACCGACTTGATGAACGCGGAGATGGCGTCGTAGTGCTCATCGCCGTCGCGGTCGTAGTTGATGGATTTCTGCTGGATCGAGGCCTCGGCGGTAGCGAGGGTGATGCGAACGGGTTGCTGGGGGTCGTCGCCACGCTCCGACAACACCGCGATCTCCAGCGCCGTGAGCGCCCGCCGGGCGTCGCCGTCGCAGGCCATCGCCCAGTGGCGCAGCGCGTCGTCTTCAACGGCGAGATTCAGCTTGCCGTAGCCGCGCTCTTCGTCGGCGATCGCGCGGCGCAGCACGCCGAGGATGTCGTCTTCATCGAGCGACTCAAACTGAAATACCTGCGACCGGCTCACCAGCGCGTTGTTGACCGTGAAATAGGGGTTCTCGGTGGTGGCCCCGATGAGGGTGATGATGCCGCGTTCGACGTCCCCCAGCAAAACGTCTTGCTGGGCTTTGTTGAAGCGGTGGATCTCGTCGAGGAAGAAGATGGTGCGCCGGCCGTCTTGTTCGAGGCGATTACGCGCGCCGTCCAACACATGCCGAACATCCTTGACGCCGACCACGGCGGCGTTGCCGCGATCAAAGTGGGCTTGGGTATGCTTGGCGATGAGCTCGGCGAGGGTCGTCTTACCGGTGCCCGGCGGGCCGT
>CAYPCC010000366.1:0-1581 GCA_964409095.1 uncultured Phycisphaera sp. | reverse complement strand
TTACGCGTCCTCAGCCTTGCCGCCGCCTTCGTGCTTGGCGAGCGCCGCGACGATCGCGTCGTTGACTTTGAGGTCGTGATACATCTTGGCTTTTTTGATCGCGTTGAGGATCGTGCGGGCTTCCGAGCTGCCGTGGCAAATCATGCACAGGCCGTTGGCCCCGAGCAGCGGGGCGCCGCCATACTCGTGGTAGTCGTGCTTCTTGTAGATGCTCTTGACCACCGGCTCGAACCGCATGGCCAAGTCCATGTCGATCTCCATCGCCTCGCGGGTGATCGTTTGGAAGATGCCTTTGCTTAAACCCTCGGCCAGCTTAAGCACGACGTTGCCGGTGAACCCTTCGGTCACGACGACGTTGGCCTTGCCGTTGAACAGCTCTCGGCCCTCGACGTTGCCCGCGTAGTTGAGGGTCTTATCGTGACGGCAGAGCTTGCTGGTTTCTTTGACCAGCGGGGTGCCTTTGCCCTCTTCGCCGCCGATGTTCATCACGCCGACTTTAGGGTTGTCGATGCCCAGCACTTTCTCGGCATAAACGCCCGCCATGATGGCGTATTGGTAGAGGTGCGTCGGTTTGGGTTCGGGGTTGGCGCCGACGTCGCAGATCACGACCGGGCCGTGGAACGTCGGCATGACGATCGCAATCCCCGGCCGATGCACGCCCGGCAGCCGACGCATCGACATCTGCGCCGCCGCGACACACGCCCCGGTGTTGCCCGCCGAGATAATCGCTTGGCAATGCTCATCGCCCGCTTTTTTTTCGCTGCCCAGCCAAGCCATGCGAACGATCGAGCTGTTGGGCTTGGTCCGCAGCGCGGTGACGGGCGAGTCGCCCATCTCGATCACTTGATCCGTGGCGTCCACGACAAAGCGCGGGTCCTTGTGCAGGCCCGCTTCGCGGAGTCCATCGCGGATGATCTCGGCGTCGCCGATGAGCACGAGTTGGTCGTCGTCGTCCAAAACGTCGGCGGCGTTGAGGCCGCCAGCCAGGATCGCGTCGGGGGCGTTGTCGCCGCCCATGACGTCAAGCGCAATTCGCACAGGGAAGACTCCGAGAGGGTTCGTCAATAGATAACGAAATGGCCACAGATCGCTCTGGACCGCGAGCGACCCACACCAACGAGTCGCGCGATGGGCAACTTACTTGTTCTTGTTACGCAGCGCCTTGACGTTCAGGAAGAAGCCCGGGCGGTTGCCGTTCGGGGGAACGTAGCCGGTCTCCCGGCAAACGGTGTGGGGCTTCTTCGGCTCGCCGCTGTGGGGACAGGCGACCAGTTGCTGAGCGGTCAGGGCGTGGTGCGAACGGCCCTTGCGGGTTTGGGTGCGGGTTTTGCGTTGAACAGGAAGCATGATTGCAGGTCCTTATGGGCGATAGACTTAGCTTGCCGGGCGAGGATATCGTCCGGGGGGTTTCCGGGGAAGCATTGCGGGATTCGCCGTAGCGAGCCATAAAGCGTATTCAGAACCGGGGTTTGCGTCAAGGCAAGGCCCCGGTTGGACCCCGACAAAGTCGATGATGTTCGCCGCCGGCATTCACTTGTCAAAGAGCGAGCCGATGATTCCCACTCACCTTTCCGCCGTGGC
>CAYPCC010000365.1:934-1591 GCA_964409095.1 uncultured Phycisphaera sp. | reverse complement strand
GGCGGCGAAGATGACGACGCGGCCTTTTTCGAGGTGGCGCAGGGCTCGGCCGCGGATGAAGTTTTCGGCGACGGAGGACACCATAAGGGCGGACATGACCCGGGCGGGTTGGCCGAGGTGTTCGAGGGCTTCTTTGAGGGCCAGGGCGTTGATGACGGTGCCGAGCATCCCCATCTGGTCGGCGACGGCTTGGTCGACGATGCCTTGCTCGGCGAGGGTGGCGCCGCGGATGATATTGCCGCCGCCGACGACAACGGCGACTTGGGTGCCGGCCCGGGGATTGTCGTGTTCACGGCGGAGCCGGTCGGGGTTGACCTCTTGGCCGACCTTGGCTGCCTCGGAGATTTCGTGGGCGATGAGCCGGAGTTCATCGGGGTCAACGCCGAAGCCTCCCTCGCCGCTGAGGGCTTCGCCGCTGATCTTGAGCAGGACACGGCGATAGTGTGGCGTAGCGAGTTGGATAGTTGACTCGGTCATGTTTTTTAATTGGAGTGTGGAAAAGGGGTTTCGTCAAGTTTGCGGGGAAGCAGGTCAAACATAGCCCAGGGATGGCCATCCCTGGGCCTTGGGACTAATCGTGTTCGTTAAAGCCGAAGGCTTGCTTCCAGCGTTGGACGAGTTCGGGAGGCAGGGGGGCGACGGCGGGGCGGTTGAGGG
>CAYPCC010000365.1:0-924 GCA_964409095.1 uncultured Phycisphaera sp. | reverse complement strand
GGGCCTTGGCCGTGGCGTCGGAGTTGGTGGCAGAGCTTATCGATGAAGTCGTCGCTGGCCATGTCGCGGGCGCGGCGGCGGCGGGCGGCGGCACGGATCACGCGGTCGCTGCTGACGACGGTGAGGCGACGCGGGGCGGAGTGGGCGTTGATGAGGTCGATGATCAGGTCGTCGGCCGAGCGGTGGCTGCCGGCGTAGACCAGGTCCACGGCGGCAACGGGCGACTCGGCGACGCCCAGCGGCTTGGGCCGGCCGTCCGCGACCACGGTGATTTGACCGCTTCCGGAAGTCGCCCAGGTTGTTCGGGCCAAGGCGTGGCACAGCCCCGCTTCGCTCAGCCCGGCGAGCATCGGGGGCATCGTGGTGTGTAACACGTTGTAGCAGTCAATCATCAGCGACATGGCTGGCCTATCATGACAACTCCCGACGGTGACGGCTCACGCCTTGATTTCCCGCGACGAACGCCCCCGTCACAGAGTCTAACGGGTCGGCCGCCTAGGCCCTTTTGCTTGACGCAAGGCCAATAACCGCTAACCTTTGCGACTCGGCACCCCGTTGGTGAGGCGGTTCGCCCGCGATCGCTCGGCCGCTACCCTCCACCCCCTTGATCCAAGGCTCGCCTAAACCCCGGCCAGCCCGATTGTTACCGCTCCAGCCCCGGCCTCCCGGCCCCAACCAAGCAAGACCATGAGCACCACGACCACCCCTCCCGGCAAACTCACCCGACTGCAAATGACCCGCAACTTCGGCATCTGCGCCCACATCGACGCGGGCAAGACCACCACCACCGAACGCGTGCTCTACTACACCGGCAAGTCCTACAAAATCGGCGAAGTCCACGACGGCACCGCCACCATGGACCACCTCCAAGACGAACAGGAACGCGGCATCACCATCCAGTCGGCGGCCACGACCTGCCCCTGG
>CAYPCC010000364.1:0-1602 GCA_964409095.1 uncultured Phycisphaera sp. | reverse complement strand
GCGGATGGCCGGATCGGGCGTGGACGGTCGGGCGCGCAGGCAAGGTCGGCGGAGTTTCCTATGTCGACCCCGAGCGCGACCACGGGCAAGATGCGCGGAAGGCGGACGGCGGGATCGGCACGATGGCGGAGCGCAGCGCTGACCTTCCAGCGCTCGACTGAATGTCCGGTTCGGCGACGTGGGGACAGAAACGGTGGTTTCCGCCCGTGACAGAAACGATTGAGTTTTGGCACATCCGGCGATGCGGTGCTGTCGCCATGAGGTTAGGCTAATGCCCTGCTCAGGATAGTTGTCCAACGGACAGACGATGGCATGATGATTGGTGCTCGGTGCGGACAATTCCCAGACAGGTGTTAAATTAAAGGACACAAAATGCCCAGCGATACTGACTTCAGCAACGAGATTGACTCAATCTTACGGCGCAAAATGTCCGATGAGATGAAACAAAAGCTCATCGACGTGATCCATGAGCGAGAGCAGACCGCCCGAAACCGCGCCATAGAACACCGGCAATGGCGCTATTCCACGCCGCTTGCTATCGCCCTGACAGGTCTTATCACTCTGGCAGGAAACTTTGCCTTCAACGCTCTCCAAGCCCGCAATGAATCCGGTTTGGCGCTCCGCATGGAGGAGCGGCGGTTTCAGCTGCAGCTAATGAAGGACGAACTGTCGCAGCGGGAAACGGAGCGAGAACGCGCGAGTGTTTTGCTGTTTCTTGTTCGGGCCGGCGTCCTCGATGGGCTCAACGAAACGGCTCTTAGGGAAATGGCCGAAGCCACGTTACGGGATAATGATGCCGACGCGCTGACCGCGCCTCCCACCATCCCTCGCTTCGCGCCGAGGGACATTACGATCCAACCAACACCGGCAGAACTGGAAGCCCTCTTTGAAACTGTCGAGATCACCTCTGAACGGGTTGCCCAAGTGTCTAGGCTCGCCGACCGGATCGAGGCGTCTCGCACCCAATATGAAACCGTCAGCGCTGAGACCGGCGTCCCTTGGACGGTTATAGGTGCCCTCCATTCTTTGGAGGGCTTACTGAACTTCAACCGCCACCTGCACAACGGTGACCCGCTGACCGCCCGCACCATAAGAGTCCCTGCCGGACGGCCGCATCTGGGTACCCCTCCTTTCACATGGGAAGAAAGCGCCATCGACGCGCTAGCACTATCTGGCTTAGCCGGCCGCAATCTGACGTCCCTCGGTACCACGCTCGAAGGAATCGAAGCTTACAACGGGTTTGGTTATCGCAGACGTGGCATTTACTCACCTTACCTTTGGGCTTGCACATCGGCTTATTCCAGTGGGGCCTTCGTGGCAGATGGTGTGTTCGACGAGTCTGCCGTCGCCGCATCTTGTGGTGCCGCGCCGATCCTGCGCGAGCTGCGGAGCCGCGGCCATTTAATCACCGCCGCCGCAGACTAGCCGCACAACCGCAGCGAGTGCACATCTGGTCCGCTAACTGGACATAAACCCCCTGACAAAATCTTTTGGACACAAACGGTGATGTCTGTCCCGGTCGTGTCCCTGCTGATGGTGTAGCTCGTCGGTAGCGTCGCCGCCCGCACGCGCGCTTTCCGATGGCGCCGTAGCGGGCGGGCG
>CAYPCC010000363.1:0-1611 GCA_964409095.1 uncultured Phycisphaera sp. | reverse complement strand
ACGTTGTCGGTGCTGTCGCCGATGAGGGTCTGGAAGTCGATGGCCTGCTGCGGCGTGATGCCTTTTTTCTCGAAGAGGTAGTCGGCATCGATCAGCGTGTCGGTGTGGATGTCGAACATCACCGCGCGGTCGGCGAGGACCTGTTCGAGGTCCTTGTCTTTGGTGACCATGCGGAGGGTCAAGCCCGGCGCGTCGTGGTCGTAGGCACCGTCCTGCACCCGCACCGCGAGCGTGGCCATGATGTCGTCGGCCTCGTACTCGGGCACGCGCAGGGTCTTCAAACCGAACAGCTCAGCGATCTGGAGCATCCGCGGGATCTGCTGGACAAAGTCGCCCGGCGGCGGGTCGCGGTGGGCCTTGTACTGGGGATAAAACGCATCGCGAAACGTCTTGCCCTCGGTCTCCATCGCCATCGCGACGTAGGCCGGCTTGTAGTCCCGAAACAGCTTGAGCAGCATGTCGGTAAACGCAAAGGTCGCGTTGGTCGGCTCGCCGGTGACGGGCGAGGTCATCCCCCCGCGGATCGCGAAGTACGAGCGGTACATCTGCGCGAAGCCATCGATAAGGTAGAACGTATTTGGCGGGGCGTCTGCGGGCATGGGGGTAGTTTAGAGCAAGCGGCGGGTGAAAACCGTTGACATCATGCGGGGTAGGGCGTAGAGTTTGGAAATGGTTGCAAAGCGGTATCAGATCGAATTATCCCATGACAATGATGCCTTCCTGCGGTCCAGGATCGAGGCGGGTGAATATGCATCAGCGGATGAGATCGTTGCGGCGGCACTCAAGCTGATGCAAAGCCGGATGAAAGAATCAATGGAGGCACGCGAGAAGTTGCAAGCGATGCTCGCGGAGGGGCTGGCGGATATCAAAGCCGGGCGGGTCGTTGAAGGTTCAGTGGCGATGGAGAAACTGCGCCAACGGATCGAGGACCGCGCAGCGTCGCGGGACGCCGAGCTATGAAGCGGTTTATCCTTTCGGATCACGCCGAACTTGACCTTCAAGACATCTTTGATCAAACCGTGGACCTTTTCGGCCATCGTCAAGCCGTCTTGCTGCATCTGCAGTTTGCCGAGGCATTTGAACGACTTGGTATGTTTCCGTTGTCGGGGCATACACGAGATGACCTTATTGATCCCGCACAATCGATCCGGTTTCTCGCGGTATCCAAAAGGTTTTTGATTCTCTATCGGCCTGAGACAATGCCTGTTGAGATCGTTCGGGTTGTCGATGGAATTACAGATATTGGCCGCTTGTTAATTGTCGAATAGGTTTTGTCACCAATCTAGCGTCCCCAACCACGTCTCGCGCAACGTGTCGAGCGTAACGTCCAACGACTGGCCCTCGGTCGGGGTGCGGAGGGTGAGGTTGTTTGAGTCGTTGAACAGGCCGACCTGGCCGAAGGGGACGCCGGCCTGCATGAGGACGTTGACGAACTCGTCGACGTCGTCGGGGTGGACTTCGAGGAGGTATCGGCTGGGGGTCTCGGCGAAGCACATCTGGTTGAGCAGGCAGCCGGACTGGGGCAGGCCGGCGAGGTCAAGTGACAGGCCCACGCGTCCGGCGAAGGCCATTTCCGCGGCGGCGACGAGCAGGCCGCCCTCCGAGCAGTCG
>CAYPCC010000362.1:0-1651 GCA_964409095.1 uncultured Phycisphaera sp. | reverse complement strand
CGGTCGTTTGTTGAAAGAGATGCACCGTGAGTTGATGACCGGTGTACGAGGCGCGGACCAGACGCCGGGCGCGTACCGCCGGGTACAGAACTGGATCGGTCCGCCGGGCTGCACGCTGGCGACCGCGACGTATGTACCCCCGCCGGTCCCGCAGATGAATCAGGCGCTGAGTGAATTGGAGCGGTACATCCATACGCCCACGCCGAACCTGCCACCGCTGGTGCGGCTGGCCATGATCCACTACCAGTTCGAGGCGATCCACCCGTTCATGGATGGCAACGGCCGGGTCGGTCGGTTGCTCCTCTCGCTGCTGATGTGTTCCGAGCGCATCCTGCCCCAACCCCTACTCTATCTCAGCGCCTACTTCAATCGCCATCGATCAACCTACTATCAGCTGTTGCTCGGGGTCAGCACAAGCGGAGTGTGGGACGCCTGGATTCGATTCTGCCTGCAAGGCATCATCGAGCAGGCCAACGACGCGATCCAATGCGCAAGACGATTGACAATGCTGCACCAGCAGATGCACCACCAGCTTCAAGCGGCCGGCCAGAGCGCCGTCGTCATGCGCCTGATCGACCAGCTCATGATCCGCCCGGCCACGAATGCAAAAAGGGTCGGCCAGGAACTCGACGTCTCGCCGAAAACCGCCTACCGCGCGATCGAAAAACTCGTCGAGCTGGGCGTACTCGATGAGATCACCGGCAAGAGCCGCAGCAAGGTGTACCTTGCCCGCCCGATCCTCGAAGCGATCAATGCCCCGGCCGTCGATCTCGACATGCCCTAACCAGACACAAAGACCCACCATGCCCGAACTCGACCCCATCGCCTACCTCCAGCTCGCCGGCCTGGCCATCACCTGGCTCGCGGCGGTGCTTTTCTGGTTTTATCGCATCCGCAAGGCGACGGGGACCGACCGGGACATGTTCCTGCTGCTGGGGAGTGTGGGCGGGTGCATCGCGTTGACGCTGGTGCAGTTTATTTTGTTGATGGTGCGGTTCGGGTGAAGAGGGGATGTCTGGACGCTTGCGCGTGTCCAAGCCCATGGCTTTGCGCAGCGGAGCAACGCCGTGGGATCGGGTTTTTTTGCGGGGGGTTGGGCGGGGGTCGGGGCGGTTTGAGGTGTCGTTGCGTGGGGTGTATCCCACGGCGTTGGCTGCGCCAAAGCCGTGGGCTTGGGGGGTGGGGGGATGGGCATTTCGTGTGATCGCGCTCGGCCGATAACTTGGTGGGGGTGGGGCGTTCGGTGCGTGGGTCGTTTGGTGGACGATAGATTTGGGGTCAGTAGTCCTGTCTGCACCGCCGCGCACGTCTGCCGCGGCGCGAGCGTCCTGTAACGTGGGCGACGTATTTTCATGTTGTGCCGGTTAATCACGCTATGTGGTTGGTCGATGGATGCATTAGCCGGGCGTGGCATGGGACCCGCCGGCGGAGGAACCCCCCGGACTCGCAACCCCGCGTTCCGGCCCCGGAGAAGAGGCATCCATGGCAAGACAAAAAGATATCCTGACCACCGGCGAAGTCGCGAAGATCTGCAACGTCGCCCCCCGCACCGTGAGCAAGTGGTTCGACTCGGGCCAGCTCAAGGGCTACCGCATCCCCGGCTCCAAGGACCGGCGGATCCCGATGGCCAACCTCATCCGCTTCATGAAGC
>CAYPCC010000361.1:0-1654 GCA_964409095.1 uncultured Phycisphaera sp. | reverse complement strand
GGCGGCGGGTTTCGTAGCGGTGAAACAGTTCGTGGTGCGGGACGAAGTAATGATGGGTATCCCACACGAAGCCGCGGTGAAGCGAACCGACGAGGACGTCAACATTTTTATAGTGATCGGGGGCGTGTTCGATCAGAAGTTCGATGAGCCGGTCGCGCTCGGCCGGCTTGGCGCAGAGGACGGTCACGCGGTGGCTTGGGTTACCTGATAGGTGGCCGAGTTCGCGGATGGCGGCTTTGGCGTCTTGGTCAAAGCTGGGCAGGGGGGTGACGGGCAGGTCGATGTGGACGGCTTGGGCGTTGGTGGTTTGGGAGTAGGCGTTAAGCTCGACGTGCGGGCGGGTGGTGAGTTTTTTGAAAACGTCTTTAGGCGGGGTGATGCCGGCGGAGTTGGTGAGACGCTCGAAGTAGCCGCGGGCTTGTTCGGAGAGTTCGAGGGTTTCGTGGAGAACGGGCACGAAGTCGGCCGGGAGTAAATCCAAGAGGTTGGTGGTGCCGTGGTCGGATTGGATTTGGTGTTCGACGGCGCCGACGAGGCCGACGCTGCGGAGCTTCTCGCCCGAGCCCATCGTGTCGGGGTCGATGCGGTGGATGGATTCGATCTCGTCGCCGAAATAGTCGAGGCGGATGGGTGAGATCGACCCGGGTTGCTGGGCATCGGTGAAGACTCGGCCGGCGACGGGGTAGACGTCGATGATCCCGCCGCGGGTGGCGAAGTCGCCGGGCTGGTCCACCGCGTCTTGACGGGAGTAGCCCGCGCGGTCCAGCCAGTCGAGCAGTCGGCCCGGCGGCATCTGCTCCCCCGCCCGCAACGTCAACGTCAATCCCGCCAACGCGTCGGGCTCGGGGACCGCCTGCATCAGCGCCTGGATCGGCGCGACGATGACATGGCCGCCCACCCCCGAACTTTGGTTGTTTCGTGATGCGGCGGCTTGGGCATTTTCGACCCCCGTGGCGTAACGACCGTCAATCACCCGCTGCACCACCTGCAACCGTTCGGCCAACAATTCCAGGTTTACCCCCGACTCGCCCGGCAACACCTCGAGCGCCCCGAACCGCTCCACGCCCAGCCCGGCCGTGCCGGAGTTGACCCGCTCAGCCAACCCCTCCAGATCGTCCAACGCATCGTCCGCTTCGTCGAGGTGAGCCACCACCAGCAGCACCGTCCGCCCCAAGTCTTGCGCTAAAGCACCCGCCACCAGCGATGCGACCGACCCCCGCACCCCGCCCGCCGCGGCCGAGTCGCCGCGCAGCACCGCCTCGGCCAGCGCACCCACGGGCGCGGACCCGCACACCACATCGTGCCAGGCGTTCGCGGAGACAGTCATCGATTGGCCGTAGTGTAGCCCCCCACGCCCCCCACGCCCCCCACGCCCGGCCGGGCGTGCCACGGCTCGCACGCAAACCCCCTTCACGAGATCGGCAACCCAACCCCGGCGGCCGGTATGAAAAAGCCAATCGCAACCACGCGGCTCTCAAAACCACAAACGCAGCAGTACGCATTAAAGATAAAGTTTAAACTTAAAAATATGTACAAATTTAATTTAAAATTTAACTAAGTTGTAAACCCTGCGGCTACGGCCAAATCTCGACCTGAATACATTTTGGCACCCCGCACCCCGTACCCCGTACCCCGTACCCCGTACCCCGTACCC
>CAYPCC010000360.1:0-1692 GCA_964409095.1 uncultured Phycisphaera sp. | reverse complement strand
TCTTGCGGCCCTTGCGGGTGCGGGCGTTGGTCCGGGTGTTCTGACCACGCACAGGCAGGCCACGGCGGTGACGGTCGCCACGGTAGCAGCGGATGTCACGCAGACGGGCGATGTCTTGCTGGACCTGACGGCGGAGCACACCTTCGATGATGTACTTGGCTTCGAGCAGGTTCGAGATGGCCGCGAGTTGGTCTTCGTTGAGTTCCTTGGCGCGTTGCTGGGGGTCGAGGCCGAGCTCGTTGCAGATGTCCATAGAAAACTTGGGACCGATGCCGTAGATGTAAGTCAGGGCGATGCGGTTGGGCTTGTTGTCGGGGATTTCGGTACCGGCGATACGGGGCATATTCTTTTCCTTGAAGTTGAGGCGGTTCCGCTTTCCGCACATCGCGGCGGGAACCTGGCTTCGGGGGTGAAGACCGCCAATACCATTGGCGGCTTTGTACGGTTTAGAAGCAAAAACGAACGGCTGCCATCAACCTTGGCGTTGTTTGTGCTTGGGGTTGGTGCAGACGACGCGGACGACGCCATTGCGACGGATGACTTTGCAGTTTTCGCAGATACGTTTGACGGAGGAGCGGATCTTCATGATGGGGTTACCTCGGGGTGGGTCATGCGGGCTGAAGCCCACACGCCAAATTCGGTTTTCGGAAGCGGAGTTGAAACTTCCGGGGGGCGGGGGTTAGTGGCGGTAGGTGATGCGGCCTTTGGACAGGTCATAAGGGCTGATGTCCACGGTCACGCGGTCGCCGGGGAGGATGCGGATGTAAAACTTTCGCATCTTGCCGGAGATGTGGGCGATGATTTCGTGGTCGTTTTCGAGCTTGACCTTGAACATTGCGTTGGGCAATGATTCGAGGACTTCGCCGTCAAACTGGAGCATGTCTTCTTTAGGCACAGGGGGCTCTGGGGGGGTTCGTTTCGTCGTTTTTGTCCGGAAAATCCGGGGTGTTTTATCTGCCGTCGGTCAGGACGTCCGAGCCATTGGCGGTGACGGCGACCGTGTGTTCATAGTGGGCCGAGGGTTTGCCGTCCAGCGTCACGACGGTCCATCCGTCGCTGAGGGTCTTGACTTCCTGGGTTCCGAGATTGAGCATCGGCTCGATGGCGAGCACAATGCCTTCGCGGAGCAGGATGTCGTTTTTAATCAGGTCCCGACTCACAAAATTGGGGACTTTAGGTTCCTCGTGCATATTCGAGCCGATGCCGTGCCCGACAAAATCTTTCACTACGCCGTAGCCGCGGTCCTCGGCGTATTTCTGCATCAACCGGGCGATCTGGCTCCACCGCTTGCCCGGCTTAATCTGATCGATCGCAATCTGCAAACAGTGCTGAGTCGCCTCGCACATCTTCCGAGTCTCTTCGTCGACGTCGCCGACGAGGATGGTATTCGCCGCGTCGCCGCACCAGCCATCGACCTTGACGCCGCAGTCGATCCCGACCACGTCGCCGTCTTGGATCGGCGTATCGTCCGCAATCCCGTGCACGACCACGTCATTAACGCTGATGCACAACGTCGCGGGGAAGCCTTCGCCGGGGCGATAGGTCGGGTAGTTCTTGAACAACCCGATGCCGCCCTTTTCGCGGATCAGTTCGTCCGCCGCGTCGTCGATCTGCCGGGTGGTCACGCCGGGCTTGCACAACTCCCGGCACATCTCGTGGACCTGCCGGACAAGCCGACCCGCGACCCGCATT
>CAYPCC010000359.1:0-1704 GCA_964409095.1 uncultured Phycisphaera sp. | reverse complement strand
TCTCTAGAGAAATCTTGATTAGTCGCGCATCAACTTCAATCAGGCACACCTTGAGTAGGTGTTGGTATTGCATATCGTAGCAATGTAGGCCCTACGCTGGCGACCTGTGGTGATGCCAGTGCTGGTATCAAATAACGCTGGAGATCGACTCCAGCAAGTGAACCCCTCCAGTGGCTGACCGAGGAGATCCCCCTCCCCCCGGCCGATCACCGCTGGGCCACGACATACGCCACCCAATCCTCCCCCGCCGCCATCTTCCGCACCGGCCCGACCTTCCCCGATTCCCCTTGAACCCAAACCTCCACCCGCCCAAACCCCGCTTTCCGCAGCAACGAAAGCACCTCCGGCAGCGTCCACAACCGCCAGTCATACCGAAACGCCGACTTCATCTTCTGCCCCCCCGGCCACTCAAAATGGATCCGGCAATCCAGCCGGCCCGTCATCGCCTCAAACGATCGCTGCTCCCACCGATATACAAACCCATCCGCCGGCCGAGTCTGTATCCCGACCCGCTGAGCGCCGGGTCCGCCAAACAGGTCCATCACCAACACCCCGCCGGCCCGAAGGCCTTTCCGGGCGTGTCGCAGATACGCCAAAAACGCCGCTTCGTCGTGATAAATCAACGTGCTGAAGTTCAGCGCCGCGGTCACGTCCACCCGCGGCGAACCCACCGCCATCACATCCGCCTCCACCAAATGTAAATCCGCAACCTCGCCCCAACGTCGCATGGCCCACCGCAGCGTCGGACCGTGATTCTCCACCGCCATCGCCTGACGCTCCGGATGGCTCTCGCACCACGCCGCCGCGACCGCGCACGTCCCGGCAAAGTCTTCCCGAAGCAGCGACGCCTCCTCGCCGTCGTTCATCGCGCTAAACATCCGCCCCAACAACGCCGCCTCGGCCCACGGCTGCTGCACCGCGTGTTCGTAAAGCTCCAACCGATGCGGACGTTTACCCTGACCCATCCCCCCAGCCTACCACCCCACCCGATAAACTGTGGACCGCGTCTATCACTTTCAAATCCTGACCTAGCGCCTAACGGCTAACGACTAACGCCTACACCATGACCTCCCTCATCCTCACCGTCATCGGCCCCGACCGCCCCGGCCTCGTCCAGGCCCTCTCCGACACCATCAAACGCCACGACGCCAACTGGCTCGAAAGCGAGATGGCTCAGCTCGTCGGCCAGTTCGCCGGCATCGTCCACGTCCAAGTCGCCGAAGCCGCCGCCGACGCACTGGCCGCCGACTTGGTCAACCTCCAAAACAAAGGGTTGTCGGTCCACGTCACCAACGCGTCGCCGGGCAACCTCGCGGCCGAGTCCTCCGGTCAACCCGCTCGGCCCTACCGTCTCGAACTCCTGGGCCTCGACCGGCCCGGCATCGTCCGCGACCTCGCCTCGGCCCTCGCGGCCCGCAGCATCAACGTCGCCCAACTCAAAACCCAAACCCAAAGCGCCCCCATGTCCGGCGAGCTCATGTTCAAAGCCACCGCCCACCTCCTCGCCCCCGCCGACACCGCCGACGACGAACTCCACGACGCCCTCGACCAACTCGCCGCCGACCTCGACCTCGACCTGACGCTGACCGCCGCACCGCTCGACTGACCCGGGCAGAGTCCCGCTAAATTGTCAAAGAGCGAATCCAGGATCCCCGTCCGCCACTTCGACACCCCACTTTCCGAAAAAACTTCCGGGGGAACTTC
>CAYPCC010000358.1:843-1713 GCA_964409095.1 uncultured Phycisphaera sp. | reverse complement strand
CGAGGATTACCCCAAGCCCCAGAAGGACGGCGACAAGGGCTTCCAATACGCCGAGATCCTCCGTCACACCAAAGAAATCACCGGCAACCTCAAAAAATACTTCCCCGACTACAACGGCGAGGGCTACGAGATCGTCGGCTTCGGCTGGCACCAGGGCTGGAACGACAGCATTGATCAATCGGCCGTGGATGTCTACGAGCAAAACCTCGTCGCGCTCATCAAGGACCTGCGGAAGGACCTCGATGTCGCCCAGATGCCCTTTGTCGTCGCGAACACCGGGATGCGCGGCTGGGAACTTCCCGAGCGCTACCGCGCCAAGGTCGAGAAGCACGTCGAGGCGCAGCTCGCCGTCGCCGACGCCGAGAAGTACCCCGATTTCAAGGGCAATGTCGCCGGCGTGGAGACCCGCGGCTTTGCCCGCACCAAAGAGCAATCCCCGTCCGCACAAGAGTTCCACTGGAACCGCAACTGGGAATCGTTCTACCTCATCGGCTCGGCGATGGGTGAAGCGATCATCGAGTTGATCGAAGAGTGATTGAAAATCGACAGAATTGATCGATCGTCAGCAGGCTTGCTACCGGCTAATCGACGGGTTACTTTGCATCGATGCTTTATCGACAGCTTGTCTTTTTCCTGATGGTCGTGGCTACGCTCTGCCAAACCGGCTGCGGTTCGCTGCCTGTCGCCGAGACTGAAGACCTGTTCGTCCCGCTGTTGGATGGCGAAACGCTCAACGGATGGGAAGGCGATACCGACTGGTTCCGCATCGAAGACGGAGCGATTGTCGCGGGGTCGGCCGACCGCCGCGTCCCGCACAACTACTTCCTCAGCACCACCGGCGAGTACTACAACTTCGAGTTGCAGTATCAG
>CAYPCC010000358.1:0-833 GCA_964409095.1 uncultured Phycisphaera sp. | reverse complement strand
GTATCAGGTCAAAATCACCGCTGACCATGACCGCGGCAACGGCGGCGTGCAGATCCGATCGGTCCGCGTACCCGACTCAACGGAGGTCAAGGGCTATCAGGTGGATGCCGGGCAACACTACTGGGGCCGGCTGTACGACGAAAGCCGACGGCGCAAGCTGCTTACCGAACTGCCCCGCCGTTTCTCGATTGAACGCGACGTTCGGCGGGACGGCTGGAACGACTACCGCGTGATCGCCCAAGACGACCGAATCCGCATCTGGCTCAACGGCATCATGGTTGCCGACTATGTTGAAGAAGACGAGGCGATCGCGCGCGAGACCGGCTTCATCGCGGTGCAGATCCACTCGGGGCCGGCGACGGAGATCCGGTACCGCAACCTTCGGATTCAAGAGCTAGATTAGTTCACAATCGCCTGTTTTTAACGCCAAGACGCAGGGGCGCCAAGAAAACCACGGACACATAAAAAAACGCCGCGAAAAATACTTCGCGGCGTTTTTGATTTTGAGTTTGAAATTGCCTTGAATCTTGGCGTCTTGGCGTCTTGGCGTTCAAATCGAACGCCAACAACCTCACGCCTTCCAGTCGACGCCCGTGTCTTGCCACTTTTTCTCGGCCGCGGACTTGAGCACCGCGTCGCAGACCTTGGCGGTCTCCAGCGCGTCGCGGAAGGTCGGTCGGCAGGGCTCGCCGGACTCGATCGAGGCCAGGAAGTCGGCGACCTGGTGGACGAAGGTGTGCTCGTAGCCGATGCACAGGCCCGGGACCCACCACTTGTCCATGTAGGGCATGTCGCCGTCGGTGATGTGCACGTCGTGCCAGCCGCGGACCAGC
>CAYPCC010000357.1:0-1756 GCA_964409095.1 uncultured Phycisphaera sp. | reverse complement strand
ATGCAGCCACCGGGCATGAGGACGGGCTGGCTGAGTCGGAAGAGGTCGTCGGTTGCCGCACGGGCTTCCGCGTCGCGCAGCCCGTCGCAGGCGCGGCTGCCGATCGCCACGGGCACCGCCTGCCCGTCACGCAGATCGCCATACGCCCCGTAGGGCGGGTCGGCGATGACGAGCTTCACCGACGCCGCCGGGAGACGCCGCCACAGATCCTGGAACCGCATCGCGTGGCACGTGTTGAATAAGGATGGGCGGCGGGCGGTGGTCGTGCTGGCGCGCTGCGTCGCCGCCGCGGCATCACGCATGCGGATGCGCTGGGCCAGGTAGCGCGTCGCCGCCCGGGTGCTGCCGACGCCCTGCTCGACCAGCTCGTCGAGGACCGCGGCGGGCGCGAGGCCCAACCGCCCCGCCGAGCGCATCGCGATGGTGTGGTGGTGCAGATCGATCTCGGGCCGGCGTTGTTCGACAGGGAACGCGACCGCCGTCCGCCGCAGCTCGGACAAACGCTGGGCCGAGACCCGCGACGCCGCCGCGATGTCGCGGACCGTCATCCCGAATTCGGTGCGCAGCCGCTCGACGAGGTCGCCGATGGCCCAGCCCGTGGCGCTGCCGCGCATGACCAGACGCCGGAGCTTCTCCAGCTCCCGGCGAACCTCCGAAGTACGAACGCTCGTCGCCAGTCGCAACGCAGGTCTCCCGTCGCCGGGCCCCGATGCGTTACGCCACGCCCGATCCCAGCGTTCGATCTTATCGCCGTCGATGGGGCGACCCAAGGCACCAAATCGATGCGGATGGTGAAAGCAACTCCGGTATTCATGGGCAACACCCCCCAACCGAAAGGACCCGATGAAGACAGAGACCGCGACCGACCACAACACGACGACCAAGCCCGCCCCGAAGATGAAGGCCCGCAAGCGCGCCAGCAAAACCGACCCCCCTACGGACGCCAGTCCCCCGCCCGACCCCCAGGCCGCCGAGGTTAAAACTCGGCGCGCGCGCCAAAATGACGCCGTGCCTGAGGCGAAGCCCAAAGCGGAGCCCAAGAAGCGTGCCTCCCCGGACGAGATCAAAGAGAAAATCGAAGAGATCAAGCAGCTCGACAAGGACATCATGGCCTCGGGCTGGCAGATGGCCGACGGGCTCGCCGCCGTCACGAAGCTCTACTACAGCTGCCACAAAGAGCGCCTGTCGGCCAAGAAACTCCGGGACATGACCGACCTCGACCTCGACGCCGGGCGCGTCGGCCTCATGGTGAAGCTCTCCGGCTACTTCAAGGAGGAACACCGGCACCCCGGGTTCGGCATGCGTCTCAATGAGAAGGCCTACAAGTTCAGCCAGAAACTCAAGAAGGAAAAACGTGACCCGATCCCCGCCGCCGAGCTGGCCGAGATGATCAAGGGTTGCCGTCGCTGCGCCCAGTCCCTGATCGAGAACCTGACCTTCCACGCCGACACCCGCGACGGCAGAGACACGCCAAAGCACCACTTCGAGCAACGCCAATCGGCCGTCAAAAACCCAGCGGCCTTCTCCAACCCAAAGGTCTGGCTAAACAAGCTCGCGGTGTACCCCGAGGCCGCGATCGCCGCGGCGATGGCGGACAAGCTCAAAGACGTGAACGCCGTGAATATCTGTCTAGCTCGGATGAACGCCCCCTACCGCGTCGCCGAATGGCAGGCCGACGGGGTCTACGGATGGAATGAGATCGGGGTCGAGCCGTTGGCGGACACCTACGAGGAGCAGGTCGCTGCGGTCGCCGCGA
>CAYPCC010000356.1:0-1770 GCA_964409095.1 uncultured Phycisphaera sp. | reverse complement strand
CATACTCCGTCGTCCTCTTCGACGAGATCGAAAAAGCACACCCCGATGTCTTCAATGTCCTCCTCCAGATCCTCGACGACGGCCGCGTCACCGACTCCCAGGGCCGAACCGTCGACTTCAAGAACACCGTCATCATCATGACCTCCAACCTCGGCTCCACCCACCTCCTGGAAGACGGTCTCGTCGGCGGCGAGATCGGCTCCCAGGCCCGAAACGCCGTCATGGCCGATGTCCGCGCCCACTTCCGCCCCGAATTCCTCAACCGCGTCGACGAAACCGTCCTCTTCAAACCCCTCACCCTCAACGAACTCGTCGGCATCGTCGACCTGCAGCTGTCGGGCCTCGCGGGCCGCCTCGCCACCCGCGGGCTCATCCTCGAAGTCTCCACCGAAGCCAAACGCTTCATCGCCGAATCCGCCTACGACCCCATCTACGGCGCCCGCCCCCTCAAACGCTTCGTCCAGCGCGAGGTCGAAACCCACGTCGCCCGCGCCCTCATCGCCGGCCAGGCCACCGAAGGCTCCACCGTCGCCGTCAATCGCCACCCCGACGAAGGGCTCATCGTCGCCATCCACCAGCCGGCCCACCCCACGAACCCGCCCAGCCCCACCAACGCCTGACCCCGCACACCACACGACGCGGAAATAAAAAACACACTGAGCCACCCCACCCTCCCGCACCCAGAATCCATCCACAACGATGCAAACAGCTTCTCCCCAATTTGATCCGTCCAACCCCCCACGCCCACCATCACAATAAATTCATCTTTCCAATCCCCACCGCCAGCGCCCGATCCCGAGCACACCCCCCCATTCGGGGGATGCCCGACAACCACACAGGCCATCCAAAACGCCCCAGCGGGGCGATCTCCCCACATTGAGGGGATCTCTCTCACTGTTGTATCTGGTGGACTTGTTGTCCACAAAACACGATCCGTGTTGCCTCAAATCAACAAATCCACCAAAAAAGCCACCCGCTGCGTTTTCGCCCCCCCGATTGTGGTGCCCATGGTGATGAATTTTTCATTGACCCCACCAACTCGGGGTAGATTCGAGTCATGATTGAACCGTCGCGGCGAAGGATTCGCCCGGCACGGGAGATGGCCACTGGTGGCCCATGGGAATCTGGACGCATGCAGTCGTTACGAACGGAAAAGGTGGAACCGTCGTGCAACTTCAAGCGTCATGATTCAGATAAGCACGCCACTTTCCGCGGGCTCGTCACCATAATTTCTCGTCAGATCAGTATCTTGTGTACAGGGTGGGAAACGCAAAGGAGTTGAAGGTGGACGATTCCAGGGCACGCAAGCAACGGTTGCACCAACTCATCGATCTGGCACGGGTCTCGCGCGGGTGGAGCCGCGCCAAACTCGCCAAATCGCTTGGCCGCGATCCGACCAAGATCTTCCCCGAGTCCGGCAACCCCAAGGCCGACTTCCTCATCAAGCTCGCCGAAGTCCTCGGCTGGCCCGTCGGCGATGTCATGGAAGCCGTCTGGGGAGCCACCGACCCGGCCCTCAACCCCGGCCGCCAGAGCATGCCCGCCGACGCCGATGACGAGACCTACATCCAGCTCCAGCGCCGCGTCCAGCAGGCCTACCACGACGGCGACTACGAACGCATCGTCACCCTCGCCCGCAAGATGGAAACCATCGCCACCAACGACGCCTACCGCGGCTACGCCTGTGCCTTCGAAGCAAGCGGCTGGGACGGCCTCGGGCGCTATGTCCAGGAAGCCGCCGCCGCCAAGCGCGGGCTCGAACTCCGCGAT
>CAYPCC010000355.1:0-1771 GCA_964409095.1 uncultured Phycisphaera sp. | reverse complement strand
CATCGCCAACATGGCCCCCGAATACGGCGCGACCATGGGCTTCTTCCCCATCGACCAGCAAACCACCAAATACCTCCAACTCACCGGCCGACCCCCCGAACTCATCAAAACCGTCGAGCAGTACGCCAAGGCCAACGGACTCTGGCGCAACGACGATTACCCTATCAACTACACCGACGAACTCGAACTGGATATGTCCACCGTCGAGCCCGCCCTCGCCGGACCCAAACGCCCGCAAGACCGTATCAACCTGTCGGACATGAAACCCATGTGGGAGAAAACCGCCGCCGACTTCGGCCGATCCGTGCCCGGCAGCAAAGGCAACGATATGGCCAACGAGGGCGGCATCGCCGCCGCCCAACTCGCCGCGCCCAAATCCGCCACCGTCACCTACGACGGCCAAACCTTCACCTTCACCGACGGCCACGTCGCCATCGCCGCCATCACCTCCTGCACCAACACCTCCAACCCCGACGTCATGCTCGCCGCCGGCCTCGTCGCCAAGAAAGCCAACGCCCTCGGACTCACCCGCAAACCCTGGGTCAAAACCTCCCTCGCCCCCGGCAGCAAAGTCGTCACCGAGTACTACGAAAAAGCCAAGCTCACCGACGACCTCAACGCCCTGGGCTTCAACCTCGTCGGCTACGGCTGCACCACCTGCATCGGCAACTCCGGCCCGCTGCCCGAACCCATCAGCAAGGCCGTCAACCAACACGACCTGATCGCCTGCTCGGTCCTCTCGGGCAACCGCAACTTCGAAGGACGCATCGGCCCCGACCTCAAAGCCAACTACCTCGCGTCGCCCCCGCTCGTCGTCGCCTACGCCATCGCCGGCACGGTCAACATCGACCTGCAAAACGATGCGATCGCGCAAGACAAAGACGGCAACGATGTCTTCCTCAAAGACATCTGGCCCACCCAGCAGGAAGTCGACGACCTCGTCGCCTCCTGCGTCACCCGCGAGCAGTTCGTCGAGCAGTACGCCGACGTCTTCAAAGGCCCCGAAGATTGGCAGTCCATCAAGTCCGCCACCGGCGACCTCTACGCGTGGAACGAAAAATCCACCTACGTCCAAGAACCCCCGTTCTTCGAAGGCCTCTCCGCCGACGCCCAACCCATCCAGCCGATCGCCGGGGCCCGCTGCCTCGCCAAGCTCGCCGACTCGGTCACCACCGACCACATCAGCCCCGCCGGTGCGATCAAGACCGGCACCCCCGCCGCCGACTACCTCGACGCCCACGGCGTCCCCAAATCCATGTACAACTCCTACGGCTCACGACGTGGCAACGACCGCGTCATGACCCGAGGCACCTTCGCCAACATCCGAGTCAAAAACCAACTCGCCCCCGGAACCGAAGGCGGCTTCACCGTCGACTTCTCCGGCCTCCCCGCCCAAGACTCCTTCAGCGCTCTCCCTGATGGCGTCCCCACCACCGGCGTCGGCGGCGCCCCCGTCCGCTACATCTACGACGCCGTCCAAAACTACAAACAAACAAAGCCGGCGGATAGCATCCCCCGGTCCCCCGCTTTCCCCGGCATCCCCCTCGTCGTCCTCGCCGGCGACGACTACGGCATGGGATCCTCCCGCGACTGGGCCGCCAAGGGAACCTACCTCCTCAACGTCAAAGCCGTCATCGCGAAATCCTTCGAACGCATCCACCGATCCAACCTCGTCGGAATGGGCGTCCTCCCACTGACCTTCAAGCCCGGCCAAGACGCCAACACCCTCGGCCTCGACGGCACCGAAACCTTCGACATCCACATCACCGAC
>CAYPCC010000354.1:0-1790 GCA_964409095.1 uncultured Phycisphaera sp. | reverse complement strand
CGCTCGGCGAAGCCGCCAAGCTCGGCTACCTCTACGAAGACACCATGCTGGCGAGCTGCTACCTCAACTGCCTACGGCTGGCGGTGCAGCACCAAGCCAAGGTCGTCGCCTTCCCCGCGATCAGCACCGGGGCGTATGGCTTCCCCAAAGAGCGGGCCGCCAAGATCGCCTTCGGCCACCTTTTCGGCCACTTTGCGTCCCGCCCCGCGCCCGAATTCCCGCACAAGGCGCTCTTGGTTTGTTACGACGCTGACGATGCGGCGGTGGTGCGAGGCGTGATTCAGGATCGGGCGGCGTGGATGACCAATCGTTCGCGGGTTTGAGCGGGATAAAACGAAACAGCCTTAACCGCAGATTACGGAGATTTCACAGATTTTTTAGAAGATGAACTGGTGTGATTGGTTGTTTAGAGTCGGCGTAATCTGCGAAATCAGCGGTCAATGATGCGCGGTTTTGAGGACCGCGTGGGCGAGGACGATGGCGGCGGCGTTGGCGAGGTTGTAGCTGCGGATGTTGGGGCCGCCGTTGAGCGGGCCGGGCATGGGGATGGTGACGGTGCGATCGGCCCAGCGGTCGTGCCAGGCTTGGGGGAGGCCGGTGTTTTCGTTGCCGAGAATGATGACGTCGCCGTCGGCGTAGGCGGGCTGGTCGAAGGTGTGTTGGCCGAATTTGGTGACCAGCCAGGGCTTTCGTTCTCCCAGCCAGTCGAGAAAAGCGTCGTCGTCGGCGTGCTCGGTGAGGGTGACGGATGGCCAATAGTCGAGGCCGGCGCGTTTCACGGCGTGTTCGGTGATCTCGAACTTCATGGGGTGGATGAGGTGGAGGTGGGCGCCCATGCCGACGGTGGTGCGGGCGATGTTGCCGGTGTTTTGGGGGATGGCGGGGTGGTAGAGGACCAGGTGCAGCATGGCGGGCAATGTAGCGGCAAGCCCGCGTCGTCGCCGGGCCTCGGGTCGGCCGGGCGAAGAGCGTGGCCGTTTCGGTCAAGTCGATTGGCATTAACGGGCATTTTTAGGCGATAGGTGTGGGTTATGATGGAGTGAAACGGTCAAGCCAGCGTTTTTGCCGTGAAGAATTTTTTGCCCCGCGTCTGAAGACCGAGCCGAGTCATGAACACGTTGATTCTCCAAGAGCCCGGCCGTCTCGAATTCGCACAAACCCCCGCGCCCGCCGCGCCCGGCCGCGGCGAAGTCGCGGTCCGAGTGCGGCACGTCGGGCTGTGCGGCACGGACCTGCACGCATACGCCGGCAACCAGCCGTTCTTCAGTTACCCGCGCATTTTGGGCCATGAGCTGGGCGTGGAGGTCGCGGTGGTGGGTGAAGGGGTCACAAACGTGGCGGTGGGGGATCGATGTGCGGTCGAGCCTTATTTGAACTGCGGGACGTGCGCAGCCTGCGAGCGTGGCCGAACCAATTGTTGTGCGACCCTGACGTGCCTGGGCGTTCACGGCGACGGCGGGATGCGCGAAGCCATCGTCCTGCCCGCCGATAAATTGCACCGCTCCCGGGCGCTGCCGTTGGAGCATCTGGCGCTGGTCGAAACCTTGGGCATCGGCAAACATGCCGTGGACCGGGCGGGGCTGCTCGGCGACAACCTGCGGGGCAGCACGGTCGCGGTCATCGGGCTGGGGCCGATCGGGCTTACGGTGATCCAGTTTGCGTTGCTCGCCGGGGCGGATGTCGTGGGTATTGACCTGAGCGAGAAACGCCGGGCCACGGCCCAGTCGCTCTATCCCGCGATCCAAACGCTGGCCCTCGACACCGACAAGCCGCTCGAAGACCAGTGGCTC
>CAYPCC010000353.1:0-1797 GCA_964409095.1 uncultured Phycisphaera sp. | reverse complement strand
CCACCGATGCCGGAGATCGAAGACCTGCCGCCGCGGGTCACTGAAGACAAGACCAGCAAGCCCAAGGTTGTGTTTGGCGGTGACCGCTCGCGCAAGCCGATCTCCGGCGGTGGGGCCGGGTTCTTCGACCCCGGCAAGTTGGGTGACGACAGCCCAGGCGGTGGCTCGGTGCAAGTGCGTGGGTACCTCGGGTTCAACTTTGGCGTGACCCAGCGAACCGACATCTCGGCCCGCAACCCCGAGACCGGCCAGTTCAACCGCCTCCGGGCGCTCCCGTATTTTGGCGGCGGTGCAGCGAACCTCTACGTCGGCGCGCCGGTGTACGCCGATGTTGTCTACGTCCGCATCGCGTTTGAATTCTTGTCGATCCCCCGCGCCTTGCCCGGCGCTGCCGATGTTGCTCCGGCCTTCAACCCGGTCGTGTTGATGGAGTCGGCCGCGTTGGAGGTCAACCCGTTTGCGTGGGCCAGCAAAGCGCCGCCATGGTTTAGTGAAGGGTTTAAGATCACCGGCGGCGTGTTCGTGCTGCCGTTTGGCCTCGAGGACGAAGAACACGACGCCCCGGTGCGGTGGTGGGCGACGCGGCCCTTGGCGATGACTGTCGGCCGCGTCTATCCCGGCACGTGGATCGACATCGGCGCGCTGATCAAGTGGAAACCGACGTTCGGTCGCGGTCTTCGACCCCTGGAGATCGACGTCGGCGTGATCAATGGCGATGCATGTACACAAACTCGCAGCGCCGACCTGCTCTACCGCTATCAACCGGTGGGCAAGGTCGACGAAACTTGCGAGCGCCGCCTGCGTAACGTCGAGATGATCCCCCGCGGGGACGGGTCGATCCTCGGGATCACACCCGATAACAACGGCAACAAATCGGTGTTGGCCCGGCTGCAGATCCGTCCGGTGCCAGCGCTCAACCTCGGTGGCTCGTTCGTTTGGGGCACCCATCCAGAGAGCACCTTCATCGTCGAAAATCCGTTGGGTGCCGGCTTCCCCGAGACCAAGCAAGCGCCAACCTGGCGAGCGGGTGGACACCTCGACTTCAACATCGACGAAGTTATCCAAAGCCGTTACCCCCTGCCGCATTTGCGCGGCGAAGTTGTCTACGGCGTCGATGCAGCCGCTCCCCAAAACCCGCAAGCGCCGGTGTTGGCCAACCGGCGGATGTTTGGCGGCTACGTTCAGGTGGCGCAGGCGCTGTGGCGGCGCAAGAAGTCGCGGCTTCCGGGGCTGATCCTGCAGTACCGTTTCGACTTCGCCGACCCCGACCTCGACATTCCGCGGGTGGTCGATGGCGTGGTGGTCGCCTCAGACTTCGCGGATGAATTTCGCTACGACGAGGCGATGCAAGGTCACGTCATCGGCCTGCGCTTGCCGGTGCTCCCGCGCTTCACGCTCAAGGCCGAATACGCGTTCTTGCGGGAAGATGGCGGTGTGGCCAACCGGCTCTACAACGACAACTTCATGTTTCAGGCGGTCGCCGACTTCTAGGCCGCGGGTGGAGTGAAGCAACTTCGGGGGTTGACGTCCCAGGACTTCTGCGGCGATCGTTGGGTCGCGCTCGGATGGTCATGCTCACGCGATCGAAGTTCATGCGCTCCATCAAGATGCTCGGGCTAGTTCTCGGGCTTGGTCTCGTGGTGCCGGCGCCGACGAGCGAGGCCCATCTCGCCAAGTGGGGCTCGTGGGAAGTCACCCATCGCAACTTGATGAAGCTCTTCCCAGATGCCGACCCCAACGCCTGGAAGATCAAGCGCTACCAGTACTCAGATGCTGAGGTAAAGCTGCTCGAGGCCA
>CAYPCC010000352.1:0-1805 GCA_964409095.1 uncultured Phycisphaera sp. | reverse complement strand
TCCTTCGGTGGCTGCGGCGGCAACAGCAAGACTCCGCGATCATCCGGGTATGTCTCCGGCAGACGGTCTTCGTGCGTGGTTGGCGTATTCGGTGTGGTCATCTCCTGGTTTCGTTTCTCGCCCGCTCTCTAAACTCTCGCGGTCGCCTGTGTCACCTGTCATTGGCACATGGGGGGCTTTCTTGACTGCGCTGCGTTTCGCACCGATGCCGATGCCACGCTTGGTCGTCGCGGTGGCGTTGGCCTCGGCCCAAATGGTGGCGGCACGGAATACACCGTCCGCGGTCGGCGACTCGAGCTCAACGCTGACGTCGGCGGCTTCGTCCTTCAGGCGCTTGCCGTAGGCTGCGATGGCGTAGTTCGGGCCGCCGTCCGGCGGAATAGCGACGACGGTGCCATCTTGCACGAAGGTGGGTTGGGCAGCGTAGAGCTCCGCGATGGTCATGCCGAGTCGGATGGGACCGAGCTGTTCCTCGTACGCTGGGATTGGGACAGGCGAGGGCGGTGCGATCGCCCGTGCAGGTTCAGGGGGCATCGCCACGTCGACTGGGATCGCCACGTCGACCGGCGCAGCGACCATCGCAGCCGTGGACCCGTCGAAGGCCACCGCCTCGCGTTCGGGTACCGGAGCACACGCGGCCCACGCAACGATGAGCCCAAGACCGCAACGACGCATCCGAGAGCTACGCGCGCGCGGCATCGGGTATTCCATCGCGGGGAGCTTGCCCGGCGCGAAGTCACCGTGAGAGGTCCGGGCTGGTTTCGATTCAGGTTGCGCGTTTTCGTTACTTCGGGATTACATTGCTCAGACCCCAACCGGTCATATCGCTGTAGGTGTAGGGGGCGGTCAGGCCGGTATAGACCTCGTAAGTTTTGGTCACGGGGTCGATGCGGAAGGCGTTGGCGGTATCGTCGATCATCCACACGAAGCCGGCGAAATCGATGCTGATCCCCCGCGATTGTGGTGCGGCCGCGCTCATGTCAATATAATCGAGGACCGTGACCGTTTCGCTATCGATGACGTGGACCCCGCGGGTTACATTCCACGGGAATTGAGCGATGAACATCCGGCCTTGGCTATCCTCTTGGATCCCCAACCCGGTGACGCCCTCCAGGACCACCCACGCTTCGGTATCCGGGTCGAAGCGGGCGATCGCACCATGGTAGCCAGCGATCCACGGGCGACCTTTGGCATCGACAGTAATGCCATAAGGATTGACCGGAGGCGGCACGTTGAAGATCTGGTAATCGAGGGTCACAGCATCAACGCGGACCAGCGGGTACGGAGCACCATCGCGGGAATGAAACCAGAAGTTGGCGTCCGCATCGACCGCCCCACCATAGGGGCCAAACGTCCCGACATGCAGCTCGGGCACGGGGATCTCGGCTTCGATCGCCCCAGTATCACCATTGAGCCGGATCGCCACCACCGTCCCAGGCTGCCCCGCAAGCGCCCGAGTCGTCCAAACCTTCATATCCTCAAACACACACGTGTCAAGATTGAGCGTCCCAGCCGTCCAAGCCATCGGACGCATCACCGAACCCAAAAACGGCGTATGCCAGGCCCGACACTCTTCCAACTCCCAAGCCAAAACATCTTCCTTGCCACTCGAAGTCTGCAACCCAGCGATGCCGTTGGCCTCCGGGCAGTCCTCCGCCCGCGCAAAAAACTTGCTAACCCCACCCTGACGGTTCGCCACCGCAACATCCCCACGCAAGTTCACCGAAGTCCGCGACGGACTTCCCCCAACCTCCGGCCGCGTCAAGTACCGACCCTGCTCCTGCATGGTCTCGGTGTTGATCTTC
>CAYPCC010000351.1:0-1820 GCA_964409095.1 uncultured Phycisphaera sp. | reverse complement strand
CCCATTGCGGCATCATCGCGATGAAGCGGCACTGCGTCGGCAACCCCGAGAAGTCGGCGATCTGTACCCGCTGGCCGCTGACGTGCGCCGACAGGCGGCCTACTTTGTCGTGGGGGCGAGCCAACAATCCGGGGAGGAGGCCGAGCTCATGAAATACTTCGAGGGTCGACGGGTGGACCGTATCGCCGCGAAAATCTCGGAGAAAATCGCCGTGTTTCTCCAACACGATGGTCGAGACCCCCGCCCGCGCAAACAACAGCCCCGCCATCATGCCGGCCGGTCCACCGCCGACAATACACAGATCGGTTGTCAGGTTGGTCATGACGAGCGACGAGGGTCTCAGACCGCCCCGAATGCGTCAAGATCGCGGCGACATCGGCCGCGGCCGATTCTTGGCGCCCAAAGCCTGGACGATCAGCCCAGGTCGGGTATGGTGTCGCCATGCGTACCACCTCTCTGGCGAACCTCATGCTCGTGCTGACCCTGGCCGGCTGCGAAGGCGACAAAGATCCCGCAAATGATGCAGGTGCAACGGCCGAACTCCAGCCGCTCGCCGGGAGTGGCGTGTCTGGCACGGTCACCTTCACAGAAAAGGCCGGCAAGATCGTCGTCGAGGCCGAGATCACGGGGCTGACCCCAGGGCTGCACGGGTTTCACATCCACGAGTTTGGCGTGTGCACCGAGCCCGACGGCATGTCAGCGGGCGGGCATTTCAATCCGGGCGGCCACGACCACGGCCCCCCAGGGTCGACCTCGCATCCGGGCGACTTGGGCAATCTCGAGGCCGATGCCGACGGCCGGGCCACCTTGTCGTTGGAGGTCGAGCAGATCACCCTGGACACCGGCACCTACGGGATCCTCGGCCGCGGCCTCATCGTCCACGCCGACCCTGACGACTTGGTCAGCCAACCTGTGGGCATGGCCGGCGGTCGCGTTGCTTGTGCAATGATCGCCGCCACCACCGGGGCGACCACCCCAGTGACCATGCCCCCCGAAACGCCCGGGACGTAGCTCTACCGACCTGCAGCCCGTCGATCAACGCCTGAAAACGGCAACCGCGACATCGCTCTGAACGCCAAAAGGCCCGCGGGGATCCCCACGGGCCTTTTGCTGCGTCTCGGATGCAGGGTTTAGTCGCGCACGCGGACGGCGTCGGCGATGACCACACTGCCTGCCGGGGCCCAGCGCGACACCATGATCATGTTCCAGCCGGCTGGGAACGTGTACGTCCCGGCTGCCGTCCAGGCTTTACCGCCGGACTGCATGTTGACTTCTTGGAACCCGATCTCCTTAAAGGTGCCATCGAAGGCGACGATCGGGGTTTTGGCGGAACGGTTGGTGCCCGGGGTGAACCACACATCGATCTTCTTCGACCCTGGGTTGTTGAGGTAGAACCAGAACTCCGCCCCGTCGTCGACGTTCGTCGTCGATGCAAACAGGTAGTTGTTGCCGTAGTAGCCGGGCGTCGCGGCCGTCGACGTCCACGAGCCGGGCGCGTAGAAGTCGGCGATCAACGCGTTGTTGCCGTTGAAGCTGTCGACGATGATCTCCGCTGGGTCGGGTTTTTGCGGCGGCGGATCGTCGGGCGGATCGTCCGGCGGCGGATCGTCTGGTGGCGGATCGTCCGGTGGCGGATCGTCCGGTGGTGGAGGTGGTAGTCGCGGAGGGTTTCGAAGATAATGAACGCTTTACGCACTATATCATGTGCTGCACTGATCTTACTGAGCGGAGCAGCAGCCGGGCAAGGTCTGGACGATGCGCTGCTATTTAGCAGGCAGCACATACACGGCTCTGCACGGTTTAACGCAATGGGCGGAGCA
>CAYPCC010000350.1:0-1820 GCA_964409095.1 uncultured Phycisphaera sp. | reverse complement strand
GCGCACGTGCCGGGGGTGCGGAAGGCGGTACGTTGGAACTCGCCGTTCTATGGCGTCGACGGGAACGGCTGGTTCCTGTCGTTCCACTGCTTCGCGAAGTACGTGAAGGTCACGTTCCTCAACGGCGGCCAGCTTGAACCCAAGCCGCCGGTGGCGTCGAAAGTTGCGGCGGTGCGGTATCTGCACATCGGCGAGGACGGCGTGATGGACGAGGCGCAGGTGATCGCTTGGATCACGCAGGCGGCGGCGCTGCCGGGGGACCGGTTGTTCTGAGCGGGGGAGGAACCACGGATTTCACAGAGGGCACAGAGGAAGAATCAATTGAGCGTGCGTCAGATGTTGATGCGCGCTGCTCGGTGGAATCTGTGCGATCTGTGGTTTTGAGACCGGGCCGCTGAAGCGGCCTCGGCCGCGGGGGGCACACTTCAGTAGTGGATCATCCGGCCGTCGGCGCCGAGGGCGGCTTCGTGGACGGCTTCGCTCATGGTGGGGTGGGCGTGGATGGTGGCGATGACTTCTTCGAAGGTCGCTTCGAGGCGGCGCGCGAGGCCCATCTCGGCGATCATCTCGGTGACGCCCTCGCCGACCATGTGGGCACCGAGGATCTCGCCGTGGGGCTTGCCGGTGATGAGCTTGACGAAGCCGGTGGTGTCGCCGAGGGCCTGGGCCTTGCCGGAGGCCTGGAAGGGGAAGGTGGACGCGGTGTAATCGAGCTTGAGGTCTTTGGCGCGTTGCTCGGTGTAGCCGACGGAGGCGACCTGCGGCTGGCAGTAGGTGCAGCCGGGGATGGCCTCGTAGTCGAGGTCGGGCGCTTCGTGGCCGACGATGCGTTCGACGCAGAGCACGGCTTCTTCGGAGGCGACGTGGGCGAGCCACGGCGGGCCGATGACATCGCCCACGGCGAAGATGCCGGGGACGGAGGTTTCGTAGCGTGTGCCGGGCTCGCGGTAGTTGACCTTGATGTGGCCCTTGACGAGTTCGACGCCCAGCGACTCTTCGAAGAGCCCGTCGAAGCGTCCGCGCACGCCGATGGCGACGAGCACGCGGTCGGCTTCGAGCGTCTGGGCCGCGCCGCCGGCGGCGGGCTCGACGACGGCCCTGATGCCCTTGTCGGTCTTCTCGATGGACTTGGTGACGTGGCCCGTGAGCAGGTTGACACCCTGTTTCTTGAAGGCCTTTTCGACGGTCTTGCTGACGTCGTGGTCTTCGATGGGCAGGACGCGGTCGAGCATCTCGACGACGGTGACCTGCGTGCCGAAGGCGTTGAAGAAGTAGGCGAACTCCATGCCGATCGCGCCCGAGCCGACGACCAGGAGCTTGTCGGGCCGCGTGGGCAGGACCATCGCTTCTTTGGAGCTGATGATGCGTTCGCCGTCGAAGGGGGCGCCGGGGAGCATGCGTGGGGCCGCGCCGGTGGCGATCATGATGCGGGGCGCTTTGAGCTGCGTGCGGGGCTGGCTCTTGAAGCGCACGGCCGGGGGCATGTCCTGGTCGATGATGGGGCGTTTGGGGTCGAGCGCCGAGTCGATGTCGGCGGGGTCGTAGACATCGACGCTGCCGGGCTGGTCGCCTTTGGGCGCGGCGCTGATGAACGCGTGTCCCTCGACGTGGGTGATGCGGTTCTTGCGGAACAGCCCGGCGACACCTTTGTTGAGCGTGCCGGCGACGCCGCGGGAGCGTGCGATGACCTTGTCCCAGTTGAACTTCACGCCCTCGACGGTGATGCCGAAGTCCTCGGCCTCGTGTTTGACCTTGTGGTAGAGCTCCGCGCCGGCGAGGAGGGCCTTGGTGGGGATGCAGCCCCAGTTGAGGCAGACGCC
>CAYPCC010000349.1:0-1828 GCA_964409095.1 uncultured Phycisphaera sp. | reverse complement strand
CGCCTACATTCTCGATGAAGATGAAGATGACGATGAAGATGACGACGACGACGACAACACTGCGACGTTCGAGGATGAGGACGCCGACGATCCGTACTTCAACACCGTCGCTTCACAGATTGCGCCTCCTCCTCCTCCTCCGTCGCCGATGCTGCGCGATCCGTTCGATGCGATCCCCGACCCGCCCCCAGAGCCGCCAAAATCCAGCTTCAACCCGGTTTGGGTGATCTTGGGTGTCGTCTTCGGCCTGCAGTTCTTGGGTGCTATGTGCCGCTAGAACCTGGCCTGCACTCAACTCTGGGGCCCCAAAACCTCACCTTCGCTGGCCCATGGCGCATCTCCGCAAGGTCCATGGCCCGTGTTCAAAAGCATGAGATGTTCGTCTCATCTCCCGAAAAAGCCCGTTCTTCAGCCCTAGGCCGCCATGTCCGGCCAAGCGAGCGCCCCGCCATGGCAGCAGGGGTTCTGCTCGAGCCCGCAGTGAGGTAGGCTTCCACCAGAAACCGTGCTGGACTTCCGTAGAACGCTGTTTTGTTGGTCGTTGTGCCTCGCAGCCGGGCTTGTTGCAAACAGCGGCTGCGTCGAGCCCGAGGTTCCTACCAACCTGCGTGTCCGCGTGGAGGCTGGTCCGCCAAAGGTGCGGGACGTCGACGTCACCCTTCGCTACCCGGTCGACCTCGAGGCAGATGAATCGGTAGCGATCGCGCCCGTGGCCATCAGCGGGTTTTTGCGCAAGGTCCTGGTCGACGTCGGCGATAAGGTCAAATCCGGCCAACTCATTGCCGTGGTCGATTGCCGCGAGTACGTCGCCCAACGCACGCAGGCCAAAACCGCGATCGCCAAGCGCGAGGCCGAGGTCGACGAGTCGCGGACCCGCTTCGACCGCCTCATGAAAATGGGCGAAAAACTGGTCGCTCCCGCCGAGATCGACAACGCCCTCAAAGAAGCCCGTGTCGCCGAGGCCGAACTCGCCGATGCCCAGGCCAAACTCTCCGAGGCCGGACAACGCCAAGGCTACTGCTCGCTGACAGCCCCGTTCAGCGGCTACGTCACCGAGCGCTTCCTCGATCCCGGCGCGATGGTCGGCCCCGGCGGTCCCCCAGTCGTCAACATCGTCAAAACTTTCGATGTCCGAGTCGTCGCCTCCCTCACCGAACAAGACGCCCCCAAGGTCACGCACGGCGCCGAAGTCGACCTGGTCCTCCACGCCTTCCCCGATACCTCGTTCCGCGCCGAGGTCACCCGCATCGGCCGCGCCCTCGATCCCGCCACCCGCACCCTGCGGATCGAGATGAGCATCCCCAACAAGTCCGACCTGCTGCTGCCCGGCATGACCGGACGTGCTGCGATCGTCATCGACAGACGCGAAAACGCTCTAATCATCCCAATTACGGCGCTGCTCAAACTCGAAGACGCCACGTACGCCTACGTCGTGCGCGACGAAGGCGGTGAGTCGCAAGCCCGCCGCGTCGAGGTCAAAACCGGTGTCGATTTCGGCGATTGGATCGAGATCCTCGAAGGCATCACCGAGACCGACCAGGTCATCAACCTGGGTCGCGAGCTGGTCGACGACGGCACCCCCGTCGAAGCCGTCGAGGCCGTCGCGCGACCCCGCGCCACGCCATCCTCCGAGACCTCCACCCCCGAGCCGCGCCGGGTGTCGATCGAGTCGGACACCACCCCCGAGGCCGCCAACGGCACCACCGGTGACCCCGACCCCGATACCAATACCGACGGTGATACGCCGACCGAGGTCACCAGCGAGCAACAACCCGTCGCTACCGCCGACAAGCCCGCAAAGCCCGCCGCCGACAAGCCCGCAAAGCCT
>CAYPCC010000348.1:1408-1835 GCA_964409095.1 uncultured Phycisphaera sp. | reverse complement strand
TGTCGTATTCGACGGGGTCCTCGGCGGTGAGGATTTTTTCGGTTGGCGTATTCAACTCAGCCAAAGCGGAGTAGAGCGTCGTCGTTTTGCCCGAGCCGGTGGGGCCGGTGACGATGACGATGCCGTTGGGCTTGTGGATGAGTTGGCGGAAGGTTTCGAGGTCATCCGGCCGCATGCCGACTTTTTCGAGATCGAGGTTGACGTTACCCCGGTCCAGCACCCGCATGACGACCGATTCGCCGAACATGGTCGGCAACACCGCGATCCGCAGGTCGACCGGCTTGCCGTTGACGACCAGTTCGATCCGGCCGTCTTGGGGAAGGCGTCGCTCGGCGATGTTGAGGTTCGCCATGACCTTGATCCGCGAAACGATCGGCAACGCCAGGTGACGCGGAGGCGGGATCATTTCGTACAGCACGCCGTCGAT
>CAYPCC010000348.1:0-1398 GCA_964409095.1 uncultured Phycisphaera sp. | reverse complement strand
GAACGGCTCGAAGTGGATGTCCGAGGCTTTATCCTTGATGGCTTGCAGCATCACGAGGTTCAGCAGCCGCTTGACGCGGTTGTCGTCGGCTTGGGCGATGAGGTCTTCGAGGTCGATCGACTGGCCGCGATCATCGAAGTCGGCCATCGCGATGTCTTCGGCCAAATCAGCGACGAGGGAGGCGAGCGACTCATCGTCTTCACCGTAGAACCGATCGATCATCTGGTCGATCTGAACCGCGGGGGCGACCACCGCATCCACCTTGAAGCCCATCAGCAAACGCAAGTCATCCAAAGCCCGGAAGTTGTCGGCCGACTTGAGGGCCACCGTCAGCGTATTCGTCGCCGCATCGTGAGAAATCGGGAGGATGTGATACGCATTGGCCATCTCGGCGGGGACCATCCGGACGACACTTTCCTTGAGGTCGTATTCCTCCAGATCGATGGTTCGCATCCCCGCTTGAGCGGCGAGAGCCATGTTGACGTCATCGTGGGAGCAATAACCCAACTCGACCAAAAGCTGGCCGATCGGAGCCCGCTTTTTCTTCTGAAGTTCCAGACCTTCCTGAGCCTGATCACGGGTGATCTTGCCCATTTTGGTCAGCACACGTCCGAGGCGACGGCCGGTGAGTTCGGGATTGGCGCCGTTGTCTTTGGCCATCAGGGTCTTTCCAGTGTCGATTGAGAACGATGGGGTGGTTTGATCAGGAAAATTCGGATAATGATCAGGTGCAAAGCTAGCTTAGAAATCCAAGTGTCTAATTTAAGGCTCGATTTTTATAAGACTAAACGACTACGAAAAAAGGGGCTTGCCGTCGATCATTCGTATCAAAAAGTCGAATCATCCGTTTCAGTCACACCCAAAGAGGGTTGCGGGTAAAATCACGCGGTCTCAAAACCACCTCAAAACCATCCTTTCAGCCCTCAGTTATGTATCGTAACGATTGCACACAGCCAAACAAGGCTTTTGCGGCCGGATTGGGCATTGGACACATGGATTATTAGTTATTTCTTGGGGTGCGTGCTTACTACTGGGACCGCGTTAGGCGGCGTCTTCGTCGAGTTCGGGCCGGCCGATGGTGCCGCCTGCACGGTGGACTTTTTCGATGAGGTGGTCGGCGTTTGAGCCACGGTCGATCATATCGCCTGCGGAAATTTTGCCGTCGGCATAGAGTTCCCACAGGAAGTCGTCCAGCAGCTTCATGCCGAATTTTTTGCCGGTTTGGATCGCCGAGGGGATCTTGAACGACTGGGCTTCGCGGATAAGGTTGGCGATGGCGGGGGTGACGACCATGAATTCGTAGGCGGCGCACATGCCCTTGGCGTCGGCGCGCTTCATCAGCTGCTGGGACAGCACCGCGATCAGGGCGGTGGACAGCTGGGCGCGGACCTGCTGCTG
>CAYPCC010000347.1:0-1844 GCA_964409095.1 uncultured Phycisphaera sp. | reverse complement strand
CGCCATCGCGGGCGACGGCCAGGTCACGATGCAAAACATCGTCGCCAAAGCCGACGCGGTGAAAGTCCGCAAACTCCCCAACCTTGGGGCCGACGGCCAAGGCGTCTTGGTCGGCTTTGCCGGGGCGGCGGCCGACGCGTTTGCCTTGCTCGAACGCTTCGAGGCCACGCTCAAAGAAACCACCGCCAACGTGAAAAAGGCCGCCGTCGAGTTGGCCAAGCAGTGGCGGACCGACCGGGCGCTGCGGCGCTTGGAGAGTTTATTGGTCGTGGCCGACTTGGAGGTCAGTCTCTTAGTCTCAGGCACCGGCGACGTCATCGAGCCCAGTGACGGCGTCATCGGCATCGGCTCGGGCGGCGCTTTCGCCACCGCCGCTGCCCGCGCCCTCTTGGCCCACACCGACCAGTCCGCCGAGGCGCTCACCCGCAACGCCCTGAGCGTCGCCGGGGAGTTGTGTATCTACTCCAATACCAATCTCACCACACTCAGCCTCGGCGACGCCTGACCGGCAAGTCGATCGAAAATGCACGGCCCCACCGGCCACCGACGGATCGCTTTCGGGGGGCTTCCGGGGCCTTCCGGGGGCCGGGGGGGGGTTGCGTTGTGGCGTGGTTGGCGTACACTAAGCGGCTCGCTTATGCAGCCCATATGGCGGAATTGGCAGACGCGCCGTCTTCAGGTGGCGGTTCCAGCAATGGAGTACAGGTTCGACTCCTGTTATGGGCATTCAACCCCGCTTGATGCGGGGTTTTTTTATTTGATAGATCCGTATATTTAACGGTGTCTTGCAGTCCTAGGTTGTGACCCCCGGGGATATGTTGACCGCAATGCGCTCCTGTAGTGAGCGCACGCTGGTACAACGGGTACAACAATCGAGGTCAAGTCATGGTGAGTAAACGCGAGTTATCGTTCTACAACACGCGAAGCCCCGTAAAGGCGGTCGGGGTATCGAAAAGTCAACGGCAAGGAGAGGTATTACGGCACGGGTTAGTCCATGGTGGCTGGGCTTGAGGAATAAGACACGGTCATCGAATCATGACGCGTGAAGAGAGCAGGTCAATGACTTACCGAGACATGAATTGAAGCCGAGCCGCGACGAGTTTCTCGTGTACCGGGCTTTCGGAAGCGATGTTGATCGCTTCATCGAGCATAGCCAAGGCCTCTTGGCTGCGGTTTTGCGAATGTAAAAGTTGGGCTTGAAACGCCATCAACAGTTGACGTTGCTCAATCGAGACCGGGTGCTGCTGGATCAATCGGCCAAGCGCCGCCTGGGCTTCGGGGTAGGCTCCCGCATCAACCAGCGGGTAGACCTCGCCTTGAATAACGTCATTAATGACGACCTCGGTGAGGATCGGCCCGTAGTGATCTTTAAGCCCCAGGGTGTTCTCGTCGTCGAGCGAGACGATCTGCTGCATGACATCCAAGTAAGAAGCACGGCAAGGCTCATCCACGAGCTCAAGCGCATCGTGGAGCTTTTGCGCCTGCGCCAATGCGGTGAGCTGCGAGGCTTCGGCAAACGCGGCGTGGCTGCGATGGTAGCGATGGCTCATATCGGCGATTTGCTGCTGGAGTTGGGCCGGCCCCAGATTTTCGGCCACCTCGATGATGCCATACGGCCGGCCCTCGGGGCTAAGCCACGCCAACGCAGGCAGTCGGGTCGCCCCCACCAAGTCTGACCATCCGATGATCTCTTGGGCGATCGCAGCCTGGGCGTAAGCCTGCTCGGGGTAAACCAATTCTGCCCCGACCAAGCCGTGAGAAAGACATTCTGCCGCCGCGGAAGTGTCGGTGTGAACGGCGGTCTAAAAGTGCAGCGCCCGGCGGGTGGCCGACGGTCGGTTTAA
>CAYPCC010000346.1:0-1846 GCA_964409095.1 uncultured Phycisphaera sp. | reverse complement strand
CGGCGGCGTAGCACCACCGCTTCGACCGCGGCAGCCCACGCCCGTGGTCGGCGACTGGATCGACGAGCGTTACCGCGAGCGGGCGGTGCGGATCAATCCTTCGTGTGGCACGCTGCCGCCGGGTCGGCTGGAGCGCGCCCGCCGGGGCTACTTCGCGCAGCTGATGCACCTTGATTTTCAGATCGGCCGGCTGATGCGGTGGCTGCAGCTGCGCGGCATGGGCGACAACCTGCTGGTGATATTCAGCTCGGACCACGGCGAACAACTGGGCGACCATCACCTCTACCGCAAGTCGACGCCGATGCGCGGCTCGCTCGACATCCCGATGATTGTTCGCCCGCCCAAGGGGACCGCTCACACCGCGGGGCAGCGCTGCGATCGGCCGACGGCGCTCTACGACATCTTGCCGACCTGCCTCGACTACGCCGGCGTGCCGATCCCCGAAAACGTCGAAGCGAAAAGTTTGGCCCCTTTGGTGAGCAACCCCGCGTCGCCTTGGCGGGAGGTCGTTCACACCGAGCAGGCCGATGGCGTGATGGGGCCTTGGCAGTGCCTGTGCGACGGCCGACACAAATACATCTGGATCACCACGACCGGGCAAGAGTTTTACTTCGACTTGGTGGCCGACCCCGATGAATGTCATAACCTCGCTGCAGACCCCGAGCGCGCGGGGGAATGTGAGCCGTGGCGAAGTCGGCTGGCGGATGTGTTGGCGGGCCGCCCGGAAGATGGATTTGTAAAAGACGGCCGACTGGTGCCGGGAAATAAAACCCCGCTGTTCCGCGATCGCCTGCTGGGCGGCGGGTGAATTGGTCGGCGGCGGTGACCGCGGCGTGGAGCATGCTCTAGGCGTTGGCGTCTGCCGGGCGGGTGCTTGAGCGCGGGATGATTTCCGGGGCGAAGAGTTCGTCGGTGCGTTTGCGGGGTGAACGCACCTTCCCCGACTTGGCGGCTTGCTCAGCCCGTTCGATGACCAACTCGGTTGCGCGTTTGCCCATCTCGGCGAAGGGTTGGCGGATGCTGGTGAGCGCCGGCCACACCAACTCGCCGACCTCGGCCCCGTCGATGCCCACGATCGACATCTCGCGGGGGATCGTTAAGCCTTGAGACTGGCACTGGCGCATCAGGTGGACGGCGGTCAGGTCGTTGTACGCCACAAACGCGGTGGGGCGGTGGTCGCCCATGGCCTTTAGCCAATCCATCAGGTCGCGCGCGTCGGCCTTGAACGTGTCCAGTTCTTCTTCGAGGGGCAAGAGGTCTTCCCCCTCGGCGGTGGACCATATCCAATCGGTTTTGTACTCGAGGCCGATCTCGGTCATCGCCGACCGGAAGCCTTGCATCCGCAATTGCATCCCGGGGCCGATCGCTTCCCGGCGTGACCCGATGAAACCGATACGGCGGTGGCCGAGTCCGTGGAGATACTTCACCGCGAGCCCCGTGGCTTGCTGGTCGTCGAAGTTGATCCGGTCGACCTTGCCCGAGCCGTAGTAGTTCACCGCCACGACGTTGGGCGCTTGCTTGACCAACGGATCGACCCAGTCGGCCTCGTGGTCGACGTGCATGAGGATCAGGCCGTCGATCCGCTTTTCGGCGAACTTGTTGGTGCAGACGCTGGGGTCATCGCCGCCGCTGAGGTTGATCGCCAGCAGGTCGTAATTGCACGCTTGGCTGGCGCGTTCGATGCCCTGGATGATCGCGCCTTCGTAGCGGTAGCCCAGGCCCGAAAACGGGTGGGGCTGGATGTAGAGGCCGATGGTCTGCGTGGCGTTACGGGCCAAAGATCGGCTGGCGTAGTTGGCGTGGTAGTTGAGTTTTTTGGCGGCGGCACGGACGCGCTTCTGGGTCT
>CAYPCC010000345.1:0-1855 GCA_964409095.1 uncultured Phycisphaera sp. | reverse complement strand
ACTACGAAAACCTGCCGAGTTCGGTGACGATTGAGCCGGGGCAGACGGTGTCGGACGTGGTATACATCGTTCCGGTTCAGGACAGCCTCATCGAGTCGGACGAGACGATCTTTGTTTCAATAGAGCCAGGAACATTAAGTCGATACCGCTTTGGTCAATTTGCCGCGAATTTTAACCTCGCTGATGTACAATGGACGTACGAGCCGCCGACAGGCACTGTCGTGACAAGTGAGTCGAGAACGGTGGACGCAGTTCTTCGACGGAATGGTGTTATCAATACAACCGTAGATTTAAGTGCAGAGTTGATCGCGGCGCTGGGCGGTGATGTCGGTGATCCAAGCTTGTTCGACGTTCAGCGGGGTGTCCGCCAGCTGACGTACGCGGCCGGCAGTGGGACGCCCTCAGGCCGACAATTCACGATCCGCGTCCGCCTGGCCCTCGCTCCGGTCTTCATTCAGGACGTTGTAATAGATGTTGTCTAGAAGGCGATTCGTGTTCTGGTGTTTTGCGGTTGGAGCGGTCGCACTCCTGGCGGTTACGGTTGTAAATGGATTGCGTGTCTACCCGCTGATCTTTAGTCATCCGAACGGTTTTCACGCTGTCGGCTTGAGGTCGTATCACCAATACAAGGTGTTCCCACGCAAGTTTGAGTCCTGGGAGATGGTGACTGCGGCAGACGCTGTGATGTTTAGCATTCTTACAACGAACGTGTATATCTATGATAGATCTTTGCACATCGAAGTGCGAGCCCTTGCAATCGTGGGTATGCTGGGATTGGGCGCAGTATGGACGAGAAATCGAAGGCCGAGCGAGACATCTCCGTAAACCGGCTTGACTACGCGAAGGACTGCAGGAAGGCTGGATATCCTTGGCTTCTCTTCGCAGCTACCGTCTTGCTGGTGTGCCATGCTGCTGTACGCTTGCCAGGCGACGTTATAATGGAATTCTACGGGGTTGCGAAGCATGGGCCCGGCACGTTCCTCTATGTCGAGGTCAAGGAATATGTCTACCAGTCGGTAATCATCGTTAATTGGGAGCGTTTGCTTTATATTGATAAAGGCTATCATTCCGACAGAATTGTGTATGTGCGCATTCCGTTCTGGTACAATACTGCGGCCGTCTTCGTCCTGGCGGCATGGTACGTCTTCTCGCGATGGCGATTGGCCAAGAGGAATGGCCACTGACGGTGCAATGAGGTACCGAGGCTCCCACTTGCACCGATGAACTTTCAAGCTTGCTTGGATTGGCACTCTAGGTTCGCGGCACAGCCCAGTCCGCCATCACCGCCCGACACGCGGCGTTCGTGGGCGACGTGAGTCAGACATACCGTCTGCGTTGCGATCCTCCTGGGCCGTCCGATGTTCATCGTGTTGTGCGACAGGACTTAAACGATGTTTTCCGCTTACTGCCCGCCGGCGTGCGCCTGCTTGGCGCATCGCCCCGCCTGTACTCGTGCACGCCCGCCGTCTGCAGGTGAGCCGGCCGGTGGTGACCCGGTGCAACGGCAGCCGAGCGGCCCTCGGCCGCCGCACTTGCTGATGCGCGTGCCTCGTGGGGTGTGCGTTCAGGCGGGCCCGGGCAACCACCACGAGGCGCCGCCGGCTCGGCGGGAGGTCGGCCTCGCCGGCCGGGCGACACCCCCGGGCACCCCGCGACCAAGCCCCCCCTTGCCAACCCCCGCCCGCCGGGCGATGCTGCCGGCGTGGGACCGACGACCAACTTCAGCTCAGCGGACGACACAGCCCGAGGCATCGGCAGGAATGGATCGTCAAAAAAGGGGTACGTCCCCTTTAGGTCGCCCATTTTCAAAGCTGACGATGGCGAGGCATTCTCATGTTGGTCCGATGGGAAGACG
>CAYPCC010000344.1:0-1864 GCA_964409095.1 uncultured Phycisphaera sp. | reverse complement strand
GCCGGTTGAGCAGCGTAGACTTGCCGACGTTGGGTCGGCCGACGACAACGACGGTGGGCGGGGTGAGCAGGTGGCGTAGGTGTGGGGAGTTGGGGATGGGGGGTTGGGGATCGGAGGCAAGCCAGTCGCGCCACAACTTCGGCTGCGCCGCGAGCAAGTCGATCGCTGCGGGGCTGCTGGCGGTGGCGATCGCGTGCAGCATGTCCGCCTCGATCGGTGACGCGGCTTCGGGATACATCGCTTGGGGGTCGAGGTCTTGGGCGGGGGCGACGCCGTGGTCGCGGAGCCAGGCTTCGAGTTTATGGACGACCCGCAGCCCGCCGTGGGGCATGAGTTGGGCGGTGGTCTCGGAAACACGGCCCACGATGCCCTCGTCGATCCCCGCGAGATCGCAGAGTCGCAGCCGACCCACTCCCCATTTTTCTAGCAATAGCCGGGCGCTAACAGCCCCGGGGGCCGCGGGCGACGACTTCTCCAGCACGTCAGATTCCTGCGACACGCGATCCGCGGCCCCGGGACCGGTTAGGTCCCCGCTGTTTTTATTCGTGAATACACTGAATTTTTCGAGCACCCCCACCACCGCGTCCGCCGCCCCCGACACCTGCACGATCGCCACCGCACCGGGTTGATTCGCGGTCTGCACCTGATATTGCAATTCATCAGAACCCCTCACCGTTCGGCCACCCCGAGCCGGGGTTCAACCGGCTGCATGGCTTGACCACCGGGCCAATTCAAGACCACCACCAAAACCACCAAAACCCACGGCAACAAATCGGGCCACAACGATGCCCCCAAAAATAACGCCATCACCGAAAGCACCGCCGGCAGATCAATCAAACCCAAAAAAATCACGTTGCCTAAAAAATATCCCTGCGGGGCGACCGCATCGGATTGCCAATGCCGTTTATAAATCTGATTACGCACAAAATAGGCCATCGGCACCAAAATCAAAAAAGCACCCCAACTGGCGTAACTCACTATCGGCCCAACGGTGGCGGCCACCTCATCACCGCCCTCGGTCGGGCGGATGAGAACCACAGCGCAAACCACAACCAGTAACCCCAACAACACCAAGCCCCAGGCAACCCGCGTAAAACGGACGGCCTGCTCGGGCGTTTCAATATTGATTTGTTCGTCTGCCAAATCGCTAATCCTTTGATGTGACCGCTGGCTCACTCCCCGTCTTCATCCGCCCGCTCCAGCGCCACCCGCAGCGTCGCGGCCAAGCCCATCAGCGTCAGGTCCGGGGCGATGCGGTCGATGAGGTCGAAGTCCTGGAACAACAGCGGCGCGTCGCCGCCCGTCGCCACGACGAGGGGGAATTGGCCGGCGTGATCGGCAAACTGTTCGACGAGTTCGCGCACCATGCCGCGCAGGCCGTGGTACACGCCGACCTTCATCGCTTGGATCGTGTTGTGGCCGATGACCGCGTCGGGCTTGCCGAACTCCACCTCGGGGAGCTGCGCGGTGCGCTGATTGAGGCTGTCCATCATGAGCTGCGCGCCCGGCGCCACCGCCCCGCCGTGGAACGTGCCGGCCCCATCGACGAAGTCGATCGTGATCGCGGTGCCCGCATCGACCACGACGCAGGCTTGCTTGAGCACGTCGTAGGCGGCGGCGGCGTTGAGCAGGCGGTCTTCGCCGGTCATCGCTTCGGGGTCGAGCTGTCGGCCGATGGGGATCGGGTAGTCGCGCTCGACCAGGCACACCTCGTGGCCCAAGTGGGCGGCGAGGGTTTTCTGGATCGACTCGGCGATCGTGGGGTTGACCGACGACAACAACACCACGGTGTCGTCCTTGCCACGCAGCGGGGCGTAGGCGCGGTCGATGGCGTCGGTGAGCTTAGCGTTTTTGTCGTTGACGA
>CAYPCC010000343.1:0-1866 GCA_964409095.1 uncultured Phycisphaera sp. | reverse complement strand
GCGGACGTGGGGCCTGGCCCGCCGGGTCGCCAAGGAGATGCCCGCCATCGGCCGGAACACCGCGACGCTGCGGGGCGTGTTCGGCGAACTGGGCGTGTCCACGCTCGTGGGCCAACCGCTCCCCGCCACGGGCCGTGATGCGGCCGAGCAGCGCGACAGCCGGTATCAATTGACTCGCCGGTTTGTGGATGTGCTGCGGGCGTTGGGGTATGCGGGCATGGTGGTGCTGGTCGATCGCGTGGACGAGCCGACCGCCGTGGCGGGCGACCCGGGGAAGATGCGCGACCTGATTTGGCCGATGTTCGACAATAAATTCCTCAAGCAGGAAGGCATCGGCCTCAAGCTGCTATTGCCCATCGAACTGAGCTACCTGCTCAATAAAGAAGGCCCGAGCTTCTTCCAGGAAGCCCGGCTCGACAAGCAGAACATGATCGACAAGCTGACCTGGTCGGGGGCGACGCTTTACGACCTGTGCAGCAGCCGGGTCAATGCGTGCAAAACCGCGAGCAAAGCGGGCCGACTCGCTCTCACGGATTTCTTCGAGGACAGCGTGACCCGCGAGACGCTGATCGACGCGTTGGACCAGATGCACCAGCCACGCGATGCGTTCAAGTTTCTCTATAACGTCGTGCAGGAACACTGTCGGCTGCTGCCCGAGGACGCGGCGGACTACCGCATCAACCGCCTGACGCTCGAGACCGTTCGCCGGACGCAGTCGCAGCGGGTTCAGGAACTCTACCGCGGCCTAACCCCGGCTTGATCGGCGGCTTGATCCCCGTCGCGCCGTTGTCGCGGGGCATGAGGGGGGGCAACGCGCGGCCCTCGGCCTCGGTTCGTTGCGACCGATAACGCTGGAGTTCATCACGCGACGCTCATCCATCTCGCCACCCGGCCACGCGACGCGGGCCGGGGAGCTTGCGTTTTAGGGCGTTTTTTGTCCTGAGCCAGGCAATCTGGCGGTTGGAATGACACGAAAGCCGATAATGCAGACAATTTCTGGCCTGATACGCCGATGGCTTCCGATACCTAACGTGAACCACGGTGGTTGGTCCACCCACAGCCGATCCCGGCGTTAACATGCCGCTCACACAAATCTTGCGGTTCGCTAACGCTTCTGGTATTTATCTCGGCCATAGAACGTGTTTCATAGACGGGTCCGTCGCGTTGACGGTACATCCCGGTTCAGTTTTAAGGGTTCCCCCTACGGTAAGGAGTCATTGAGATGACAAAGGAAAGTAAATTGACCGGGCTCTGTCTGGTCGGTGGTTTGGCTGCTGCGGCACTGACCACTTCGAGCGTTGCGCAAGATGCGCCCCCCGCCGTGAACAACGGCCTGCTCACCTTCGGCGCAGGTGCCGACGTCGTGTCCACCTACATGTTCCGCGGCTTTGAGCAAGAAGATAGCGGTCTGATCATTCAGCCATGGGTTGAAGTCGGCGCGCCCCTGGGCGACACCGGCGTCGATCTGACCATCGGTACCTGGCAGTCGATCCACAGCGCCGGCACCGGTGCTGACGGCAACGGCACTTCGCGTTGGTACGAGTCGGACCTTTATATCAGTGCGGGTTACACCATCAACGACCAGTTCGCCGTCAGCGCGACCTTCACCGGCTTCTACTCGCCCAACGGCGCGTTCTCCGACGGCGATGGCGCGTACACGCTCCAAGCCTCCCCGGAAGACATCCTCTCGGTTTCCTACCTCGGTTTCCGGCCAATCGAAATAGCGATTGCCGGACGCACGCGCATTGACATCGTTTTGGAAGAAACCGATAGCGAGCTGGGCGAAGTCGTAGTGGTGGGTTACGGCAGCCAGAAAAAAAAGGTGGTGACCGGCGCTATTGCCACGGTGTCCGAGCAGGAGATCAA
>CAYPCC010000342.1:0-1881 GCA_964409095.1 uncultured Phycisphaera sp. | reverse complement strand
GACAACCCGCAACTGGCCGCCGCGCTCACCGCCGCGCTCGATCAAACCATCGAGCCCGGCGACGAGATGCTCATCACCCGCAAGCTCTTCGCCTCGGGCCGATCGTCCCTGTCGGTCAACGGCCAACCCGCGACCGCCGCCATGATGCGCCGCGCCGCCGATCTGCTCGTCGATATCCACGGCCAACACGACCACCAATTCCTCCTCAAACCCTCCAACCAACTCACCATCCTCGACGCCTTCGCCGGCTGTGCCCACGACCGAGAAACCTTCGGCCAAGCCTTCGCCCAGCGCCGCGACCTCCTGCACGAAAAACAAGAACTCGCCGCGTCGGCCACGCTGCGCAAGCAGCAACTCGAGCTTTACGAATTCCAAGCCGACGAGATCGACGCCGCCGAGTTGCAACGGGGCGAGTTTGCCGAGTTGCAAGCGCGTGAACACGTTTTAGGCAACGTCCAAAAAATCAAGGGCGAAGCCGGCGCTGCCCACGCCGCGCTCTACGACGCCGACGGCTCAGTGACCGAACGGCTGCAGGCGATCACCCACCTCATGATCGACCTCGCCGAGATGGACCCGTCGCTCGAATCCATCACCGACCAGGTGCGCACCTGCACGCTGAATCTCCAAGAAGCGTCGTTTGAGCTCGGGCGGTACGTCGATCGGTTGGAGCACGATCCCGAGGAGGCGGCCGAGGTCGCCGAGCGATTGAACACCATCAACCGGCTGGTCCAAAAATACGGCGACCACCGCCCGTCGCCCGACCCCGTCGAATCCGTGTTGAACCTCCGGGCCGAGTTGGCGAGTCAGATCGAGCAGCTACGGGGCCAAAACCACGACCAATCCCGCATCGACACCCGGATCGCCGAATTGGATACCACCCTCGCCGCGACCGGCGAAAAACTCACGCTCGCCCGGCGGAAAGCCGCGAAGAAACTCGTCCCACAGATCGAAAAACAGCTCGCCGAGCTGGGCATGGCCGAGGCGAAGCTGGCCGTGGACTTTGAACGAACCACCGATTCGCCGACGGGGTTTGATGCGGTCGAGATCATCGTCCAGACCAACCCCGGCCAAGACGCCCGGCCCCTTCGCAAAATCGCCTCCGGGGGCGAGCTGTCCCGCACCATGCTCGCCCTCAAATCCGTCCTCGCCACCACCGGCGACGGCCAACGCATCAGCGTCCTGGTCTTCGACGAGATCGACGCCAACATCGGCGGCCGCCTCGGCAGCGTCATCGGCCAAAAACTCCGCGCCCTCGCAAAGCCGGGGGATGGCATCCCCCGGCCGTCCACCAAAAACTCCCCCACCCACCAAATCCTCTGCATCACCCACCTCCCGCAGATCGCCGCCTTCGCCGACCGCCACTTCCACATCGTCAAAACCGTCACCGGCCAAGGCAAAGCCAAACAAACCCAAACCACCGTCGCCGCCCTCGAAGGCCACGCCCGCATCACCGAACTCGCCGAAATGATGGCCGGCGAAAAAGTCACCGCGACGAGCCGTAAACAAGCCAAAGAACTATTAGTTGGAGCACAACATTCTTGAGCTTCAAAGTTTCTCAATATGACTCTGAGATCAGGGCCTACCGTCTTGTTCTATCTGATACGGATCCTCGCTTACTTAAGCAGTGGAATAGGCGTTTGCGTAATCAAGCCGAGGCCGCAGTAAGTGAGTGTCTTTTGTATCAATACTAATCGAATAACGGCCTTGCCGTCGAAATCAATGAATCCCCCCTTACTGGCGGCCCAGATTTTTCGTGTGTTTCTGAGTCCGGTTATCAATTTGTCGTAGAGTGCAAGACACTTCGGATAGACACCGTGACACGGCAGTCTGGTGCGTCAGATGATTTTCCTGAAGAAGGTCCATTTATTTTTCGTCGCCCAG
>CAYPCC010000341.1:0-1918 GCA_964409095.1 uncultured Phycisphaera sp. | reverse complement strand
CGTCTTCTCGCAGCCACCAGCCCGCCGAGGCCGAGCAGCGCGACCGCTCCCGGCGCGGGTGTCGGGTATTGGATGATGCGCACCGGGTCGAACATCGGGAAGGTGCCGACGTAGCGGAACTCTTTCCAGATGGTGAACGTGATTCCGTCGGCCCCGGGTTCGACGGGATCAAAGAAGAACCAGACCTCGGTTCTCGAGTCGTTGAACATCGTCATCAGCCCGGGCGGCGGCGCGGTGCCGACCGTGAACATGGGTTCACCGACCCAGATATCCCAGATCTGGCCGTCGAAACCGAAGTCGATGCGTTCGTGCCAGTCGGTGATGGGTTGTCCCGGCGTGCCGTCGGGCGGCGGGAAGAACGTGAACGTCTCGTGCAATGCGTAGATCTGCCCGGGCTGCCAGCCCTGTTGCGGCGCGAGCAGGGTCTTGATCCAAGGCCCCGCGTTCGGCTCGAACCAGAACGGCCCGCCGATGACCTCGTAGATGTTCGTACCAGGGATATTCGGATGGGTCGTCTCGAACGCCGGCCCGTTGCCGTGGCCCAGCGGGATGATCTGTCCCATCGCCGATGCGCAGGCGACCGCCACACCGACCGCCGCAGCGACCTTTGGTGCACGCCGATTCATTGGATACCTCTCGTTTCTCCTCCGGCAGTTGTGCAAACCGCCGATCGTCGGCCAGACCCGCCGGAGCCGTCCAGGCACGCCGATCACCGGAGCAAACACCCCGGCAACAACACTCCAACATAAACCGCCGCACGTGTCTACGGGCCAAACTACTCTTTTGCAAAGATATTATTTTTGCAAACACGCTGCAAGAAAACATGAGAACCAACGCAGCACCAACCAACGTTCGCACCGCGTTCGTCTCGTTTCAGTTGTTTTCGTTGCAGCACTCTGACAGATCGCCGATCACAGCAACCCAAACGGGGCAGCCGCACGATGCGCCGGTGACTTGAAGAAAATGTGCGAAGCAATCCCAGAGCTCTTGTCTGAAAGCACCCGGCATGCCGGTGTGTTTGTTCAGGTGCCCTGAATATGCTAACTGCCTCTAGGTTGTAGTGGTTGCTGAATGTACGCGCGTCACGAGTTGATCAGCGGCGGCGGCGTGCGACAGCTAGCCAAGCGAGAGCGAGGAGTGAGGTCGGACCGGGGGCGGGGATTGGCAGCGTCCAGAGGAGTGCTTCATCGAATGCGTTCATGGATCTGCGTCCGAAGCCGGTGATGGAGAGGGTTTGGCCGTCATTGAAGATGCCTCGTGCCTCACTTTCGATAAAGTCGCTCGACAAGAGGGCGTGCAGGTCGATCCATGAGTCGCCGGTCCCGCTCCAAAGGCTGGCGTGTCGATTCCCTTCGATTTCTGCGTACCCCACCTGAAACTCGCCGCTGATTCCGTAAGCAATTGAGTCAGTGGAGTTGGCCGGATTCAGGTCGACCCATGAGTCCGCTGTCCCGCTCCATAGGCTGGCTCTGCGTGTGTTGTCCACGTTTGCAAACCCTGCCTGCTGCCCGCCGCTAATTGCATATGCCACGGACAAGATCGATCCTTGAGGGTTAAGGTCAACCCAAGAGTCTGCGCTCCCGCTCCACAGGCTGGCGCGTTGGATTCCTCCGAGTGAGGCCTGTCCCGCCTGCTGTCCCCCGCTGATGGCAAAGGCCGTCGAAGATGACGCACCAGTCGGGTGGAGGCTCACCCACGAGGCGGCGGTACCGCTCCATATGCTGGCGCGACGTATTCCGCCCGAGATGGAAATGGCATAGCCTGCCTGTTGCCCGTCGCTGATGGCCAATGCCTCGGATTGCGACGCGCCTGCAGGGTTGAGGTCAACCCACGAGTCTGCGGTCCCGCTCCACAAAGTGGCTCGTCGCGCACCAAGCAAGTTACGATACCCCGCCTGTTGCCCGCCGCTAACGGCGAG
>CAYPCC010000340.1:0-1957 GCA_964409095.1 uncultured Phycisphaera sp. | reverse complement strand
ATCCTCCGCGATGTCGCCGCCGAGATCGCCAAGCAAACCAACCGCACCATCGACCTCTTCGACCTCCGCTGCATCGACCCCTGGGACCGCCCCGGCCTCGCCGCCTCCGCCGCGAAAACCCGCCGCCTTCTCGTCGTCCACGAAGACAACCTCACCGTCGGCTTCGGCGCCGAAATCGTTGCCGCCGTCACCGAAGACGTGACCACCCCCCCAAAGCCGGGGGATAGCCATCCCCCGGTCCCACCGGCTCCCCTCCGCGTCAAACGCATCACCCGCCCCGACACCTACGTCCCCACCAACTACAAAAACCAGCTCGACATCCTCCCCAGCTTCCGCCGCACCCTCACCGCCGCCTGCGAACTCCTCGACCTCGATGTCGATTTCGGCACGCCCTCCACGGCTTCCGCCGACGCAGCGGCAACTTCCGGCGGTGAGATCGAAACCATCGAAGCCCAAGGCTCCGCCCCCACCGACCAGGCCGTCACCGTCGTCCAATGGCTCGCCCAGCCCGGCGACCCCGTGACCACCGGCCAAGTCATCGCCGAACTCGAAGCCGACAAAGCCATCTTCGAATACTCCGCCCCCTACGACGCCACCATCGCCCAGCTGCTCATCCCCCAAGGCGAACAAGTCGACGTCGGCACCCCGATGCTCAAACTCCAAAAACCCGCCCCCCCAAAACCGACGGATGGCCATCCGTCGGCCACCACCACCAACCCCCTCGACGCCCCCATCGTCAAACGCCCCACCCGCGAAGACCGCGGCACCCCCACCATCACCGACCCCCGGAAATCAGACCCCCGCAAGTCCGCCCCCCCAAAGCCGACGCATGGCCATCCGTCGGCCGCCAAACTTCCCGGCGTCGCCCCCTCCCGCGTCGGCGGCCGCAAGGTCCGCGTCTACCTCTCCCCCGTCCATTACGCCGAGGGCACCGACCGCCTCACCAACGCCGACCTCATCCGCCGCTTCCCCGAATATTCCTCCGACGACATCATTAAACGCACCGGCATCGAGTCCCGCCCCTACTGCTCTCACCAGCAAAACGCCCTCTCCATGGCCATCGACGCCGCCCAAAAAGCCCTCGCCGCCGAAGGCCTCACCGTCAACGACCTCACCGGCATCGTCTGCCACACCACCACGCCACCCCTCAACACCCCGTCCATGGCCTGCATGGTCCTCAACGCCCTCGACCCCGACGGCGACGCCGAACTCATGGTCTACGACGTCAACGCCGCCTGCTCCGGCTGGCTCTACGCCCTCGACGCCGCCCACAACACCATCCAGCACAACCCCGACTCCGCCGTCCTCGTCGTCACCACCGAATGCCTCTCCCGCGTCGTCAACCCCCACGACTTCGGCACCGCCATCCTCTTCGGCGACGCCGCCACCGCCACCATCGCCCGCGGCGCCGTCGAACCCCTCGAATCAGAAGCCGACGGATTCCATCCGTCGGCCGCCTGCCCCATCCCTCCCGGATCCATGGTCCTCTCCCAACCCGTCCTCGCCGGCAAAGCCGACCCCACCCACGCCATCACCGTCGGCTTCGAGGGCCGCGGCCACATCACCATGCAAGGCAAACGCGTCTTCACCGAAGCCGTCCGCGCCATGACCAAAATGACCAACCAGGCTTTCGAACGCTCCGGCGCCGCCCTCGACGACCTCGATTGGCTCGTCCCCCACCAGGCCAACGCCCGCATCCTCGAAGCCGCCCGCATCCGCCTCAAAATCCCCCAGGAAAAAATCATCAACCTCATCGACCACCACGGCAACACCAGCTCCTCCTCCATCCCCATCTCCCTCGCCAAATCCACCGAAAAATTCCAACCCGGCCACATCGTCGGCGTCTGCGCCTTCGGCGGCGGCTTCACCTTCGGCGCCGCCATCTTGGAAATTGTTTAACCCGGCGGATTCAATTCCGAAGCGCAACACCGGGTAAATCGTTGAGGACCTCGATCGG
>CAYPCC010000339.1:0-1965 GCA_964409095.1 uncultured Phycisphaera sp. | reverse complement strand
AGACCATCGAGGGCGCGCCGCACCTCAAGGACGAGCACCTGCCGGTGTTCGACTGTGCGAACAAGTGCGGCCCGACCGGGCAGCGGTTCATCCACGCCCACGGCCACATCCGCATGATGGCTGCCGCCCAGCCCTTCATCAGCGGCGCGATCTCCAAGACGATCAACCTGCCCAACGAAGCGACCATCGAAGACATCCAGGATTCTTACGAGATGTCGTGGGAACTCGCGCTCAAGGCCAACGCCCTGTACCGCGACGGGTGTAAACTCAGCCAGCCGCTGAACAATAAGGCCAGCGATGAGGACACCGAAGAAGACGATCAGGACGGCATCGAAGCGGCTTTGGAAGAAGTGGCTCAGGACATCGTGGAGACGGCCGCGCTCGCCGCGGCCAACGACGCCTTGCAATCTACCGAGACCGTCCGGACCGTCGAGAAGATCGTCGAGCGGGTCGTCGAACGGCCGATGCGTCGTCGGCTTCCCGATACCCGTGCCAGCCGGACGCACAAGTTCAATGTGGCCGGGCACGAGGGCTACCTGACCGTGGGCCTGTACGACGACGGCCAGCCCGGCGAACTGTTCATCACCATGGCCAAAGAGGGCTCGACCATCGGCGGCCTCATGGACTCGCTGGGCACCGCGATCTCGGTCGCGTTGCAGTACGGCGTACCGACCTCGTCGCTGGTCACCAAGTTCAGCCACCAACGCTTCGAGCCGGCCGGCATGACGCACAACCGCGACATCCCGTTTGCCAAGAGCTTGGTCGATTACATCTTCCGCTGGATGGGCATGGAGTTTGTCCCCGGCTACCGCGAGGCCAACGCCCCGCAACGCCCCAGCGAGCAAATCTCGCCCAAGGCTGAGGCCTCCAAGGCCAAGGTCAAAATGTCGGCGGTGGTCGAAGGCAAGTCCAAAGACGACCAGCCCAATTCCGATCGCGTGAAAATCACCGACGCCAAAGCCAGCGAAGCAACCGAAGCAGGCGACCGCCCTTGGGGCTTCGCCGAGGCCAAAGCCGCCGACAAAGCTTCCGCCAAAGCGGCGTTGACCGAAGCCGCCGGGACCGCCCCCGCCAAAGCCTCAGCCCGCGAAGGCAACACGTTGACCGAGGCCATGAGCTCCATGCAGGCCGACGCCCCGGCCTGCGACGTCTGCGGCACCATCACCGTCCGCAACGGCACCTGCTACAAGTGCCTCAACTGCGGAGCGTCGATGGGCTGCTCGTAAACCCAACCACCCAACCCGGTGCCCCCGCCCGCCAAGGCGGGGGCACCCTTTGAGTCTCGCGCATAACGCATCACGACTCGACAAGATTCAGTTTGCCCCTAACCGAGGGGAAGCGGTCGCGGCAGGTTCAAACCCAAGGATGACGCTGCAGGATGCTTCGATGAACCCCGACTCTCGCTGAGCCCGCACGACGCGACGCTCCGGGGCCAAGGCCGGCCCCACGCCCACTTGCTTCCTTCTCCCTCCCCCCGATCGGACCCACCACCGGTCGGGGTTTTTTTGCGCCCCATTTCTCCCGCCAGCATCATTCCCCCCGTGGGTCATGCTTCAGCATGACACGGAGCGCTCGCCGATTGCGTTTTTATTTCCTTCCGGATTCAGCAATTACCAAAGCGATCGCCGTGCGGATGCGAAAGCATGAACACGGCATCGGGAATCGGCGGGCTCAACGAGGCTCTACTCCGCCAACGCCGCGACGATCGCGTCGCGCAGCGTCGAAGCGTCGGCATCGCTAAGTTGCCCGGCCCGCCACTCGAAGTCGAGGCCATCGCCTTCGCCGCTTTGCGCGACGGCGTAGCGGGGGATGAAATGGAAGTGTACGTGCATCACCGCTTGCCCCGCGGCCGACCCGTTGTTTTGCAGGACATTGACGCCGTCACAGCCCGTCGCCGACTTCACCGCGGCGCACAATCGGGGCATCACCCGGCCCAGCGCCGCCCCGACTTCCGGGGGCATCTCG
>CAYPCC010000338.1:0-2000 GCA_964409095.1 uncultured Phycisphaera sp. | reverse complement strand
TCGACTCGTTCGAGTTCGGGCGGATCGTCACCGAGCGGCTTGAGGCAACGAATACCACCGCGTTTGATATCCGTCTTTTGAATCAAGCCAACCGCATCGAGGAGTTTGAGGCGCTCAATCTCGCTGCCGATGGAGAGATCGCTGGATATTCCAATCGCACAGTTACGCTTCAGCGAATGCAGGCAGTCAGGAATATAACGGTCGAAAGCTCCCAGACGATGACGGTACGCGACCAAATAGGGTCTAATGAGGGTGATATCACACTCACCAGTCAATTCGGGGGCGTAAATATCAATTCTAATATCATTGCCGATGTTGGAGATGTGGTGCTCCAGTCGAGCGGATCGGGCGTAATTCTGAGCGCCGATGTGATTTCCACAAACAGTCTCGCGATCTCGGCGAAGACCGGAATCAATCAGCTCGCCGGGCTTGTCAAGGCGGAAAGCCTTACGCTCGACAATCTCACTGCCACCCCGATTGTCATGGCAAGCGGCGGTAACGACGTTGACCGGTTCGCTGCCAAGAACGCGGGCGCGGTTACGTTTGCCGACGCCAACGGCTTCCGCGTCGGCATCAGTTCGGTCGGCCCGATGGGCGTCGAGCTTAGCGGTTCCTCTGTCAGCCTCTCGGCAGGTGGCACCATCCGGGTCGTCGCGGGCATTGCCACTCAAGGCCTCACGATCACGGCGGGGTCCGTCGAGTACGTCACCACGAGCTCCGGTGACATCCCGGGACAGCCGTTTGCGGGAACGCTTCGCGACATGATCGCTGTCTCAAGCCAAAACCTGGACCGCCAGACGCCCCAGGCGATGGTGTTTGACGAGCAGTTGGTTGACGGGAACGAGAATCCACTGCCGGCGGTGAGCACCATCACGGTCGGCACCGCGTCGCTGCCGGCCTTCACGCGGCCGATCACGTTCGACGGCAGTCGCGTGTTGCCCACCGCGCCGGGCGGGCGGCTGGGGCTGCTTGGCCGTTCCGGCCTGCCGTCTGGCCTGCACCTCGGGCTCGGGTCGTCGGGCAGCCGGGTTACCGGGGCGGCTGTGTTCGGCTTTACAACTGGGTCGGGTGTCATCGTCGAGAGCGCGAATAACACCGTCGACAATATGTATGTGGGACTCCGCCCCAACGGGGTGACGGTCTCGCCCAACCGGCTGGGCGTCAACGTGTCGGGTGTGCGAGCGAACAGCAACACCATCGGCACGGTCATGTACAACAGCCTCACCGATGGCGTGGTGTCGACTCTCCGGGTCACAAACCGCGGGGAACAGGCCGCCGGTTCAACGCCGAATGTGATCGTGACGATTGCCCCGCCAGTCGGCGGTGGCACTGCCGCCACCGCCCAGGCAGTGGTGGAGGAGATCCGGCCCGGCTTGTATGGGCTCACTGGCCTTGTGCTCACGAATCCCGGCAGCGGCTACGAGATCGGTGAAAACCCGGCAATCACCTTTGTTGGAATGCCGGGTGCGACCGCCAACTCGATCGTGGCGATTCAGACCAAGGCCAACCACTTCACCGGCAACTCAGACGCGGCGATTGTGGTGCAGAGGGGCGCATCAAACAATCTGATCGCCGGCAATGTGGTGGGCGTGCCGGGGCGAACGCCAAACCGCACGGGTGTGCGGATCGATGGCGGTAGCGGGAACCAGGTGGGCACAGCTGCCCAGACAACCGACGACCTCACCCCCACGCCCAGCAACCTGATCCGGGGCAACACCCACTACGGGGTCGAGATCCGGAACGTCCGCGGGGCAACCACGGTTGTGGAAAACAACATCGTGGCCCACAACGCCGTGCGTGAAGGCCAGGGGGTTCACGGTGTCGGGGTGCTCAACTCGATGAACGTGCGAATCGGTGGCGTCTCGGAGTTGGCGGCAAACCAGATTCACTCCCAGCGGTTCGGGGGGGGTGTGCATCTCTCCGGTTCCACGAATGTGGTGATCGTGGGCAACCACATCGGCACCGACCCGGAACTGAAGCGGACAGGCGACCGGCCGTGG
>CAYPCC010000337.1:0-2001 GCA_964409095.1 uncultured Phycisphaera sp. | reverse complement strand
CCGCGCATTAGCCCTCCAGATGTGGGAGAACCAAGTGAACCGCGCGAAGGCCAAGGGCACACCCGAGGCCGAGTGGCCAAAGAAACCGGAAGGCAGCGAGAACCTGAGTTCATGGAGCGTTCCGGGCAAAAGCCCGAGTGACATGGGCAGTGTGGACAACGGCATGGTCGGCGTGCTCAAGGGCTACAACATCAAGGGTGTCCTCTTCCACCAGGGCTACAACAACGCGATGTCCGGCAACTGCCGTCCCGAACGCTACCGCGTGCTGATGAAACTGATGGTCGAGGGCTGGCGCGAGGACTTCAACGACCCCGGGCTTCCGGTCGGCGTGATCGGGTTCTGCGCGGGCGGTCAGCCGCAAAACGAAGAAAATTTTGAGCTACTGTCGATCGACACCGGCCCGTACATCCGCGAAGCGCAGCGGCTGGGCCTGGAGGATGTCGGGGACCCGGAAAACACCGAGTTTATCCCGGCCTACGACGTCCAGGTCCCCGGCCTGCACCCAAACAAGAAGCGCGAGCACGGCCGGCGAGCCGCACAGTGGGCACTCAGTCACATTTATAAAATTCCCAATGTTTCATGGCATACCCCGACGATCCCAGAGGTGGAAACTCAAGGCGACATGATGATCGTCCGTTTTGCCGACAAAGAGCGGCTGCAGCCAGACGATGGGAGTCGCATTCTCGAAGGCTTCTCCCTCGCCGGCGAGGACGGCAAGTTCTACATGGCCTATGCCCGTTACGAGCCCTGGGGTAAAGACGAAACCTGGACGAAGGGTTGGCAGACCGTTCGGGTTTGGAGTCCGATGGTCGAGAATCCCGTGGCCCTACGCTACGCCTGGTCAACGAGTCCCATGGGTAACTTGAAATACCAAGGCGATCAGGACATTCCGCTACCGAGTTTCCGTACCGATCGTTGGGATCTTCCGGAGAGTGAAGATCCAACTGAGAATCGATTCGACCGCACCTTCACGAACGCGCGAAAGGCAGACGCCCAGCAGCGCCTCGAACATCGCCTCACCGAGGAAGCCAGGCAAGCGGTCGAAATCCGCGAACGCCTCAAAGCACTTGCGGAGCCGGCCGCTGACTCTGATGAGTAAGTAGAGGCGAAGTGTTGGGACGCGAGCGATGCCGGTGTCATTCGCATCCGCGATCCGCCAAGGCCAATACCTACAGACGGTGACCATCGCAAAATCGATCGCAGATGAAGTCCGTGGACCAGCGCTTTTCTTCTGCTCGCGGGCGGTCTTCAAACCAGGCCTGTATGCGGTTGTCAAAGAGCGTTGTTTCTCATGTTTTGCGACGGACGGGGTTTCCAGACAGCGCGATCGGGCTTGCTATGCGAAGTGACGGCGGGCGATTGCCGTCGCCGTCGCCCATTATGCATCGGAGCGCGTCGAGCCCGGGCGGCGGTTGCACAGCAGTATGCCCCCGGCAAAGATGAATAGCAGGGTGCTCGGCTCGGGGACGGTGACGCTGTCCAGGCGGAGGATGATCTCGTTGGGTTCGTAGACAACGGTCCAGTCGTAGGTCAGGCCGTTGTAGGTCGAGGTCGGGTCGTTGAGGAACGCGCCGCTGACGCCGGTGCCTGCGTAGAGGATGGTGAACTCGTCGCCGACCTGTGGCGCGAACGCTGCGCCACCAAGGTCGATGAGGTCCACTTCCAGCAAGCCATTCAGTGACGCCGGCCCGCCGACGAGCATGAGGTCGCGTTCGACACCCGCGAGGTATCCGCCGATCTCGACGAGCCAGGTGCCCGAGTCGAGCTGCTCGAATCGATCGGCCGAGGCCACGCCGGGCGAGTCGCCGATTTCGAGCAGGCCGCGGTTGCGCAGGCCGACGTTCTGAAGATTGGCGCCATCGCCGAGGGTCATGTGGCCCGACGTGCCGTTCTCCAGCGTGCCGTCGCCGACGAAGCTGGTGCCCTGGGTGACGTGGGTTTGGCCGGTCATCTGCAGCAGCGTGGTTGGCTGGGCGAAGCTGACGACCGGACTGCCCTCGA
>CAYPCC010000336.1:281-2027 GCA_964409095.1 uncultured Phycisphaera sp. | reverse complement strand
CCCGGCACAGAGGGCCGGGCGGCTTGGGGGTGGGGGTCATCGGGTTGATCAATCGTCATCGTCGTCGAGGGCGTCTTTGACTTTGCCGCGGGTTTCCTGGGCCTTGCCCTCGGCTTTTTTGAGCTTGCCTTTGGCCTGCTGCTTGGGGTCGTCGGTCAGGCCGCCGGCGGCGTCGCGGACCTTGCCCTCGGCCTGCTTGAGCTTGCCTTCGGCTTTGTCACGGGTTGCGGATTTCTTTTCGTCGGACATGGGAGTCTCCTGATCTAAGGGTGTGCCCGCCGATGAGGTTGGCAGCTCGGCACGGGGCGGGCATTCGTGTCGGTGTCATACTGAACATTAGGCGGCAGCCAACCCGAGGCAAGGAGGCGGGTGGACAATGCGTGCTTTGGTCGTATGAGCAGAACCGGGCTGCACTATGAAGCGCCCGGCCGTTTGAAGTGGGATTCGCGAACGTGCGTGTAGGCCGCCTTGATACAGCCCCGCGCGGTTGGATTCTGCGGGTCTTGGCCGATGGGCCTATGATCCGCGGAGATCCCCTTACCCTCACGCCCCCACGGAGCCACGGATGTTTCAGACCGATACCTGCTGCACGCTTGTTCCCTACTTTGAAGTCCAGGAGGGCAAGCTGGAGGCGTTCAAGGCGCTGGGGCCTAAGTTTGTCGAGAAGACCCGGGGCGAGGCCGGGTGCATCCACTACGCCTTCTCCTTCCTGGGCAACACCGCCCACTGCCGCGAGGGCTACGACGACGCGGCGGGCATCCTCGCGCACCTGGAAAACGTCGGCGACCTGCTGGCCCAGGCCCTGTCGCTGGCGGAGCTGGTCCGCCTGGAAGTCCACGGCCCCGCGGCGGAGATCGACAAGCTCCGTGAGCCGCTGGCGTCGCTCAACCCCCAGTTCTTCGTGCTCGAAGCGGGCATCCGACGCGGTGCTTGAGGGCGCGGTTTCGCGTGGCGAGCGGTCCGCCTAAGCTTTTCCAGATTATTGCAGCCGCCGGGTAGTACGCATACGACTTGATTCCCAAGCGGGGTTCGTGGGCCGCGGGCTGATCTTCGCCGGTGTTACCGGCTGGTGCGGCATGGCCCTGCTGCTGGGGATGCTGCCGTGGAACCGGGTTTGATCGCAGCTAGCGCGGCCGCGTCGGCCACGGCCTGCCGATACTTCGTGCCCGGTTTCAAGTGCGATCTCGATCGGGCCGATGAACCTCGGCGAGCGTGGCCGGTGGCCGCGTCGATGATTTTTCAGATTTTTCGTATTGACACGCGAGAATTCGGGTATCATTCAACCAGCAGTAGTCGACCGGTCGTGGACCGGGCCCGGCCAGGACTGCTAGAGCAGAACGACTTCGCCTCGGAGACCCCGGCCTTTACTATCGAAAGCAGCTTCGCCCACGATGCCCAACATCGGGCCTCCGACGACCCCGCCCTCTGCACCTGTGCTTTCCTTAGAACCGACAACCCCGTATCCCGCGAGCGCCAACCCGCAATCTCTCGGCCGTGAGGCCCATTGAACGCCAGGCACGCCGCCCGCCTCCGGTTGTTGGAGCAATCCACTGATATTCAAGATCAACCCCCGCACCGAGCAACCCGCTTGTTTTTGGGTGTCGCCTACCCGAGCACAACGCTCGGGCCTATCGACACCTCCGACCGATGCAACCCGCATCAAACTGACTCCCGAAGGGCAACGCCGATGTCGGCGACGCCCGAACCCCGAGCCCGGCCAAAGCCAAACCTAAACCCGGCAAATCC
>CAYPCC010000336.1:0-271 GCA_964409095.1 uncultured Phycisphaera sp. | reverse complement strand
CGCTCACGATTTAAGAAAGCAATCAAGATGAAGATTTACGTAGGCAACCTCAGCTTCAAGACCACCGAACAAGCCCTCGAAAGCCTGTTCTCCAACTACGGCGAAGTGCAGGAAGTGGCGATGGTCAATGACCGCGACACCGGCCGGCCCCGTGGCTTCGCGTTCGTGACCATGGACGACGAAGGCGCCAAGCAGGCGATCGAAGCCCTCAACGGCAACGAGTTCGAAGGCCGTACCCTCAACATCAACGAAGCCCGCCCACGCGAAAACC
>CAYPCC010000335.1:0-2034 GCA_964409095.1 uncultured Phycisphaera sp. | reverse complement strand
CACCCCCACGCCGCAAGCCCACATCGCCCAGTCTTCGTGGAACCGGCACGCAAATACCGCGAGCACGCCCAACGGCGCCGCCCACACCAATCCTCGCCCATTCACTTTCACCGGCAACCACGCCAACAAAAACGCCGCGAACAACCCGCCGACGATATAACTCGCCAACGCCAACGCCAAATCCAAGATCGGCACGCCCGTCGCGTCCTTAAACGCATCCACCACAAACGCCGCCAAGCACAACGCGACCCCCCAGAAAACAATCCACAGGCGTGACACCGTCACCATACGCTTACCTTCGGCTGGGTCGTGCGCCGACAGCGCTTCTTCCGTCGGCTCACTGACGCCCAGCTTCTTCGCTCGCCCCGGCAGATACACCGCCGAGATCGTCGTCTGTGACAGCGCCGCGAGGATCGAGGTCAAACTCGAAATCGCCGCGGCAAATATCCCCGCGATCACCAAGCCCGTAACGCCCACGGGCATCTGCTCCAAAATAAACGCGGGAAAAATCTTATCGTTTTCCTCCGCGACGCGAGCGGCAAACGCACCGCTGAGGCGTTCGGGGAACGCGGTATAGAACACAAACAGCCCGACGCCAACCAGCAACATTAACGTTGTTACCAGCTCGGCGACGTAACTCGACAGCATCGCATACTGTGCATTTTTCTTGTCCTTGCAGCAGAAGATACGCTGGGCCAAGAGTTGGTCCGTGCCGTAGACCCCGATGTTGCCGATGACCACCGCGAAGCCCGCCGCCGACAACGTGTAAGGCGTCGTCAAGCTAAAAGTCTGATCGAGGTTAAAGACATTGAATTTGTCCGCCGCGCTGCCCACCTCGACAAACTCGCTCCACCCGCCTGGTAACGCCGCGAGGATCACCCACATCGCTGCGACTCCGCCCACGACGAACACCACAAACAACAACGCATCGGTCCAGACCACCGTCGCTATTCCCCCCAGCATCGTCCACGTCACGGCGATCATCCCGATGAGCACGATCGACGTCGCCAGGGGGCTCAACCCGATCCACGACTCGACCCACGCCAACTGGTCTGCCATCACCAGCGTCAACACCAAAGCCGTGAGGTATACCCGGGCCGACTGGGCCAGCAGCCCGCCGAGGGTGAACAGGGCGGTAGTCACGCCTTTGGCCCCGTCACCGAGTTTGTCGCCCATGTAGTCGTAGGGGCTGTAGATCCGTTTTTCGTAGTACGCCGGTACGAGCACGAAGCTGATAAACACCCGCGAAATCAGCCCCGCTATGATCCCCAACTGCAGGTAGGTCATGTCCCCCGCAAACGCCACGGCCGGCACCCCTACGAACGTCACCGCGGAGATTGTCGTCGCGATCAGCGACGCCGACACCGCGTACCACGGCAGCTTGTCACCCCCGCGAAAAAAATCCTTGATGTCGTTTTGCTTCCCCGCCAATTTCACCCCTAGCACCGAGACGAACAACAAGTAACCAACGAGTACGATCCAGTCGAGCGTCGCAAAGCCGCTGGCCAGCAAAACCGGACCGGTCCACACGGCGGTCGCCGTTGTTGCAGTTAGAGTCAGGGAAAACATAGGCGAAAGATTCCGTGCAGCGCTCGGGCCTACCGCGATTCAAAGATGGGCGAGATCAATACAACTGAAGTTTAACGGCCCGCTGTCGCCGGGACCGAGGGCTCCAGTTTTACGCGAAGCGCTTTGCTCGCTCTGCCGAGCCGGTCGTAAGTCCGCACCCACACGACTTCGTCCGCGGGCGTCAACGACGACAACTCAAACGTCGCCTCGCCGTTATCCGTCTCGGCCGAGACAACGGTGACGATCTCCGAGGCCCAAGACTTTTCGCCACGCGGGACCTGCACCGACAACCAACGCGCGCCACTAAGACACGCCGGGTCCATCTCCAAAATGAAAGTGTCGCCGTATTGCGAGATCGATTTGACCCGCGGTGTCCGAAGTTTTTTTACACCTCGCAGCCACGGCATCGCGGGCGGGATTGCTTTTTCCTGGTACACGCTTTTCGCCAGCGTGTCGGTTATCCCC
>CAYPCC010000334.1:1467-2037 GCA_964409095.1 uncultured Phycisphaera sp. | reverse complement strand
ACTCGTCGAAGGCATGCAGTTCGACAAGGGCTACCTCAGCCCCCACTTCGTCACCGACCCCACCCGCATGGAGGCCATCCTCGAAGACGCCTACGTCCTCGTCCACGAAAAGAAAATCTCCAGCGCCAAAGACCTCCTGCCCATCCTCGGCAAGATCGCCGAGTCCGGCAAACCCGTCCTCCTCATCGCCGAAGACATCGACGGCGAAGCCCTCTCCACCCTCGTGGTCAACAAGCTCCGCGGCGTCCTCCAAGTCGCCGCCGTCAAAGCCCCGGGCTTCGGCGACCGCCGCAAGGCCATGCTCGAAGACATCGCCACCGTCACCGGCGGCCGCGCCATCATGGAAGAGCTCGGCATCGAACTCGAAAAACTCGAACTCTCCGACCTCGGCCGCGTCAAAAAAGCCGTCCTCGACAAAGACAACACCACCCTCATCGAAGGCGCCGGCAAGTCGTCCGACATCAAGGGCCGCATCGACATGCTCCGTAAACAAATGGAAAACACCTCCAGCGACTACGACCGCGAAAAGCTCCAGGAGCGCCTCGCCAAGCTCGCCGGCGGCGTCGCCCA
>CAYPCC010000334.1:0-1457 GCA_964409095.1 uncultured Phycisphaera sp. | reverse complement strand
CGAGATGAAGGAAAAGAAGGCCCGCGTCGAAGACGCCATGCACGCCTGCCGCGCCGCGGTTGAAGAAGGCGTCCTCCCCGGCGGCGGCAGCGCCATCATCCGCGCCCGCAAGGTCCTCAAAGACCTCAAGGGCCTCGTCGGCGACGAAGAGCTCGGCGTCCAAATCGTTTGGCGGGCCGTGTCCGCCCCGATCAAGCAGATCGCCAAAAACGCCGGCCACGACGGCAGTGTCGTCGCCAAGGAAGTCGAAGACGGCAAAGGCAAAAACTTCGGCTTCAACGCCCTCACCGCCGAGTACGGCGACCTCGTGGACATGGGCGTCATCGTCCCCACCAAAGTCGAACGCATCGCCCTCCAAAACGCCGCCAGCATCTCCGGCCTCCTGCTGACCACCGACGCCGTCATCACCGAGATCAAAGAAAAGAAAAAAGCCCCCGCCGGCCCCGGCATGGACGACATGGATTATTAAATCCCCGTCCCACCACGCATCCCCCGAAAACCCACGGCCCACCGCCGTGGGTTTTCTTTCACCCCCGTTACAATCGCATCATGGCTGAAGAACGCCGCCCCACCTTCTTCATCATCGCCGGCCCCAACGGCGCGGGAAAATCCACCGCCGCCCCGTTTCTCCTCCAAGACCTCTTGGACATCGACCACTACATCAACGCCGACACCATCGCGGCGGGTCTCTCGGCCTTCGATCCCGCGTCGGTCGCGTTCGCCGCCGGCCGTATCATGCTGACCCGCATGAACGAACTCGCCACCACCCGATCCGACTTCGCCATCGAAACCACCCTCGCCACCCGCTCTTTCGCCCCGTGGGCCCGCCGCCTCCGCAACGAGGGGTACCGCTGCCAACTCCTTTTTCTCACCTTACCCAGCCCCGACCTCGCCGTCGCCCGCGTCGCCCAGCGTGTCGCCCTCGGCGGCCACCACATCCCCACCGACATCATCCACCGCCGTTTCCACGCGGGCATCCGTAATTTCTTCGACCTCTACCAATCCCTCGCCGATGCGTGGCGCGTCTACGACAACGCCAGCCCTCAAGGCCCCCAACTCATCGCTAAACAGATCGCCCCCGCCGATATAATGATTGCGGATGACCTCCGCTGGCAACACTTCCAGCAACTAGGAACCCCGTCATGATCCTGCCCACCACCCCCGACGCTTTCGCCAACGACCAACAGATCGCCGAAGCCCTGAGCCAAGCCCAAACCGCCGCCGCCCGCCGCCACGCCGCCGCGGACCTGCCTTTGCTCCAATGGCAAGACAATCGTCTGCTGGCCACCGCCGCCGTCATCACCGAGATCAAAGAAAAGAAAAAAGCCCCCGCCGACGGCGGTATGGACGACATGGATTACTAAATCCAACCCACCCAACCCCCACCAACACGCCCGAACTAACGCCCGGCCGTGTACTTCCCCTGGCGGATTCAATTCCGAAGCGCAACACCGGGT
>CAYPCC010000333.1:0-2056 GCA_964409095.1 uncultured Phycisphaera sp. | reverse complement strand
AGCGGATTTCGTAGTTGTGGGTCGACACGGGAAACACCATACCCATCTGGAGCTTCTTGCCGTCATTCATGTATTGCTTCACGATGGGCTCGAGCGAATCGGCGGTGATGGGGTGGGGCGGCGTGGGCGAGTCAAGCGCGGGATCGTTGTCCTGCATCTGATCCCAGATGGCGTTGGAGACGGTGATACCGTTGCCGTTGAGGTCCATGGTGTAGGCGGTGATGATGTGGGCCTTGGTGCCGAAGCCGATGGTCGCGGCGATGGGTTGGCCGGACAGCATGTGGGCGCCGTCGAGTTCGCCGGAGATGACGTTGTCAAGCAGCGTCTTCCAGTTGGGCTGGGCGATGACTTCGACCGAGAGGCCTTCGTCTTCAAAGTAGCCTTTCTCTTTGGCGATGACGATGGGGGCACAGTCGGTCAGCTTGATGAAGCCAAACTTAAGTTCGTCCTTTTCAACATCGAGTGGCTCGGTGTCTTGAGCGAAGGCGGGCGAAGCCGTCGCGGCGGCGAGGGCCAAAACGCTGAGCAGTTGGCGGGGACGAACCCAATCGGTCAAGCGAGGGGAAACGGGCGAGATCAACATAGTCACAAACTCCGGGGCAATAAAAGGAACGCGGGGTAGCAGGATGACGGTGAGTCAGCCGGTCATGCTGGAGTTGATGAGGTCGTGAAACGCAACAAGGGCGTGCCGACGACGGAGTTACTCCGGCATCAGGACGCCTTTGTCCTGGGAAGAGGCTGGGGGTGGGGCCGCACGAAAATCGTGTGGCTGAGGATCACCTATGCAACGGCTGTGCCAGATACTCGCCCGCCCGTCCGAAGCATCCTGCATAAACGAACGACGACGGCCATGGAATCGCATAAAGCCCGGATGAAAGCCCCAAATACGCGATCGAAAAAAACCCAAGGGCAAGTGTCCGTGAATTTCTCGCGCGACATCTCGCTGCACGCTCGCGCGGCAATCGGAGATTGACCCCCGCAAACTGCCTAGGTGCTGACATGGGTAATTCCACCACGACCAGTGAAAAGTGCACCCAAATCGCCTCGCGTCGGCTCGAATCTAAAACCAAGCCGTGTGGCATAAAACTTGCACCGCACATTTGAGCCGCGAATCCGATCGCTGCACATCATCACGCCCGGACAACGTTGTCCGACCCCGAATTGGTTTTCGAGGTCGGTTTCTTGTCATTTTGGAACCTAGGCACACCCTGGTCCGCCACCCGGAGCACGTTATGGCTTGTGACGGAAAATCCTCACTCACCCACGCCCCGCTCGACGGCTTCACCGACGAGCAGCGCGACTACCTCGCGTCCTTACTCGACCAGATGGACCTCAACGCCGTCTACAAACCGCCTTCCGGGGGCGGAAGTGGTCAGGGCGATCAAGGCTTTGTGAATGGGGCCCGCATCTCGGTCTTCGGCACCCCGCTCGAAGACCTGTGCACCCAAGAACAACTCAAGCTCAACGAACACCCCGATGAGATGTGGCCCAAACTCCGCGCCCACGCCGACGCCGCCAAAATGCCCGAGGGCGGCGACACGTTCATGTTCAAGCACCACGGCCTGTTCAACGTCCAACCCGCCCAGCCGGGCTTCATGTGCCGGTTGCGCATCCCCGCCTGCAAACTCAAGGCCCACCAGATGGCCGGCCTCGGCGATCTCGCGGAGCACCTCGCCGGGGGCTACGCCCACGTCACCACCCGCGGCAACCTCCAACTCCGCGAGATCCAACCGCAAAATATCATCACCCTGCTCGAAACCTTGAGCGATTTAGGCCTGACATCAAAAGGCGCGGGGGCCGACAGCGTCCGCAATATCACCGCCAACCCCACCGCCGGCTTCGACCCGCAGGAATTGATCGACCTCTCGCCGTATGCCGTCCGGCTGCACCACCACATCCTCAACACCCCGTCGCTCCACGGCATCCCGCGTAAGTTCAACATCGCCTTCGACGGCGGCGGCCTGATCTCGGCTGTGGTCGATACCAACGACGTCGGCTTCGTCGCCCACCGACTCACCGACGAGTTCACGCAAGCCAACCCCGAGATCGCGGCCCA
>CAYPCC010000332.1:0-2072 GCA_964409095.1 uncultured Phycisphaera sp. | reverse complement strand
GGCCGCTGCGCAAGTCGCGCATCGATCGCGTCGCGGACCGTTGCGGGCTGAGTCACCTGCGTCGCCGAACGATCGGTCGGTTGTCGAAGGGCAACAAGCAGCGCGTCGGCCTCGCTGCGGCGCTGCTGCACGACCCGCCGGTGTTGGTGCTCGACGAACCCACGGCCGGGCTGGACCCGAACCAGATCGGCCAAGTCCGCCAACTCATCCGCGAGCTCGCGGGGCAGCACACGGTGCTGCTGTCGAGTCACATCCTGCCCGAGGTACAGCGGGTCGCGGATCGGGTGGTGATCATTGCCCAAGGCCGAATCGTCGCCGACGGCACGGTCGATGAACTTCGGCAGCGCAGCCACGCCGAGGACGACCGCGCTCCGGTCCACGTTGAAGTTCGCGGCACGCCCGACGCGGTACGCAGCGCCTTGGTTAACCTCGAACACGTGGACACCGTCGAGGCGGCCGAGGAACCCGGGCAAGACGGCTGGTGCAACGCTTGGGTCGTGCCCCACGGCCGACGCGATGTGCGCATCGCCGTCGCCGAGGCGTTGGCCCAGCAAAACTTGCTGGTCCGCGAGATCCGCCGGGAGGCGGGGAGCCTCGAAGAATTTTTTGTGCGCGTGACCGATGCGTCACGGTTGGCCGAATCCTCACGAGGAAGGGCCTCCGCATGAAAGCCACCCTCACGCTCATGCGACGCGAACTGACGAGCCTGTTCTATTCGCCGATCGGCTACGTGGTGCTGGCGTTGTTCGCATTAGGCTCATCGCTGATCTTCTACATCGGCTTCGCGCCGGGCAACCACGCGACGATGCGTATCACCTACTCCGGCGTCGTCTGGCTGCTCATCTTCATCGCCCCGGCGATCTCGATGCGGCTGGTCAGCGAAGAACTCTCCCGCGGCACGATCGAACGGCTGATGACCAGCCCGGTCAACGACCTGCAAATCATCCTCGGCAAGTGGCTCGCGGCGATGGTGTTCTTCGGGGTGCTGCTGCTGCCCTTGGTCGCGCAGATTATCGTTCTCGAACTCGCCGCCGACCCGGACCTCGGGCCGGTGTTCACGGGGCTACTGGGGCTGATGCTCGTGGGCTGCCTGTACCTGGCCATCGGCGTGTTCGCCTCGGCGGCGACCGAGAACCAGATTATTGCGTTTTTGCTCACCGTGTTTGTCATCTGCGGGTTGACGTTTCTGCTTTACTTTTTGCCCAACGCGAGTTTCATCCCGCCGGGCGTGCGGTCGGCGATGTTTTACGCCAACGTCAACCGGCAGTTTGAAGACTTCAACAAAGGGCTGATCGACCTGCGCAACTTCGTGTATTTCGCGTCGATGACGGCGTTGTTTCTGTTCCTCGCCGTCAAACTGCTGGAGAGTCGACGATGGCGGTGAAGCCAACCAACCGCACCCAAGCCGAGCGGCGGGCGAAGTACGGCGTTAACGTCGCGGTCGCCGTGGCGGTCGCCGTGGCGCTGGTGGTCGTCGTCAACGCATTGGTCGATTGGCAGGTCCGCCAACTCCCGGTCGGGGCCAAGTCGTGGCTGCGCTACGACCTCACCGCCACGCGGGCCTATACCCTTGCCCCGCAAACCCAGAAGCTGCTGTCCGGACTGGACCACGACTTGTCGCTTACCGCCATCCTGCGGGTGGAGGACAAGAACGGTCAAGACGTGGCCGACCTGCTCAACGAATACGCCGAGGCCAGCAATCGCCTCGACCTCACGCTGATTCACCCCGACCGCGACTTGGCTCAACTCGAAAGTTTTTACCGCCAACTCGAAGCCCGCTTTGACGACGAGACCGCCCCGCTGGCAACCGCGGTGGGGTTAGGGCTGGAAGCGCTGGGGACCCTGGCCGGGGACGTCGCTGCGATGAAAGCGCAGATCGATCTGATCATCGCCGACCCGGACGTGGCCGAGAGCGAATTGCGGCCGGAGTTTCAACTCTTGGCCAACAAACTCGGCGAGGTCGAGTCGGCCTACGCCAACGCCCGGCAGACGCTCAGCGACGCGCTGGGCGAACCGATGCCGCCGTGGTCTAACGCTCGCAACGATGTGCTGAATGCCCTGCGTAAAGCCGA
>CAYPCC010000331.1:0-2073 GCA_964409095.1 uncultured Phycisphaera sp. | reverse complement strand
GCGGTGGCGAGGCCGGCGAGTGCGGCGGTGGTGCCGCCCGCGAGCGGGTCGAGCGTCGTGATCACATGCAAAACCGACAGCGTCATGGGCTTACTTCCGGAGCCGGTGTCTCGGCGGGATAGCCGAGCCATTCCATGGTGGGCTCGATCCACTGGCGGATGGTTTCGAGGTCTTGGGGGTCGGCGACTTTGGCGCGGGCCGCGGGGTCTTCGGGACGGAAGCGGCGTTCCCACTCTTCGTACACCTCGGGAGCCCGCGACAGGTGGCAAAAATCCAGCACGCCGTCGAGTACCTCACGGCTGAGGTCTTCCAATTTAAATTCGAGGTATTGATCCTTCGGGAACTTTCGGCCGGCCTGACACGCGGCTTCGACACAGGCCCGCCATTGCAGGCAAGCCACGGCGAGCGGGCCGAGCTCTTGAACCATCTTGGCCATGCCGGGTAGACGCGGTCCCCACATGGGCGTGGCGATCTTGCCGCGCAGGGATTTGGGCAGGGTGCGGGCGAGGACTTCTTTGGCGTAGTAGGGGATTTGTTGGGGCTTGACTTGTTTGAGCCGGACGAGGATGCGGTTGCGGGGGATGCCGGTGCTGTGCTGCTGGGTGAGTGAGCGGATGGAGAGCGTGGCGTTGTAGCCGTTACGGACGACGTGGAGGAAGATGCCTTCGGGGTAAATGGCTTTCATGTAGTCGAGCCGCAGCGCGTTGCTGGGCGTTTTTTCGAGCATGCGTCGCCCGCCGTGCTGGGTGATGGTTTTGTCGAACGCGGCGCGGACTTTTTGGACCACGTCGGGCCGGGCGTCGGCGGCGTGGAGGACGTCGGATCGGCCCTCGTTGCCGATGCGCCAGAGCGTGCGCGGCTCTTCGAGATAGCTGACGTCGGGGTGAGCCGAGAGCAGGTGGCCCAAGAGCGTGGTGCCCGAGCGGGGCGAGCCGATGATGAAGATGGGGGGTTGGGGCATGGCGAGGACCATCAATCGGTGGGCGAGGGGCTCGGGGTAGGGGGCGGGATTTCGCCGAGGGGTTTGGCGGGGTTGCCGCCGTAAATGGTGCCGGGGTTGAGGTCTTTGAATGCACAGGCCCGTGCGCCGAGCACGGCACGCCGGCCCACGGTGACGCCCGGCCCGACGAACGCGTCCGCCGCGATCCACGCATCGTCTTCGATCACGATCGGCGGCCGCAGCAGCGGAAAATCGGGCTTAGAAAAATCGTGCGTGCCGGCACACAGGTGAGCGTATTGGCTGACCGTGACTCGGTCGCCCAGCGCGATCGGGCCGAGGGCGTAAAGAATCGCAAAGTCGCCGACGACGGTGTTCGCGCCGAGGGTAAGGTTCCATGGGCATTCGATGCGGACCGACGGCCGAACGCGGGCTTCGGGGTGAACGCACGCTCCGAACCGACGAAGCAGAAAACGACGCCAGCCGTAGTGATTGTGCCAACTCCATCGCCACACCGTCGCCTGCACGGCCCACCACAGCACCCGGCCGATTTTTTGGCGGGTCGTCCACGGGCTGGTGTGGCGGTCGGTGGCGGCGGGGGGGGGAGGTGACGACATGCGGCCGTTTGGATCGGGAGGGGACTCAAGAATCAACGACGGGGATCAGCGAACGGGTCAAACTTAGCGGACCGCGAACAATAGGTTTCGTGCCTAGGGTACACGGTAGCATGCCCGCGCTAAGGGAGGTTTGCAACCCAAATCGAGGCTCGGCCAAGTGAATACACATGGGGTTCGCGCAGCTTTATTGCCTAAAGCGCACAAGCCTTACCGGCGTGACAAGCGTTTAGGTTTTACTGGAATCTCGAAACCGCAGGAGTGTTCATTGGGCGTGGCTCAAAATAGAATCGTGACTTGGTGGATCAACATCCAAGGGGATCAACCTCCGGGCGGTCGCGGTTTCATTCAGGAGCACCGTCATGGCGTACCAAGCATCGGCTTACAAACAACGTCGACGAGGCAAGCAGATATTGGAAGCGGGCGGCCTCCTACTTGTGGTGGCGGCGGGATGGGGGTTGGGCCAGCAATTGCTTGAAGCCTCAAGGGAGCGCGACCCGCGCGAGGCGGCGGGTTCGCCAC
>CAYPCC010000330.1:0-2079 GCA_964409095.1 uncultured Phycisphaera sp. | reverse complement strand
AAGCGGGCGAACGCCATATTGCCCGGCACCGACACGACCACGCGGGTCTTGTCCAAGTCGTGCTTCTGCATCAGCATGTCGAGCTGGACCTGGATCGCCTGGTCCACGTCGAGGTCGGGCGTCGTGAGGATCTGCTTAAACGGCAGAACCGCAAAGTCCTCGACCTGCACCCCGCTGCCGGTGCGGATCAGTTTGACGGCCTTGACCGCGTTGGCTCCGACGTCGATGCCCCAGGCTTCGTTCTTATTGGCCATGTCTGAAATCTCCTGAACTGAAAAAACGTGAGGCAAACGGTCCGACCCCACGCTACGGCGGGTCTCGCCCGAGGCGGGTCACGAGTCGCGGGGCGACCATCGACCGCGAGATCGCACGCCAGCTTCCCGTGGCACCCCCGCAAGGGAGGCGCAGCGGTATTACACCATAATGTCGATCGGGATGGGGGCAGTCAGTGCCAATGAAGGATAACGGATGTCGGCCTGTGCCCGTGTGATGCGTAATGCCATCGTCGCCTTCATTAAACCCGTGGGGCCGCCAAAGGTCAAGGACTTTGATCACGTCCGATCACATCAATATTCCTACAATTCATCGCCCGTTCAGGATCGCTGAAAGTTCTCCGCTCCAACGATTTGACCTTAACCACCCCTCGGGTGAGAATATTCAATTCCACGGGGCCGTAGCTCAATTGGGAGAGCGCTGTGTTCGCAATGCAGAGGTTGTGGGTTCGATCCCCATCGGCTCCATTTTTAGATCATGAGTGGACCGCGTTGAGTAAGCCGCTTCAGTGTCGGTCGCGCACACGCCGCCACCCATCATTGAACTGCGATTTTAATCATAGGATGCGTGGTTGAATGTATGGAGTTCTGCCAGCAGCGTGTCGAGGTCTGCGACCTCATCGCACATCCGTTGAGCACGCATAGACACCGTATAGCCCCCAAGTAACGCCTCGATGACCCGGTGTTTGGTGGCGGCTGGGGTTTCCGGGTCGTTGATGGGCTTGCTCATCAAGCGGACCACTTCGCCGGTCAGATCAACGCGTCGGGCGACGTTATCGTTTCGGTGGTTCCGCTCGAACCAATGTTCGGCGACCACAATATTGGTGTTATGCCAGTGCCTGGCCGACCGCTTGGGCCACGTCTCGATATAGACCTTAACGCCGCGAGCCTTGAGCCGTTCGGCAAAGCGATGGCTGAAACTGTCTTCGTCCTCCAAGCTGAACGAATCAAACGCCAGCGTCATCCCCGCCGCGAGCGGCAGCGCCACGCTGGCTTCAGCGCGGGCCAGCCAGCCGTCCCAGTCACCGGCCGCCTGCAGGTCGAGAAACTCAGACACCCGTGCGGTCCCCATGTAGGCGATCACTTCCACCGGCTCGCCGCCGCTGTAGTCGCCCCGCGTCACCGGTCGCCACGCCTCCACAAACCCATCGGTCAGCCAATTCAGCCCCGCCGCCTCGGCCCGGATCGACTGATCCAACTCCATCGGAAACACCCCGTCATCCCCGAACGGATTGTGCAGTTGGATACGCCGATAGCCCCATTCCAAGTCTTTCAACACTTCGCTCCGCACAAAGCCCGGCCAGCCGCTGGCGGGAGTTACCCAGCCCACATGGCGGGTGCTCGGATCGTCGGAGCTCCATCCGATCGGGTAGAAAGCCACCAAGCGGTTGACGTAGCGATCTCGTAACGCATCCGACGGATCGCTGGCCTTATCCGTTTCCTCGGTAGGCGACTCATCCCTCGCCGAGTCGGGTGACGCCGGCGACGCGGGAGTTGGCGTCACCGAAGGCGTGGCGGCGGGTGGGCTGCCCTGATCCTCAACCGGCCGGGGCAAAAAGGTGCGGATGGGTCGGGGCGAGAAGGTGCTATCCGACCGGGGGGCGAGCGATCTTTGCGTTGCGTGTTCGGGTTCGGAGATCGGTTTTGATGCTGGCCCGAATCCCGAATCTCGTATCGCGGGGGCTGAACCCAACCAAAACTTGAAATCGAACCCCGCCCATTGCGTATCGCGCAGCGGTCGCTCGACCTCGGGTTCCACAATAGCTGGCGTTCCGATCCGCGGAATATCCGCCACTTCAGTATTTTC
>CAYPCC010000329.1:0-2115 GCA_964409095.1 uncultured Phycisphaera sp. | reverse complement strand
GATGCGTTCGACGCGGCGTCTTTGTCAAATATTCAGCCGACGCCGAGCGTCGCGGTGGTTTCGGGGTTGTACGAACTGTTCCCCGAAAACGCGCCGGTGCTCGCGTCGCTGCGGGGGTTGTCGGCCGGCCTCGCGCCCGGCGGGTACTTGGTTTACACCGGCCAGCCGTGGCACCCGCAGGTCGAGATGATCGCCCGGACCCTGCCCAGCCACCGCGGGCAGTCGTGGGTGATGCGGCGACGGACGCAGGTCGAACTCGATCAACTGGTGCGCGAAGCGGGTTTCGAGAAGATCGAAGCGCTCGTGGACGAGTGGGGCATTTTCACCGTGTCGCTGGCGCGGAAGGTGGACCAGCCATGACCCAGCCCGAGGCGATACCCGAAGATCATTTCATGCTGGTTTGAACCGCTCAACCGGGTAAAGCGTTGCCCTAAGATCAGTACAGCGGGTCGTACCAATCGGTCTTGCGATTCGTGTCGCGGTCGGCTTTGTCGGCGATGGTGTCGTCCCAGGTCTCTTCAAATTCGTGTTGCGCTCCGTGCCCGTCGGCAAAGGCGAATCGTGCCGCGCCTTTGTGCCGATCGCGGATGACCGAGCGTGGGATATTGCCGTTGGCGGTATCGATCTCGCTCATGCGGGCCATCATGAACATAGGGCTGACCGCGTTGGGGTGGATCGCGCTGCCGGTGCCCCAGTACATGGGCATGAAGTGGTCGCGGTCTTTGTACTCGGCGATCTCGCCGGTGACGATTTTGCTTGCAGGGTTGATCACGTTTTCCAAGGCGATGCCGCGTTCGCCGATCTTGGCGTTGTTGCCGCCGTGGGCCAGCGGCGGGTCGCCGTAGGGGTCGTGGTTGGGCGCGAAGTAGCCGTTGATCGCGTAGGACGTTGTGCGCACGCCGTCGCCGAGCAGGTCGTCTTCCCAGCCGTCGAGGGGATCGTTGTCGTCCGGGCATTTATGGACCGTGAGCCCGTCGTCGAGATAGCCCCCTTCGCTGAGGACGACGAAGTAGGGGTCGCCGCCGTACATCTGCGAGGTGGGGTAAATGAACGCTTTGTTGTCGGCGGCGTAGCTTACGCAGGCCTGGGCGATCTGACGTACGTTCGACAAACAAACCGTGCCTCGCGTAGCGCTCCGCGCTGCGCCCAAGGCGGGGAGGAGAATGCCGATCAACAGCGCGATGATCGAGATCACCACGAGCAGTTCGATGAGCGTGAAAGCGGCGGGGCGGTTGGGGTGGGTTGAGGTTAGATACGTAGCAAAATCATTTGAAAAAAGTGTAATCGAGATCGAGGCAACACGACCTCTTTGCGGGGGTCGCAAAAGGACTCGGCCGACCGATGGGTGTGCCAATAGGAATACGTTTGAACGGAAATAGGGGGTAGCGTTGGTCGCGTGGAGCGAGTCAAGCTGCTGGCGGAGCGCGGCCGTGCAGCGAACGCTGCGGCGCGAGCAAGGGGGATTCGACCGCGTCGTAGCGTTGAATCAGAAACTCGAGATCGGCCACAAACGCCGGGGCCAGGATGATCGCCGGCGGCAGGTCGAGGTTGGCCTTGAGGTGACAGATCGCGCAGTTGACCGGCGCGTCGGCCGGGGCCGAGTCGCCGTTGGCCGACGACCACGGCGTGCAAAGCGGACAAAACGGCTTGTTGACCGGGGCTTGCGAATCTTTATTGGCCGCCACGGTCTGGCTCTGGCACGCCGCGAGCGTGACGATCCCCCGGCGGTGGGCCGGGACAAAGACCACAAAAAATCCCACCACCCAAAGCAGGGCGGCGACGCGGAACCAGCGGGATGCAAAAAGACTTCACACGCTGCGGATAAAATAGCGGACGCCGCTTGCAAATCAAATCGACTCACTGACGACGGACCAACACTACAATCCCTGGGATGTTGATGCGATGCGTCCAACTTGAGAGCCGATCCGCGTACCTCGCCGACACCGCCCGCGTCACCGGTCAAGTCACGCTCGGCCAAGGCGTCAGCGTCTGGCCCTCGGCGGTGATTCGCGGCGATGTCGCTCCGATCGCCATCGGCGACGGCACGAACATCCAGGACAACGCCACCGTCCACTGCGACTCGGGCAAATCTAACACGATCGGAGCCCGCGTGAC
>CAYPCC010000328.1:0-2129 GCA_964409095.1 uncultured Phycisphaera sp. | reverse complement strand
CCCCCCCGATTCCCGGCCCTCCAAGGGTGTGTTTTTAGGTCTTGTCGCGGACGTTTCGAATCGATACGATGACAGGTTCGGACGTTTTGGAAATTCATACCATGGCCTCACCACGAATCATGCCCCCGCCGCCGTCACCTCGCCAAGGCCCGCGTGTGACGGATAAACCTACAAAACGCCGGGGTGTCCGCCTGAACCATGATGGGGTGCGGGTGTATGACATCCCGGCGCTTGAGATCGGACGAATCCCGTATTCCCTGAGAGGGGCATCAGTCCCGGCCGTCGTTGCTGACCTATGTCGCATGAGCGGGTTGACGCCGGGTTGCCAACCGCTCACACGATGCCGCGAAAGCGCGTGCGGTTGGGTTTGTTCATGGGTGCCGCAATCCCGCGTGTTCCTGGTCGTTGGAGGCATGGGGCTGGAGTTGGTGTGGACCTGCTTCGATGCGCGGTTCGGCGGCAACCCGTCCGAAACCGCATTGGTTTTCATGTGGCCAACGCTTCGGATCGCCGCCACTGCCATGGTGCTGCTCATCATCGCGGCTGCGTGTTTTCAGCCCATCGACCGAGTCAGGCGGCAGCGACTCGCCGGGCGCTGGAGGCGCGACGGGGCCAAGTCACGGTAGAGACGAGTCCGTCATAGCGACTCGTTGGGGTTGCTCGGTCTGCGTCCATTTTTCTGGAGTCATTCGGATGAAATCCCTGCGTCGCCTTGCCCGCACCACCGTTGATTACACATTCGTTGCGGCCACGGCGGGAGCGTTCGTGGCCGGTATGGCGTCGGCGGACCCGCCCTATCGGGTACCCGACCCCCAAGGGCCCGTGGTACACATCGCGTGGTCGGTCGATGAGCCGGTCGGCAAAATCGACTAGGGGCTTTTGGGGGTCAACGCTAGTTATTTCAATGACCTCGACGAGATCTGGGAGACCTATCGCGTGCCCGATCGCCTCAAAACGCTCGGGTCGGGGCTGATCCGTTGGCCGGGCGGTGAAGAGACGTCGCGCTACCACTGGGAGCAGCCGGGCGTCAGCGGGTACGTGGACGCTTGGAACCCTGACGTGGCGTACCGCGGGAAGTACGAAAGCAAGGGTTGGAACGGCACGGCCGTGCCGCCGGAACAATGGGCCGAGAATGAAGCGTTCATGTCGCTGGATGAGTACCTGGATCATTGCCGCCGGATCGGGTCTGAACCTTTGGTGGGCGTGAACATGTCGTCGGGGATCAAGCTGGACCGGCTGGAAGACTCGCTGGCTGAGACGGATCGTCTGGTTCGGCACTGCGACGCCTCGGGCGTGGACGTTCGGCGGTATTACCTGGACAACGAGACGTGGATCGATGCCGGTGGTCCCAACTATCAATTCCTCACGCACGAAGAGCTCGGCGAATACGCATCGATCTTCTCCAAGCGGATCAAGGCGATCCAGCCGGAGGCCAAAACCATCATCAACCCGGTCTGGGGTGGGGGTGCGAACAATTTCGACATCTTGCGCACGATCCTCGAACGCTGTGGCGACGACATCGATTACCTCGACTTTCACTTCTACTGGGAACGTGGCAACGGGTCTTGGCCGCTGTGGAAGAACGGCGGTCCCGCACGCATCACCAGCCACCTCGACGCCAACGGCAACCCCGCGCCGACCTACGAGCAAGCCATCGTAAACGTCCGCAACTGGCTCAAAGAGAACGGTTGGGGTCATATCGGGGTCATGGCGCTGGAGTGGAACGTCGCGCCGCGCCACCCCCAGGCACGCTTCTACTCGCCCCGTCAAAATGCGATGATTCAGTCGGAAATGCTGCTGCAGTTTCTCCGCGCAGACCTCGACGGTGCCTGCATCTGGCCCATGCTCTGGGGCATCGGCAACGACAAGGCCCGCGTCTGGGAGGGAGCACAGTCTTTCTGGCCCGCGGACGATTCGGACAGCCCGCTGAGCAATACCGAACCCTTCGAGCCCTTGCCGACCTACGAGATCATGCACCTGTTCACGCCGACTTTGGGCGGGTTGCGCTTCACCGCCGAGGCAGATGACCCGGCCGTCCTCGTGTCGCTGTTACGCGACGCGGAAAACGCCTCCGCCCACCACCTCATGCTCCTCAACAAGCGATCCACGACCGGCTGGACCGAGGTGGT
>CAYPCC010000327.1:0-2130 GCA_964409095.1 uncultured Phycisphaera sp. | reverse complement strand
GTCGGTGCTCAACGGCGGGCCGGTGAAGGGCGGGGCGGGGTTGCTGTCGCGGCGGGCGCAGGTGCCGATCATCCCGTGCGTGGTGCTGGGCAGCGATCAGTTTCGGCGGGTGTTGCCGTGGCTTCCGTTGCGGGCGGGGCGGTTGTGGATAGGGTTAGGCCAGCCGATTGCCCCGCCGACGGACGCCCGGCCGGGGCGGGCGTCGCGGGCCGCGGCATCGGCGGCGCTGGCCGAGGCGATGCGGGACGTGGTTCGCCGATTGCAAGAGCAGCATGACATCCCCGTGGAGGTGTTGCCGTGAAGACTTGGGTTGGCGATTTGAAGGCGATTTTCACGGCAGCCCGTCGTGACAAGTTCAACCATTTCATGCGTGTGTGGTGTCGGCCGGTGTACGACGTGTCGCACCGCATCACGGTGGTCGGGAAGCATCACGCCGACCGCGAAGGGGGGGTTCTCATCGCGGCGAATCACACCAGCCCGTTCGATGTGCCGGGGCTGATGTACGCGACGCCCCGGCTGATCGATTTTGTGAGTGTGGTCGAGGTGATGGGTGTGCCGGGAGTCGGAGCGTTTTACAAGTTGTTCAACACCATAACGCTGGACCGGGGCAAGGTCGACCCGGCGGCGGTGCGGACGATCGTGAGTCGGCTGCAAGCGGGGCGGGTCGTGTGCATGTTCCCCGAAGGCAAGATCACCCCCGAAGCCGAGTCGATCCTGCACGGCGGCCCGTTCCGCTCGGGGCTTGGCCGAATCGCTCGACTTGCCAACGTGCCGGTGTTGCCCGCGGTGATTTTAGATTCCGGCCGCAGCGGCCGCGCCACGGCCTGGCTGCCGTTCAAACGCACCCGATTCTGCGTCGCCTTCGGCGAGCTGTTGTTTATTCGGGAAGACTTGGAACCACGTGATGCGCAGAAAGAACTAGAAGAGCGTTGGCGGGTGGCTGTCGTTGGGTTATGCGTGAAACTTCAAGCGTGTCGATCAGTGTAAAAGTGCGATTTTCTCATTCAGAAAAAATCTGACTAAACCGCTTCGATTTCTTTGGTTTTCTCGTCCACTAATTTCTCGACGAGGCTTTCGTATTTTTTGAGCAGTTCCTGAACCTCGTCTTTGGTGCCGGCGACGGCGTCTTCGGACAGGCCCAAGGATTTGTCTTTGCCCGCGGTGTCGATGTGCTTGTTGGCGTCGCGGCGGGCGTTGCGGACAGTGACCTTGGCTTGCTCGCCCATCTGTTTGACGCTGGCGGCGAGCTGCTTGCGGCGGTCGCCCGAGAGGGCGGGGATGTTGAGGCGGATCTGCTTGCCATCGACCATGGGGTTGAAGCCCAAGCCCGCTTTTTCGAGGCTTTTGTTGATCTCATTCACGGTGGCGGGGTCGAAGGGTTTGACCACAAGTTGGGTCGGCTCGGGGGCGCTGATGAGCGCAACGCTGCGGAGCTCGGTCTCGGCGCCGTAGCACTCGACCTTGACCATCTCGAGCATCGACGGCTGGGCCCGGCCGGTGCGGACACCCTTCATTTCGGACTTGGCGTAGTCGATGGCTTTCTCCATCGATTCTTCGGCTTCCATGAGAATTTCGTCGAGGTCCATGATGATTCCTTTTGGAGGCAGTAAGGCAATAAGGCGGTAACCGCAGATTTCGCAGATTAACACAGATCCAAACCGGTATCCCGCGATTCACTGCCGTGCTGTTGCGTTGAACTCGAATCTAAACATTTGAATTTATAAAAATCTGCGTCAATCTGCGAAATCTGCGGTTAAAGGTTTTCTGTCTTTGGTTTTATCCAACTCGTGTGCCGATGTTTTCGCCGCTGACGACGCGGGCGATGTTGCCGGGCTTTTTCATGTCGAAGACGACGATGGGGATGTTTTGGGCGCGGCACTGGGCGAAGCTGCCGATGTCCATGACTTTGAGGTCGCGGTTGATCGCGTCGTCGAAGCTGAGGGACTCGAAGCGGACGGCGTCGGGGTATTTATTGGGGTCTTTGTCGTAGATGCCGTCTACCTTGGTGGCTTTGAGGACGACGTCGGCGCCGATCTCGCTGGCGCGGAGGCTGGCGCCTGAGTCGGTAGTGGAGAAGGGGTTGCCGGTGCCGGCGGCGAAGATGACGACGCGGCCTTTTTCGAGGTGGCG
>CAYPCC010000326.1:1985-2136 GCA_964409095.1 uncultured Phycisphaera sp. | reverse complement strand
GTGCGACCCGCGCCCCCGCTTCCGGCCCCGCTCCGCCCGACCCACCCCGCCGGCGTGTGGTGTCGCCCCGGCGTCGAGCGGCATGGTGTCTGCCGACCGGAGGTCGAGCGGGTCACCGCGAGCGAAAAGAGGAATGTCCCCTTTTCTGCCC
>CAYPCC010000326.1:0-1975 GCA_964409095.1 uncultured Phycisphaera sp. | reverse complement strand
GGCGATGCAGCCGGTGCTGGACACGGTCACCCTCGCCGACGCCTGGCGCTGCTTTCAGCACTGCGGGTACACGCTATGAATGGAGGCGTTCCGCTCTAATCGATCATTGCAGAAAGTTTTTACGAAAGATGGGCACGGCGCCGCATTTGGTCTTCAAGGCAATTGGTCTAACGCGCGACTGGTTGAAACAAGTCGGGCGTTGAACGCCTTCGTCAACTCTCAACACGTGCGAGAGATACATGGCGTTTTTCGTGGCACGAAGCGGGCGATACACTATCTTGATCCGAAATCTGGCGCTATGGTGTCAATAAGTCCGCAGGGGCATTTTTTAGCTGCCTATCAACTTGCTCCGAATCAGCTTGCGCGTGCGATTGCAACCGGGCGGATACAATGATAGCATAGTTGATACTGGGCGCAAATGTTCTCAAACGATCATAAGGAAGCAGCATGCAGATAACGTTATCGGATGCGGAGGCATACGTACTATACGAATGCTTGGCCAAGATTGACGATGTGAACGATCAATTGCCTGCCGGCGTGATCGACGACGCCGATCAAATCGTGCTATGGAAAATCGAAGGGGCATTGGAGTCATTGCTGGTCGACCCCTCAGACCCTGAATATCTCCATACGCTCAGCAGATCGAAAAAGGAAGTCATCGATAAATCGCGGCAATAGCGGTCTCAGACAAGAGCGCTTATCGATCGGGTGGTTTGGCGGCGGGACGATTTGCGGTGGCCAGACCCGAAAATTCCGGCAGAGAGTCTGGCCTTGAGAGTAGCAGAAATCAGAGCATTCGTATGCTTTTGAAATTGCCTTGCTCGCCCGATGATACCGGGAAATTTCCAGAGGAGCGCCTGGACGGTAGTTGATTCGCCGCCACTTCGCCACGCCGGTGCGAGCATGCACGGCACCGCCCAGATCCTCAGTGACCGCCTGCGTGGTTGCGGATTGATCCGAGGTAGATGTGTCTGGAGCCGTCAGTTGCAGTCGCGCTACGGGCAAAACCCGCGTTGCCTCTCAGCTCCTGCGTGGATGGTTGCAGCCCCCCGGCCGAGCGTCTTCGCGCGGATGTCTCTGCTGCTCCGGAATCATGCGGTTGATGTGGGTTTGGACCGCACTACTGTTGGAGCGGTTGCAACTGCCACCCCTCAAAAAAAACTCCGCCAAGTTTCCTCGGCGGCGTCTCGGTTGTTCAATGCTGAACGACGGCCCGTGCCTCAGCCCGCGGCCAGACGCGCGAAGCCCTTCACGCTCGTGCCCTTGGGCAGGTAGTCGCGGACGGGTTTCTTGGCGTCGAGTTCGCGGATGTAGGTCTGGCCGAGGAGGGTGTGTTCGTCCTGCCACTTCTTCATTTTGCCCATGGCGATCTTCTCGGCGATCTCGGCGGGCTTGCCGGTGGCGGCGGCTTCGGCGGTGAACTCGGCCTTGGCGGCGTCGGCCTGGTCCTGGGGGAGGCCCGAGGCGTCGACGGCGAGCGGGGCGGGGGTCACCGGGGGGACGGCGGCGGTGACGTGCATGGACAGGCCCTTGCCCAGGTCCTCGTCCTTGGGGCCGGCGAAGGCGACGATCGCGCCGGACTTGCGGTTGGTGTGCACGTAGTGGCCGAACCACTCACCCTCGAGGCGGATGACCTGCTTGAGGGTGATGTTCTCTTTGATGGTGATGCGGAGGTCCTCGACGAGGGCCTTCATGTCGGCGGTGGCGGCGGCGGTGACGTCGCCGGTGCCGGGGAGCTTGAGGGCCAGGTCGGCGACCTGCTGGGTGTTGGCGACGAACTGCTCGTTGCGGGCGGCGAAGTCGGTCTCGGCGGTGAGCAGGACGATGACGGCGGCGCTATCGCCGACGGCGGCGGCGACGGTGCCTTCGGACGCGGCGCGGTCGCCGCGGTCGTCCATCTTGCCGCCGGCCCACTCGCGGAGCAGGGCGACGGCCTTTTCGCTGTCGCCGTTGGCCTCGGTGAGGGCCTTCTTGC
>CAYPCC010000325.1:0-2160 GCA_964409095.1 uncultured Phycisphaera sp. | reverse complement strand
GCCGTGGCCAGTTCGGCGACTGTACCATCCGCGTCTCGCCGATCACCGAAGAAGAAGCCATCGCCCAGGAACTCAAGTGGGACAGCGGCGTCGTCTTCGTCGATAAGGTCACCGGCGGCTCGATCCCCCGCGAATACATCCCATCCGTCGGCATCGGCTGCCGCAACACCGCCAAGACCGGCGTGCTCGCGGGCTACCCGCTCCTGGGCGTCATGGTCGAGCTGCTCGAAGGCAAGTACCACGACGTCGACTCGTCGCAGATCGCCTTCGAGATGGCCGGCGTGCTGGCGTTCAAAGATGCGACCAAAAAGGCCGGCCTGCAACTGATGGAACCCATCATGAAGGTCGTGGTCACCACGCCCGATGAGTTCTTCGGCAACGTCACCGGCGACCTCAACCGCCGCCGGGCGATGATCATCGGCGACGAAGAACGCGGCGTCGTCCGCATCCTCACCGCCGAGGCCCCGCTCTCGGAAATGTTCGGCTACTCCAACAGCCTCCGCGGCATGAGCCAGGGCCGGGCGTCCTACGCCATGGAACCCCTGCGTTACGCCCCCGTGCCCAGCAACGTCGCCAAAGCGATCCTCGAAGGCCAGGAAGGCTAAAGCCCGAACCCATCAAATTAAACTTGTCGAAGCCCACGGCCCCACGGTCGTGGGCTTTTTTTAGCGATCACGAGCAATGTTCGATCGCTAAACCGCAGCCCCAGCGCATCGGCAAGCTCTCACCCTTCCCCGACCCTATCCTGATTTTGGTTGCGTCACGCATAGTCAGACCCGCCCCGCTACCGCCGCCTTCGGATAGAGTCGCTGCAACAGCGATCCCAAAAAGATCGCAGGTGTCCAAGCCTCGCATCAGAGGGGTGTGACACCCGTGATCGAAATGACACGTCCGCGTTGTGCGCTACTCACGCTTTTACCTCGGCCGGGGCATTGACGGCGCAGCCGTCGTGGAGGGGTAAGGGATTGGGTGCGTCGGAATCGTCAACGGGTTCGAGGGTTTGGCCTTTGAGCGACATGACCTCGACGCCGCCGTCGTCGGGCCGGACGATCACGTAGTGCTTGACGCCTTGCTCGGCGTAGAGGTCGCGTTTGGCGTGTCGATCTTTCTGCTCGGTGGCGGGCGAAAGCACCTCGGCCACGAGCGTCGGCGGGCGATCGAGGAATTCGCCATCAAACGGATCGCAGACGATCATCAGGTCGGGGCGGACCACGGTGTCGTCGGCGATCCGCCAATCGTGTTCGACCACGATGCGGCAGTGACAGTCGTCGTTTTCGCGTAGCCCATCCCGCAGCATCGAAGCCAACGCGATCAAGAGTTCTTGGTGGCGAAACGTGGGTGAAGGCGACATGGAGACGGCCGTGCCGTGCCACAACTCCCAATCGCCTTGCCAAGCGACGTAGTCGTCGATCGTGTAGTGGGGCTCGTATTTACGCGCTTCCATCAGGACATTATACCGCTGAAGATGGAAAATCTACCGCGTGGCCTAATGCCCTCGAATCACCGCTCGTCGATCTCGTCCCAGATCGCCTGCTGCTGGGGATTGAACGTGGCGTCGAGGGCGGTGCAGGCGTCGAGTTCGGCGGCGATGCGGTCGCGTTCGATCCAGCGGACCGCCGAGTCGGCGTAGAGGGCGTGGACGCCGTCGCCGTGGCGAGAGTCAACACGGGCGGGCAGGCCGACGCTGTCGGCGAGGATCGCCCGCTGGCCGAGCAGTTCTAATCGCGGCAGGTTCGTCGCGTTCGCGGGGTCGTCGGGGATCGCGGCGAGCGGGGCCATGCCGTAGCTCACCAGCACGTTCTGGCCGGGCGTGCCAGGGGGCCAAGGATTGTTGGCGGTGTCGAAGGATTGGTCGGGGCTGGTCTCGGCGGGGCAGTAAAACGCCTCGGGGCTGGTCATCAGGCCGTACTCATGGAGCCAGCCGTAGAGGACGAATCGGTTGGCGAACCCGCTGTAGACGTTGGTGTTGAATTGCAGCCGGCCCGCGCGGTAGCCGACCGGGATATTCTGATCGAAGTCGGTAGCGTAGACATGAATGAGCTGATGCACACTCCGCAGATTGCTTTGGCAGGCGACGTTGCGGGCGGCATCCCGTGAGGCCCCGAGGGCGGGCAGCAGGATGCCGATCAGCACGGCGATGATCGAAATCACCACGAGCAG
>CAYPCC010000324.1:0-2185 GCA_964409095.1 uncultured Phycisphaera sp. | reverse complement strand
GGCGATTTCACCAAAATCCCCAACGGCATCCCCTCCATCCAGCACCGCGCCGACCTGCTCTTCCAAGGCGTCGCCGACGGCCGAATCACCCTCCAACAATTCGTCGCCCTCGTCAGCACCAACGCCGCCAACCTCTTCGGCCTCCACACCAAGGGCCACCTCGCCCCCGGCTATGACGCCGACCTCGTCCTCTACGACCCCGCCCCCGGAAGTGGCCCCGCAAGCGGTCCCCGCACCATCTCCGCCGCGACCCACCACATGGCCACCGACTACTCCGGCTTCGAGGGCGTCACCCACCCCGGCCACGCCACCCACGTCTTCCTCCGCGGACAACCCGCCGTCGTCGACAGCCAACTCGTTGAAAGCCTGCCCGCTGGCCGCCCCGCACCCCGCCATTAAAAACCCGCGTCCGCTTCATCGCCGCGTCACACCGATCATCTAAACTGCGCTATGCACACTCCCGACCCCCGACGCTTTTTCGCCGCCGCTCTGTCTGTCGTTTTGGTCGTCACGGCCTGCGAATCCACGCCGACCAACCCCAGCACCCCCCCTAATCCGACCATCGCTTCCCCACCGCCCACCCACGCCCAAGCAAACTCCGCGTCGACAACCCCAAGCCCTTCCCCAGCGACCACTCCCGCCCCCGCTCCCGCTCCCGCCGACAACCCAACCCCACCACCCCCCACCCAAGACACCACCGCCCCCGGCCCGCCCCCGCCCGGCGGCGACGTCGCCACCAGCGACTACACGCCCCAGCAGATGCAGGACGCCGTCCGCAACTTCGCCGACCAATACCGCCAAACCCTCGCCTCCGCCTGCGACCGCATCATCATCGAAGCCCACGACAACCCCAACCTCCGCCGCCGCGCCCAAGCCACCAAAATCAACGGCGCGACCGCCATGTACGACATCGCCATCGACCCCGTCCCCGCCTCGGCCATGCTCAACGCCGCCGTCACCGTCTCCCTCCAAACCAATTTCCTCAAAACCAACGGCCAAGCCTACTACGGCCAATACGCCCCCTTCCTCCTCGAAAAATCCAACTTCCTCCAGGAAGAAATCTTCCGCATCTGCGCCCGCGTCATGTCCACCGACAAACGCAGCGAACTGCTCAACCTCATCAACCAGTGGTCCGCCCAAAACCCCGACGTCACCGACTTCTGGTACGTCCGCCTCACCGACCTGCCCGGCGTCCAGCAGGGCCTCTCGGTCTCCGACATGGTCGGCAACCTCACCAACCTCCCCAGCAAATTCCTCAACGTCTTCAACCCCTTCAGCAAAGGACAAGACGCGGTCAACGAAGCCCAGGCCCTCGCCGAACGCATGAGCTGGCTCGGCCCCCGGCTCATGATCCTCGCCCAGTGGCGCGCCGAGGCCGTGGTCTACGACACCATCGCCAACACCCGCCTCCCCGAAGCTCTCGAACTGGGCAACCGTTTTGCCACCGTCGCCGAGCACCTCCCCGACACGATCAATCAGCAACGCGAAGCCCTCTTTAGCGACCTCCAGCAAAACCAGGACGCCCTCAACGGCCTACTCAACAACACCCAATCCCTCGCCGTCGAGGCCGACAAGCTGTTCTCCACCGCCGATCAGATCATGGCCAAGGTGGTCAACATCCAGGAAAACTCCCTCGCCGCCGACGCCCTCAAACCCCTCAAAGACCCCAACGCCCCCCCGGAACCGCCCAGCAGACCGTTCGACATCACCGAATACACCGCCGCGCTGGTCGAACTCCAGGCCGTCGTCACCGACGCCAACACGTTGTTCACCAACGTCGATACTGCCGCCACCCCCGAGGCCCTCGACGATCGGCTCAGCGTCATCGAATCCACCGTCCGCAACCTGATCCTGATCGCCGCAGTGGCCACCCTCGTCGTCGGCCTCCTCATCGTCCTTGCGATCAAGTTCATCCCGTCGCGTCGCCCGGGGTGAGACGGGCAAGGCAGTTTTAGACGGGATTCACGGGATGAACAAGTTTTAAACCAAGAAATGCCTTCATCCGGTTAATCACGTTAATCCTGTCAAAAACCCTTCGAGACGATTCTGTCGCTCAGGGCACGTGCATTCCAATTATCAAAGAGCGAATCCAGGATCCCCGTCCGCCACTTCGACACCCCATACTGCTGAGGCACGCCGTGGTCCGCGTGGAGCGGACGGTGGGGAGGCATTTGTTAGCCGCAAA
>CAYPCC010000323.1:0-2188 GCA_964409095.1 uncultured Phycisphaera sp. | reverse complement strand
TTTGCCGGCGATTACGTCGAGCAGATGTGGCTGATGCTCCAGCAGGAAACGCCAGATGATTACGTCGTCGCCACCGGCGAGACCCACACCGTCCGCGAGTTCTGCGAGCGGGCGTTTGGCCGGGTCGATTTGGACTACAACGACTACGTCGAGATCGACCCGCGCTACTACCGGCCCGCCGAGGTGGACCTCTTGTGGGGCGACCCGACCAAGGCCAAGACCAAACTCGGCTGGGTGCCGAAGGTCGGGTTTGAAGGTTTGGTCGACATGATGGTCGATGCGGACATGGACCTCGCCGCCCGCGAGAAGACGCTGATCGAAGCGGGTCACGCCGTGGCGGGCGTCGAAGGGGTGCGACACTAAACCATGATGCATTTAAAAGATAAGCGGATCGTGGTGACGGGCGGCGCGGGTTTTCTCGGCCGCTTTGTGATCGACGCGCTCAAATCACGCGGCGTAACCGATGAGCACATTTTCGTTCCCCGTCGGGTTGACTACGACCTGACGCAGGAGGCCGACGTCGTTCGGCTGTACGACGACGCGGAGCCGGACGTGGTGATCCACCTCGCCGCCGAGGTCGGCGGGATCGGGGCAAATCAGAAACACCCCGGCCGATTCTTCTTCGCTAACGCCGCGATGGGCATGCACCTCATCGAGCACGGTCGGCAACGCGGGATTCAAAAATTCCTGCAGACCGGCACCGTCTGCGCTTACCCCAAGTTTGCCCAAGTCCCGTTCAACGAAGACGACCTCTGGAAGGGTTTCCCCGAAGAAACCAACGCGCCTTACGGCGTCGCCAAGAAGGCGCTGTTTGTCATGCTCGACGGCTACAAGCGTGAGTACGGCTTCAACAGCACCGTCGTCGTCCCGGTCAACCTCTACGGCCCGCACGACAACTTCGACCTCGAAACCAGCCACGTGATCCCGGCGCTGATTCGTAAGTGTGTCGAAGCGCGTGACCGTGGCGATGCGTCGATTTCTTGCTGGGGAACCGGCAGCGCCTCGCGGGAGTTTTTGTTTGCCGAGGACGCGGCCGAGGGCATTGTGGTAGCGACCGAAAAGATGGACGACCCGACGCCGATCAACCTCGGCACGGGCAACGAAATCACCATTAAAAATCTGGTCGAACTCGTCGCCCGCCTTAGCAAATTCGAGGGCGAGATTGTCTGGGACAGCACCAAGCCCGACGGCCAACCCCGCCGGTGCCTCGACACCTCCAAGGCCAAGCGGCTCATGGGCTGGCAAGCCCAAGTCGGCTTCGAGCAAGGCCTCGAGCGGACCATCACGTGGTTTGAGCAGCACCGCCACGAGGTCCGCGAAGTGGTTTACGGCTAATCGGATGGGGTCGCGCGTTCGTTGCCCGGTTGTTCCTGCGGGGTCCGGCTACACTGGACCGAAATGTAGCATTCCAGCTGTTTCCTATAACCCCGGATCGATCACGCATGGCCATTAAACGCGACGGCGACTTCGTTACCTTCACCCAGTTCATCCAAGAAGAACAACAGCACTATCCCGGCTCGTCCGGCCAGTTCTCTTGGCTCATGTCGGGCGTGGCCTTGGCGACGCGGATGATCGGCAGCTACATCCGTCGGGCCGGCCTGATCGACGTCTGGGGCGAGCACGGCACGACCAACGTCCAGGGCGAAATCGTCAAAAAACTCGACATCATGGCCAACGATGCGCTCAAACGCACCCTCGCCTACCGCGGCAACGTCGGCATCATCGCGTCCGAAGAAGACAACGAACCCCGCGTCCTACAGGAAGTCGATGAAGACGACAGCTACATCGTCATGTTCGATCCGCTCGACGGCTCGTCGAACATTGATGTCAACGTCTCGGTCGGCACGATCTTCACTGTGTTCAAAAACCCCAAAGAAGTCAATGGCGCCGCTCAGTCCGTGCTCCAGCCCGGCAGCCAGCAAATCGCTGCGGGCTATGTGCTCTACGGCAGCTCGACCGTGCTGGTCTACACCGCCGGACGCGGTACGCACATGTTCACGCTCGACCCGCAGTTCGGCACCTACCTGCTGACCCGCGAAAACATCCAGATGCCCAAGCATGCGTCGCAGTATTCGGTCAACGAAGCCTACAGCCACACCTTCCCCGAGGGCTATCGGCGATACCTCGACTGGGTCAAGCTGCAAGACAGCCCGCTGTATTCGTCGCGCTACGTCGGCTCGCTCGTCGC
>CAYPCC010000322.1:0-2190 GCA_964409095.1 uncultured Phycisphaera sp. | reverse complement strand
AACTCGACGGCGTCATCCTCACCAAGTTCGACTCCGACACCCGCGGCGGCGCCGCCCTCTCGGTCAAGTCCGTCACCGGCAAGCCCATCCGCTTCATCGGCGTCGGCGAAAAACTCGACAACCTCGAGGAGTTCCACGCCGACCGCATCGCCTCCCGTATCCTGGGCATGGGCGACATCGTATCACTCGTCGAAAAAGCCCAAGAACAAGTCAGCGAAGAAGAAGCCCTCGCCCTCCAGGAAAAAATGGCCAAAGGCCAACTCACCATGGAGGACTTCCTCAAACAGCTCAAACAGCTGCGCCGCATGGGCAGCATGAAGTCCTTGCTGGGCATGTTGCCGGGCGTCGGCAAAGCGCTCAAAGACATCGACCTCGACGACAAGCAAATCGACCGCACCGAAGCCATCATCAACTCCATGACCCGCCGCGAACGGCAAGACGTCGATCTCTTGAACAACTCCCGACGCCGCCGCATCTCGCGCGGCTCGGGCACGGACCAGAAAGACGTCAGCCAACTGGTCAAAGGCTTCGAGATGATCAGCACGATGTCCAAACAGATGGCCGGCATGGGCGCGATGAACCAACTCAGCGCCATGAAAAATATGGCCAGCGCCGGCGGCGTCCCCGGCAGGGGGGGCATGATGCCCGGCCGCAAAGGCTCGACCAAAGCCCAACAGAAAAATAATAAATTCAAAAAACGCAAGCGCAAATAATCGAGATGTCCCCGTTGGGGGCAAAGCGATTGAAGGCATCGCCGCGCAGGCGATGCTTTCCATCAGATTGAACACCGGCCACGTTACAATCCCCACCCATGTCCGATTCGCCGTCACCTACGACCACCCACCTTCTCCGCTTCACCGGCGAAGACCGGCCCGGCCTCACCGCCGAGCTCGCCGACGCGCTGGCCAAGCGCGGCGCGATCGTGCTGGACATCAATCAGGCCGTGATCCATGAGTCGCTGCTGCTGGGCATCATGGTCGCCCTGCCGGGTGACGAAAACCAAATCGCCCAAGCCCTCGAAGCCATCCGCAAGACGGCCAAGCGCAACGACCTGCGTCTTAAAGCCAAGCCCATCGCCGACGCCGACTACGACCAGTGGGTCGGCCGCCAAGGCAAACCGCGGCACATCCTCACCCTGCTGACCCGCCGGCTCACCGCCGAGCAACTCGCCGCGGTCACGTCCGTCATCGCCGCCCAAGGCCTCAACATCGACGTGATCCACCGCATGTCCGGCCGACCGCCGCGCCCCGGCAGCCCACTAGAAGCCGCCCAATTCGATACGCATCCCCGAGGTTCCGGGGACTCCGGGGACTCCGGGGATTTCGGGGGCTCCGGAGTTTCGGGGGGCGCTTGCATCGAGTTTTGGCTGCGTGGCGAGCTACGAGATTCCGCCGCGATGCACGCCCACTTCATGCAACTCGGCAGCGAATTGTCGATCGACTTGGCGTGGCAAAAAGACGACGTGTACCGCCGATCGCGGCGCATGGTCGTCTTCGACATGGACTCGACGTTGATCCAGGCCGAGGTGATCGACGAGCTGGCCAAGGAAGCCGGCGCGGGCGACCGGGTCGCCGCGATCACCGAGGCCGCGATGCGGGGCGAGATCGACTTCGACGAGTCGCTGCGTCAGCGCGTCGCGTCGTTGGCCGGGCTGCCCGAATCGACGTTGCACAAAGTGGCCCAGCGATTGGAACTGACCGAGGGTTGTGAAGTCTTGCTCCACAACCTCAAAGCGTTCGGCTACAAGACCGCGGTGTTGTCCGGCGGGTTCACCTACTTCGGCCGTCACCTCCAGCAAAAACTCGGCCTCGACCACGTCTACGCCAACGAACTCGAAATCATCGACGGCCACCTCACCGGCCGCGTCGTGGGTGAGATCATCAACGGCCAACGCAAGGCCGACCTGCTCAGCGAGATCGCCGCGGCCGAGGGCATCAACCGCCGACAAGTGGTCGCGGTGGGCGACGGCGCCAACGACCTGCCCATGCTCAACCGCGCCGGGCTGGGGATCGCGTTCCACGCCAAGCCGATCGTCCGTGAGCAGGCCGAGCAGTCCGTCTCGACCCTCGGCCTCGATGCCGTGCTCTACCTCTTGGGCGTCCGCGACCGCCAACGCCTCACCCCCGGAACCCCCGGAACCCCCGAAAGTCACAACCCCGCCCCCTAAAGCCGAGGGATAGCCATCCCTCG
>CAYPCC010000321.1:0-2192 GCA_964409095.1 uncultured Phycisphaera sp. | reverse complement strand
CGGAATGGCCCGCGAAATGGCCGCCGGGGTATTCGATGGTGTCGGTCGAGAGCGGGAAGGTGTACAGGAAGTGGTTGGGATCGATCGGGTTCACCGGCGGCACATAAAATGGAAAGACGCCTTTGGGTGCGCCCGCCGCGGCGGTGATGCCGACGAAGTCGGACGCTTCGCCCGCTTGTTCGAGATGCCCGGTGAAATTACCCGCGACGCCGAAGCCGATGGTTTTTTGGAGGTCGATCATGGGGTGGAAGATAACTTGTTTGGGGAAGGCAGCGCTGCGCTTATCGCGGAGTGTTGGAGGCGCGGAGACGCGGAGGAAGGCAAAAGACATAAGGCAGAAGACACAAAATTTTGGTTTTGATTCAATGCCTTGCTCCGCGTCTCCGCGTCTCACTGTCTCCGCGATAAGCGAAGCGCTGCCTTAGCATGCCTCAACCAATTCACACATGCGACGCGAACGCGCCGACGTGGTGGCGGATGACCGGGTCGCCGACGTCGGGGAACTCCACCGCGATGACGTCGAAGCGAAACGGCCGACCGGTGAGTTTGTTGCGACGCGCGAGCTGCGCCGTGAGCGCGACGATCCGGCGTTGCTTGGCGGGCGTGACGTGCAGCTCCGGGGGGTACTGCGGATTGACCCCGCCGGCCTTGACCTCGACCGACACGATCGTGTGGCCATCCGGGTCGAGCGCGATCAGGTCGAGCTCGCCGTGCTTGCTGCGGACGTTGCGGGCGAGGATCCGATAGCGTTGTTTTTTAAGGTGTTGGGCGGCGAGGCGTTCGCCACGTTGCCCGCGTTGACGGTGGGTTCCGCGCAGCGGTTGGGGCAGCAAATTCAGGAGGCGTTGGAGCATGAGCGCTGAGCCGCGAGCGGCGAATCCATCGCGTGGGTTTACGGCGAAGCGAACCGGGCGACCGCGATCTCCAGCACGGCCTCGGTCATCCGCGCCTCGTCGGTGAAGCTGGCGCTTTGGCGGAGCTTTTCGCCGAGCTCGATTTGGAGTTCGCGTTCCTGGCGGGTGCGCAGGGCCCGTTCGATATCGACCTGGGCCTCGAAGAGCGTTTGGCTTTCGGGTTGTTCGAGTTTGGCCATGTAGACGAACCACTGCTTGCCGCGGTTGGGCAACGGGCCGGCCCACTCGCCCTCGGCGAGGTCTTGCACGGCCGGGTCGATGTTGGGGCCGAACATCGCGTCGCTGGACTCGACGGGGATTGGGGTCGCCTTGCCGGGATAGGTGTTGCGCTCGTCGAGGCCGAGCTGGTCGAATGGGTCCCCGCCGTGGAGGCGTTCGAGGAAGTAGGACGCGTCTTCGTCGGTGTCGGCGTAGATCAGCTGGATCTCGCGCTTAGCGGGCGGGTTGAAGGTCTCGTAGTTGTCGCGGTAGAAGCGTTCGATGTCGCGGCGGGTGACGTTGATCAGCGGCTTGAGGTTTCGGTCGAGGTAGGTGCTGATGATGATCTGGGTGCGGATGTCACGGAGGTTTTGCTGAAGGGTTTTGCCGGTCTGTTCGAGGATGCGTCGCTCGGCGAGGGCGAGCGAGCCTTGGCCGTGCTTGCGTAGGAGTTCTTCGCGTTGGCTGGCGACGAAGAACTCGAGGCCGGCTCGTTGTTGGGGGGCGAGGCTGCGGTTGGCCTCGTCTTGGATGAGTGCGTCTTGCACGAGACCGCGGACCTGCTCGAAGATGAGCGACATGGCTTGCTGGCGGAACGCGGAGACGGGCAGGCGTCGGCCGAGGGTGGCGAGTTGTTCTTCCATCCCATCGAGGACGTGGTGGGCGTAGATGGGTTGGCCGGCGATCTGTCCGACCATGGCTTCAACGGGGACGGCGGACTCGTCGGTATCGCCCTGAGCGGGGGTGGGCGGCGCGGTCGTATCGTTGGTGGACGTGAATGGCTTGGCGGAATCGAGGACGATCTCGGGACTGCGCGGCGAATACGGGTCGGGCCGGGCGGCACAACCAACGCTCAGGCTGATGACGCTCACACCCAGCAGATGCGTGCTTACAGAGATCGAGGGCAGCCGTCGCAACATCGCCACAGCATACCGCCCCGCCACCGGTCTCGACGGGCCATGCTTGCAGACATTCAGACAAAGATGGGCATAAAAAAAGCGGCGAGTGGGCCGAAGCCCAACTCACCGCCTTCCGGGGGCAATATCAATAAACAATATATACCTCAGAATGTCCCTGACA
>CAYPCC010000320.1:0-2207 GCA_964409095.1 uncultured Phycisphaera sp. | reverse complement strand
CCTCGGGCTACGACGCCGTGGGCATCCTCACCGCCTCGACCGTCCACACCGGGGCGAACCAGCCGGTGCTCCTGCGTCTGCTCGACCCCACCGGCCGCCGCACCGTCGCTTACCTCGAACCCGACGAGACCATCGACACCGTCCAGATGATCGGCCGGATCGTCGGCATCGTCGGCGAATCCATCTACGACCCCACCACCAAGCTCAACCTCATCCGCCCGACCCGCGTGGATATCCTGAGTCCGAACTGATCGCGTCGCCCGCTAAACGGTCAACGATTGATCTTCGGCTTTAGGGCGTGGCGCAAAAAAACTGCGTCCGCCCGTAATCCACCCCTACCGTTCCGGCTGGTGGGGTTGTGTCGGTCTCCGCCGCCCTCAACCGCGGGACATCGCTTTGGCCGAGTAATTTCACCGCCCCATCCCGACGATCTTCTGCGTAGCCGTGCAAATCGCCCGGCCCACCCCGCAGGAGAATCGCGTTGTCCCACTCCCCCATCCGCATCGGCCAAATCCTCATCGAAAACGGCGTGCTCACCGAGCAGCAAGTCTTCGAGGTCGTCCAAGCTCAGAAAAAACAACAGCTGCCCTTCGGCGTCCTGGCCGAGCAGATGTTTGATGTGACCCTGCAATCCATCGAGGCCGCGTGGATCGAGCAGTATCACCGCTTCACCGGCACGATCGACCTGGCCGAGCAAAAATTCGACGCCGAGGCGCTCAAACTCATCAGCCGACGTCAGGCGTGGCAGTTTGAAATTCTGCCCATCGGGTTCCAGCCCACCGGCGAGCTGCTCATGGCCGCGTCGAGCTTCCGCCTTGCCCGGGCGGTGACGTTTGCCACCAACCGCATCAACCGCGTGGTGTATTTCCGCGTGGCCGAGTCGGCCCAGCTCCGCATGTTCCTCCGCGAACACTACCCGATGCCCGAGGTGTCTCAGAAGATCATCGAACGCGCTCGGGACCTGGCCGACGGTTTCGAGACCTGGCCGCATGACGAAGAGGCGGACCTCGGCACGCTGCTCGAGTCGGCGTAAAAACCGCCGCGTCACCACTCAATCTGCAAACGGCTTACGCTGTAAATCGCCGCCCGCTTGGGGCGGCGATTTTTTCTTGTCGTCCCCGGCACCGGATGCGTCGGCCGACTTGGCTTCGTCGGGCTTCTCGACCCCGCCCCACGGCTCCATCACCAGCTCCAAGTCCCGGCCATCCGCCAACATCATCGCCCCCCGCCAACGCCCCTCGGGCTCGGGCAACAGGTCCAACGGCTCCTCGGCTTTATCCAACGGCAAGGCCCGCACCTCGGCCACATCAAACGACTTGAGCTGGCTGGGCGTCTTGATCCGGATCGCCAAGCGATCGTCGGGCACGTCCAACTCCGGCGAGCCGCTGGAGAACGTCAACGCCCGGCCGTCGGCGATCAGGCGCAGCACGCCCAGCGTCGTCCGCTGCGAGGTCTCGACCGCGGCGGGACCCGCATCGGGGTCCGGCAGTGCCGACGGGTCGTTACCCAAAATCGGGTCCGACGCTTTGCCCGGCCCGCCGTCGGCCGGGGCGATGCCCGTCACCGTCATCACCAGCCGATACTCACCCGCCGCGCTCTTGAGCCGCTGGGTATAGATGTCCTTGCGGGCGTCGATCCACACCTCGGCCATCGTCTGGGCGGTCTTGGTGGTGCGGTCGGCTTTGAACCGCTCGAACATTTTGTATTGCAGTTCGCGGTCGCCGCCGGCCATCGCGGTCAGCGCCGCAAACGCCCCGGCCGCGAGTTGGTCGTCCGGACTCACCGCCGCCAACATCAGCTCGCGTTCGCCGCCCGCCGCGTCGCCCCACGCCGCGGGGTCGGGCAGCACGCCCGCCGCGAGCTCTTTGGCAAACCAGCCGACCACGCCGCCCGCGTTACCCCCGCCGGCCACCTCGGTCCGCATCAGCCCCGACACCGGCTCGGGGCCGTCGCCCAGCGCATCGTAGACCCGGTTCGCAAACGTCTCGCGCGTGTCCGCGTCCATCTCGCCCAGCGCCGCCGCAAAGTCGCGCTCCGACCCACGCAGCACGCGAGCCGCGCGACGCGACGCGGCCGGATCACCCTGGGCCACCACGCGGACCAGCGGCCCGTCCGCCCGATCCGTATCGGGCTGCCGCGCGAGGAACGCCACCAGCGAAGGCGGCGTCGCGTTGGGCTGGCTCAGCCCCGCATCGACGATCATCTTC
>CAYPCC010000319.1:0-2223 GCA_964409095.1 uncultured Phycisphaera sp. | reverse complement strand
ATGAAGCGTTAATACATCGTATCGTTTCGAATCGCCGTGTCAAGTGATTGGTTCTTAAAGAGTCCGAGTTCACTCCACGAGGTTGAGGGTTGGGTTGGCGGCGACGCGATCGGCCGGGCGATCCGGGCTTTGCGGCACGCTGTGAATGCAGCGCACGCCGTATCAGGCCTGATTCCGACCCGCGGAATCGCATTCGGACGTTGAAACCCAGGGCCTGCCTGCCGGAGAGCGATGTGCCCGCCCGGTGAGCGTCGAGGTGGATGAGTTTTTCAACCACACGCCCTACCGCGTCAAGGCCCGGCGCCTCATCCGCACCGACCACTTCTCGGCCGAGGGCTCGATCATGAGCTTCAAGTCCAACAAGCCCGACGGGACGAACCCCGACGGCGACAACCCCGCGTTCAGGAGCCGCAATCCCCAGGCCGACTTCCATGGCGCCAAGCGCTCCATGGACACGAATGCGTCACCCACCGCCCCGCGGGCCAGGCGCGGACGCAGGAGCGACGGCACGCCCCGGTCACGAACCGCCACGGCCTCGCGCGGGCGGTGTCGGTCCACCGCCCGCTTGGCAACCGCGCGCCGAAGATCCGGGCTACTCCAGAGCCAACGCGTGAGTAAGAACTTTGCGGGATGCTTCGGATGGTTCTAGACCATCGCCGGCCCGCGTCGCACCCGTCACAACGGCCGCCGCAAGACGAACCAAGAAGCCCCGCTTGCCGCCACCGCCTACAGCCTGATCCGCCGGACAAACCGAGTGCCCGGAGCCGGGCACGTCGAAGCATCACCAACCCCGACACCCAACAAGATCCCAAGCGCCCCAAGACCGCCCAAACACCAGGGATGGTGCAGTGGCCGGCTCGGTGTTAGCTATCCCACCTCACAGAAGTCAGCAAGGCCCCGGAAGCAGATACCCACGACGGAATTCGATTCCGGTGTGGTTTGATGAAATGACTTGTTGATGGCTGGGGTGGGCTTGCGGATCAAACGTCAGCCCGGACGCACAATGCGGAGCTGCTTGATCCAGCCGACGGGAGCAATGGCCTTCGCCGGCTTTCACCGGCGAAGGCAAGGAAACTTCAAAGCATCGATCAAGCACGCCGACGTGCCAGCAGGGCCAAGCCGCCCAGGCCGGCCAGCCCCAGGCTGCCCGGCTCGGGGACGTAGCTCACGCTCAGATTGTCGAACGCCACACCCCTGGCGCCGCCTCCATCGCCGGAGTTGAAGGCTGCGGCGAACTGCACTTCCTTGCCGATCAGTGGACTGCCGCTGGCGACCACCAGCGTGTATTCCCAGGTCTGCCAGCCACCGGACGGGTTGGTATTGGCAACCACGGTGTAGGTGGTCGTGGAATCATTGAAGATTGCGTTGACCGCGTTGCGGTACTGCGCGCCAGAGCCGTCAAGCGTTGCAGGATCAAAGAATCCGACCGCCGCGCGATCGGCGATATTCCCGGGGAACACCGAAAAGTTCATGTCGCCGACGTCGAACTTGAAGGTGTAGGTGCCTTCCTGGATGACGGTTTCGAAATCCTTGATAAACGCATAATTATTGAAATTGGTACTGCTGTTGTTTTTGGCGTACGCCACACCGGCGGTCGGGCTGAGTCCGCTAGTGGCTGCTCCTACGAATGCGGCGTTTGCCGTGTTCCCCGCGAAAGACCAGCCGTCGTTATTTTCGACGGCATCGGTGATGATGATCGCGCTTGAGGCCGGCATGGCGACCCCGGTCGCCGCGAGAACGAGACCCGAGAACACGACCGCTGCTTGGTGACCGATTTTCAACATAGTTTTCCTCCAGACTGGGGTTGAAGACGAGACTCGAAAGCCCATGAAAGCGCGAGAGTGTAGAGAATTCGAAACGGTACGATAGACCACCACATGCGTGTCGGATGTCAAGCGGGGCGCGAGAAATTCGGTGGATGGGTCGATGAAAAAGGCGGCGTACTTTGATTTTCAGCGGGCCTCAAGGGTCAGCCGGCTGATGGAAAGTGGGGGCAGTAGCAGTCGCATCTGCCCGTTGGCCTGGGTTGTGATGGGGCGGGGGTAGATCGACCCGTGCTCTTCGCTGAAGGTGTGCAGTTTGCCGGACGACGGGTTCAGGCCGTTCGCGGGCAGCACCACCTCGGTCCAGCCGGTCGTGGATCGCTTGTTGAGGAGCATGAGGTGGTGGTGGTCTTCACCCCGTCCCTGGCCCAGGTCAAGTGCAACCAGACAGGGGTTGTGA
>CAYPCC010000318.1:0-2255 GCA_964409095.1 uncultured Phycisphaera sp. | reverse complement strand
GGTCGGGTGCCAGCAGACTGCCGTCGAAAGCTCCGCCCGCGACCCACTTGCTGAGCTCGGGCAGCGACCAGTAGTCGAAGATCGTTGTGCGACCATCTTCTTGGCCAAAGCCTTCGACGCCGGCCCCGAGCTCGCCAACTTCTTGGCCGTTGTAGACGAGGACCGGCGCGCTGCTGTAGAGGTACGCCAGCGGGGCGAGCTGGTAGCCGGCGTCTTTGCTGCCAAACCCCGAATCGTCGGCACCACCCTCGACGACCACCGGCGAGGCGATCCGCCGCTCGTCATGGTTTTCGAGGTATTGCAGGTACTTCGGCCGCTGGGATTCGTCGAGGCTGGCCATCCGCGCGGCATAGTCGGCTTGCGAGATGTTGCCTTTGTAGATCTGCTTGAGGTCGTCGTAGGCATCGTCAAAATACACCGAGTCGAACCCAGCCGCGAGCAGGCCCTCCAAGTCGGCATACGCTTCGGCGACAAAATACACGTCCGGGTCGCGGGCCTGGGCTTGGGCAATGAGCCACGCCCAGCCCGCATTTGGCACAAAGTGAGCGAAATCGCAACGAAACCCATCGACACCGCGGGCTTGCCAGTAGGCGACGATCGCGTCGACTTTATGCCAAGTATCGGGGATCGGGTCGACGTTGAGGGTGCCGTCGGTAAAATCGAGGCCCCAGTTCAACTTAATCGTCTCGTACCAATCGGTGGGACTGGGCGTCGCCGAGGCCTGATTGTTGCCAGTGACGCGGGCGGCACGGCCGGGGCTGCCGTCTTCGGGGCCAAACAGGCCATCGAACACCACGCCTTCGGGGTTGTAATGATCCGGGCGGCTGAGGCTCAGGGCTTGTCCAGGCAGGTAAAACAGGTTGTTGGTCGGGCTGTAAAAATTGCTCTGGTCGTCGTCGCTGCCAAAATCGAGTTCGGGGTGGACGACCGAGGCGTACGACCGGGCGACGTGGTTGGGCACGAGGTCGATGAGCACCCGCATGCCGCCCGCGTGGAGGCGGTCGACGACGGCGTCGAACTCGGCCAAGCGGTTGGCGGGGTCTTCGGCGTAGTCGGGGCTGACGTCGAAGTAATCGCGGATCGCATAGAACGACCCGGCCCGGCCCTTGACGATGTCGGGATCGTCGGCCGGCAAGTCAGGGTAGGCGGTCAGGGTCGCCTGGCGCAGCACGCCCGTCAGCCACACATGCGTCGCCCCGAGCTCGCGCAGGCCAGCGATCGCAAGATCGTCGATGTCGGCAAACTTGCCGACGCCGTTCTCGGCGAGGGTGCCGTTTTGCTTGCGGGTCTGGTTTTGGTTGCCGAAGTGGCGGACGACGAGCTGATAGATCACGATCCGCGAGGCCGACGGCGATGGCTCGTCGCCGGTGGTGGCACTGTCTGTATCGCTGTCCGTGGGCGCATTGGTTGTACTTGCAGGGTCTGTGGTGGTCGTGGTGGTCGGCGTCGGGTCGTCACCGGTCGTCGGCTCGGTGCCCGGGAAACTGCTGAGCGTCGGACTGTCACTGTCTGTCTGCGCCTGCGTCATCGCGGCCGTGTCGCCACTGGCACCACTGGCACAACCGGTTGCCCACATCACCGCGCCACACACAGTCCATCGTTGCCACTGCATCGTCGCGGACCGTACCATGCCAGCACTGCCAGGTATCGCGCGCGCGCAGGTTCAATGCCGGGCATGACCTGCGACCTACAATGCCCGATTTGTTGTCGGCGCGTTGAACCATTCGCGGCACCCCGAGCGGCTCGCTGGGCGTGGCTAGCCCCCGGATGGCTTGGCGAGCCCATGCACGGTCACGGTGATCGTGCGGCGGTCGGGATGGTTTCGGTGTTCCCACAAGAAGATCCCCTGCCAGGTGCCCAGGGCCAGGCGTCCGTTGGTGACTGGGATCGTCAGTGACGCCGCGGTCAGGGCGGCCTTGACGTGGGCGGGCATGTCGTCGGGGCCTTCGTCGACGTGGCGAAACAGTCGGTCGCCGTCGGGCACCAGGCGTGTCATGAACGCCTCGAGATCGCGGCCGACGTCAGGGTCCGCATTTTCTTGCAGGATCAACGAAGCCGACGTGTGATGGAGGAACACGTGACACAACCCGACCTCGATCTCAGCCGCGGCCACGACGGCGGCGACAGGGTCGGTGATCGCAGTCAGGCCGCGCCGGTAGGGCCCCAAGCGAAGCGTGTGTTGATGCATGCCGCACAGTTTTAGCGACGTTTCGCGCACTGTGCGCGAGTCGTGGCGGCACGCGGGTGTGCCGAAG
>CAYPCC010000317.1:0-2380 GCA_964409095.1 uncultured Phycisphaera sp. | reverse complement strand
AACCCAATCCCACGACTTCTCCGAACGGGACGGGCGGGTTAATCGAAGGTCTCATATTATCGTCGGCCGATTTTTTTTCTTAAGTATTTTCTATAAGTCAACGCGTCGGGTTTCGGCCGTGTCGTGGTGGGGCGGGCGATGCTCCATTTCCCCACTCATCCCGTCGTTTCTCGCCGTGGGCGTTGGGGGGTGATTGCAAGGTTCGTTCGGGGGCGGGGCGGCAAAGCGGAGTAAGACGGTAGGATGCGGAGTATGAAGCCAATGGTTCCCGCCCATGCGTCGCGTCTTTCGTTGTGGCTCCGTTCGCCCTGGCGGTGGACGGTGGTGGTGATCGCGGCGGGGGTGGGGTGGCGATTGCTTCGGTGGGGGCTGAACTTTCCGCTGTGGGGGGATGAGGGGTTCACGGCGGTTAATTTCTTGACCCGCGACTACGGCCAAATGATGGAGGGGCTGGACCACGCGCAGGTGGTGTCGCTGGGGATGTTGTGGTCGACGCTGACGTTGACGAAGCTGCTGGGGGACACGGAGTGGGTGCTGCGGCTGTTTTCACTGTTTTCGGGGATCGTGGGGTTGTTTTTGTTTGTGTGGTGGGCGCCGCGGGTGGTGTCGCGTCGGAGCGGGTATGCGGCGGCGATGATCTTGGCGGCGTCGTATTACCCGGTGCGTCACGGGGCGGAGGTTAAGCCTTACGCGGGGGACTTGCTGGTGGCGACGGGGGTGTTGATCGCGGCGTGGTGGGTGCAGCAAGCACCGCGGGAGTTGCGGCGGTGGGCGGGGTATGCGGGGGTGATCGGGCTGGGGGTGTGGTTTAGCTATCCGTCGTTTTTCGTGGCGGCGGGCACGGGCGTGGCGCTGATGATCGGGCTGGCCCGCGGGCGGGAGCTGCGGGGGTCGGCGACGGCCTGGGCGGGGGCGATTGGGGCGGCGGCGACGCTGGTGGTCAGTTCGCTGGTGATGTGGAAAGTCTTCGGGGTGATACAGCACGGAGCCAACGCGATCTTGGCGGAGACGGAGTATTGGGCACTGGGCTTTCCGCCGTCGCTGTTCGAGGGGTGGGGCGGGGTGTGGGGTTGGCCGGTGCGGTTTGTGTTGTGGTTTTTAGAGGTGCACACCGGCAACATGATGGCGTACCCCGCGGGCGGCAAGGACGCGGGCTCGATCGTGACGTTCGTGTTGTTCATGGCGGGGATCGTCACGCTGTGGCGTCGGCAGCCGGGCGTGCTGAGCCTGATGCTTTGGCCGATGGGCATGTGCTTCATCGCGGCGTGTTTGGCGATCTATCCGTACGGCAGCTCGCCGCGGACGATGCAGAGCTTTGTCCCGACGATCTGCTTGCTGAGCGGCGTGGGCTTGATGGGCCTACTTCGATGGCGGGGCGGCGCGATCGCTGCGGCACGCGGGCTGCGGGTCACGGCGATCGTGATGGTGGTGGTCATCGGGATCGGGATGGTCGGCGATGTGCGTAAGCCTTACAAAAAACTCGAAGACGAAGTCGCCCGCGACCTGATGATCGACCTGATGGCGACCTCGGCCCCGGACACCCGGTGGGTCGTCGTCGGCTCGCTGCAAGGCCGAGGCTGGGCCCCCGAAATGATCGGCTACGGCGGCCGGTGGGCCCGTAACCGCCACTACCTCATCCGCGAAGCGCGGGAGCAGGGCATTGATCTGCAGTTCGCCCCCGACCCGACCACGCTCAAGCCGCACGACGGCGACACCGTGCTGGTCACCTATTGGCACCTCTACATCGTCACCCAGCCGTACCCCGAAGCGTTGATCGCGTCGTATCTCGCGGCGGCGCAAGCCAGCCTCCGCGTCGAGCCGGTGGTGGAAGAACGGTTGATTCTAGATGGCGTCGAAACTTTGACGCTATACAACTTCCACACACGCGGCGGGTCAGGCGGGTCAGACAAAGACGTCAAATAATGGGGACTGTCCTGCCCTACACAACCCCCTGCCCGTCGGCCGATTACGATTGAATGAGCATCACCAGCAAGTCGCCGCGGAAGGTGGCCGCGGTGGCTTTGCACGTCGGGCAACGGACCTTCGCCGCCCGCACCGAAGCCACTTGGCGGGACGAGTTGGCGTTCAAAGCCCCGTTTTATTCCCCCGTTATATTCTCTCTCCCCGTTTGATTCCCAGTACACAATTCAATGGAAACAGCCCCGAAAAAAACCCACGGCGGTCTTGCCGTGGGCGTATTCAAGTTGATCGGATCAGGGTTGTGATTATCGCAGCAAGCGATCGAGGTAGGTCGTCCCGACGACTTCAACCTTGATTTGGGAATCAAATGGGGACGGACCCCGTTTTGACGGCTGCGTTCGCAGCGTTTACGCTTTGGCCATGCCGAGAACTGCCAGAGTCGATGTTGCGGGTCACTGTT
>CAYPCC010000316.1:1856-2391 GCA_964409095.1 uncultured Phycisphaera sp. | reverse complement strand
ACGGCCCAACCCGACATCCTCATCGCCGAGGCGTGCGAATACGACCGCAGCTTCCACAATTTTTCGCCGACCCACGCCACGATCCTCAACGTCGAAGCCGACCACCTGGACCTGTACAAATCCATCGACGAGATCGTCGAGAGCTTCGCCACGTTCGCCCGGCTGCTCCCCTCGGAGGGTTCGCTGCTGATCCAGCACGAGTCGCCCCACCGCCTGAACCTCACCGCCGGGCTGGACGCGAAAGTCCAGACGCTGGGCTTCGCCTCGCAGGCCGACTGGCGCGTCAAGATCGACGGCCCCCACGTCACCCTCCACGACCACGGCCAGGCGGTCTGCACCTGGACCAAACCCATGCCCGGCGACCACTTCGCCTACAACGCCGCCGCCGCCGCGGTCACCGCCCACCGCCTCGGCGCGGATTGGCCAACCATCGGCCAAGCCATCACCGGCTTCACCGGCCTCGACCGGCGTATGCAACACCTCGGCCAACGCCACGGCGCGATGGTCCTCGACGACTACGGCCACCACCCCACCG
>CAYPCC010000316.1:0-1846 GCA_964409095.1 uncultured Phycisphaera sp. | reverse complement strand
GATACCACCCTCCGCGCCCTCCGCCAACACCACCAACCCGACCGTCTCATCTGCGTCTTTCAGCCGCACCAACACTCGCGCACCCGCCACCTCATGGAGCAGTTTGCCGTGAGCTTCAGCGCGGCGGACATCGTGATCGTGCCGGAGATTTATTTTGTGCGCGACAGCGAAAAAGAACGACAGGCCGTGACCGCCGGGGCGCTCGTGGATCGCTTGCGCAAGCAGGGCGTCACCGCGATGCACCTGCACCCGTTCGCGGCGATCGTCGAACAGCTCGAAATCCTCGCCCGGCCCGGCGACCTGGTCGTGACCATGGGGGCGGGGGATGTGTGGCAGATCGGCCGGGCGTTTTTGAATGGGGCCTCGGCGTGAACCCGGCCGAGCCTTACACCATCCACCGGGTCATCACCGCCCCGCCGCTGGACGCGACGTGGGACCACCCCCCGAGTTTTGGCGAACTGGTGATTGGGTGATACGTGGCATATTCACCGTGTAGGATCACCCCGAGAGATGATCCTACACGGGGGGTGTCGTCGCGTTGCTTACCTCAATCATCGCGGCTCATCCGGGCAGATGATCCTCTATACAAAACGGTTGGTGGGTGTAGTGATTGATGGTAGCCAGAGAAAGCCTTGGTGGGGATGACGATCGCAAAAGTTCCCCCGTTGGTATTGATCCCCATTCCAACCACGTCGGTCGGTGGGGAAGTGAGGTATTCATCGAGGATCATCCGTGGGGATGATCTTCGATGGCCGCACTCATGTAGGCTCATGCGCGGAGATGAACCTACACGGGCGAATCACGATCGGCATCCGGGTCCATCTCGCCGACATCGACCTGGTCCCAGTCGATGGCGTCTTTCGAGGCGTGGTAGTCGTCCATGATCTGCTTCGCCGCGGGCAGGTCTTTTTCGTGGACCAACACCTTGACGCTGCCCGGGGCCTCGGCCCGGAAGCCCGCGGTCAACGTGCCGCTGGCCTCGGCGGGGATGCCTTGGTTTTTCAGTTCGTCCGCCAGCAGCGTCGCCTCGATCTCCCCCTCGAGGAACGCGAGCGTCACCAGTTTTTCGTCGTCGGCGGGATGATTCATGAGGGGGCTCCGCTTCGAGAAGTGGTGGGCGACGGTGCATCGCCTGCACCCACATCATAGGCGGGAGCTTATTGAATCAGCCGGGCTCGTCGAGGCCGAAGTGTTTGATTTTTTTGTAGAGCGTGGTGCGGTTGATGTCGAGTTGGCGGGCGGTTTCCTGGCGGTTCCACCCGTTGGCTTCGAGCGCCGCGATCAGGATCCGTCGCTCGGGTTCTTGCAACGCCTCGACCAACGGCGTCGGCGTCCAGCCATCAGCCAACGCGGGAATCAACCCCCCGCCCCCGGAAGTACCGATCATGCCACGGCCGCGCGTCGTGCGCAGCCCCGCATTGCCCGGCGCCTCCAGCACCGACTCGGGCAGGTCGCCCGCCTCGATCTGCGGCCCCTTGCTCAACACCACCGCCCGCTCGATCGCGTTCTCAAGCTCCCGCACATTGCCCGGCCAGTCGTGAGCCTGCATCGCCTCGACCGCGGCTTTGGACAGCGTTCGATTCTTACCCGCTTCTTTCGTGTACTTGTTTAGAAAATGTTGGGCGAGCAACGGGATATCGCCGGGCCGTTCGCGCAGCGACGGCATCTTCAGGTTCACCACGTTGATGCGGTAGTACAGGTCTTCACGGAATTCGCCCGCCTCGACGAGTTGCTTGAGGTCTTGGTTGGTGGCGAGGATGAATCGCACATCGACGTGCATCGTCCGGGTGCTGCCGACGGGCTCGAAGGCTTTTTCCTGGAGGACGCGCAGGAGTTTGAGTTGGAG
>CAYPCC010000315.1:0-2393 GCA_964409095.1 uncultured Phycisphaera sp. | reverse complement strand
CGGTTTGCCCGGCCAAGCACATCGCTAAGTCGGCTTCTAGCTGAGCGATGTCGCTGGATTCGACTTGGTTGAACCAGTCGTCGGGCCTGGTGAGCTCGGCGTCGGTGGGGTAGCCGACGATCTGCTTCCAGCGATCGGAGTAGTCCACGCGGTTGGAGTCCAGGTCCCACTCGAACAAGCCGTCGTTGGTGCCTTTGACGACCGCGCGGTGGCGTTGTTCGGCGAGTTCTTGGGTGCGGCGGGCTTCGATTCGCCGAGCCCACTCGCCGCTGACCCACTGGGCACACGCCTCGACGAGGTCAAGTTCGGAAGCGGTGGACGGATTGGCTCGGGGCGTCTCCCACCAAAACACGATGACGCCGATCAGCCGATCGACAAGAACAAACGGCCGGGCCAGGGTGTGCACGTCGTCGGCGAGGCCGCCGTTGATCAGCGGCGGCATCCAGTAGGGGTCCAGCGCGTCGGTGGCGTCATCACCCGGTAACGCGGTCACGAGATGCTCGCCTTGGCGCTGCACCGCGGCGACCACATTGCCGGTCTGGGCGGTGGTCTCCACGACGATCACGCGGTCGGCGTGCAACTCGTTGCCGCACAGCGACAACGTCCGGCCTACGACCTGAGCGAACGACGCCTCTTCATCAAAGGTATTCGCACAGAGCGTCCGAGCGATGCCGGTGCGTGCCGACTCTTGAGGTGAGGTTGTTGGTGGGGGATTGGGGTTCATAAGCCAGTCATCGCTTTACCCCCGTCACTAAGCATGTTCTCTGAATGATTTCGGGAAATTCCTAGCGAGGCTTAACGCCAGCGCTCATAATGGATAGCCGTTAAGTCTTAAACTGGAAGAGGTTTGGCTTGCCTTGCGATACCGGGCCGAAGGAAGCTGTGGCAGCATGTTTATTCGGACCCTCCATTTCTTGTCGCCGTGTGGCCTGCTTGGTTGGCGGGGCGGCGTCCGTATCAAACTTTTTTGGGGCGTGATGTGTTTAATGGGTTTGGGCGTCGAAGTCAGCCAAGCGCAGTTCCAGCCGCCGAACCCCGGCGTGCCGTTGTTCGGCGAAGTCGGCAGCCCGCAAGCGCTCAAGTACGCCAATGCCGGGACGGACGATGATTTGCTGCCGTTCGAGGTCAACGGGTATTGGGGGCTGCTGAACCAGAGCGGCCGGGTGGTCGCGTTGCCGGAGGTGGACTGGACGGATGTGGGGGTAGAGGGGTTGGTTCGGTTCACGCTCGACGGGCAGACGGGGTTTATGTTGGGCAACGGCGACTGGCGTTTTGAGCCGAGGTTTGCCTACGCCGACCGGTTCGCCGAGGGGTACGCGGTGTTCGGCCGGGACGGGAAGTTTGGGTATATCGACAAGTCCGGTAAGGTTCGGCTTCCCGCCGAACTCGACGCGGCGCTGCGTTTCCGCGAAGGGCGGGCGGGGGTGAGGGTGGGCAACCGCTGCGGGTTTATCGACACGCGGTTCCAGCCCGCCACGAAACTCGAATTCACGGCGGTGCGTTCGTTTCACGAAGGATTCGCCGCAGTGCGGCTGCCGGGGAAACTGGCCCCGGAATCGTCCCCGAAGTCGCAAGCTCAGAACGCAACCTCCTCGGCCCCGCCCGCCGCGGGAGAGTGGGGCTTTCTCAACAAGAACGGGAAGCTGGCGTACCGCGACACGGCGGGGAGCCTCCAGGCGCTGGGCGATTTCAACGAAGGCCTCGCCCGCTTCCAACAAGATGGCCTCTGGGGCTACATGGACAAAACCTTCCGCGTCGTGGTGCCGCCAACCTACGAGCAGGCCCGCGACTTCACCCAAGGCCACGCGGCGGTGAAACTCGACGGCAAGTGGGGCTATCTCAACCGCGAGTACGACGTCGTGATCCGGTTCACCTACGACCGGGCGGACGACTTCGACGAGTCGCTGGCGATGGTGACGCTCGACCATCAGGTCGGGTTCATCGATCGCACGGGGCGGGTGGTGATCGAGCCGCAGTTCGACTGGGCCGAGCCGTTTCGGCTGGGCGTGGCAAAGGTCGCGGTGGGCGAGAGCTTTGGGTATCTCAAATCATCGGGTCATGTGTTTTACGACCCGCGCTACGGCCAAGCGGGGATCATCGACGTCACGGCCCGAGAGCAGCTGTGGGCGCAGGCCAGCGTGTGGGAAAGATACAACCGGACGCTCCGGCCGCCGCCGGCGCGGCCGACGCGGCCCCGGCCGTATCCCCCGGAGTATCAATACGACGAAGGCCTGTCGGCCGACCCACCGCCCGGCCCTCCGCCCACGCCCCGGCACGAATGGCGGCGCCACGAATCAGGCCACCCGTGATCACGAAGTGGCGCCCCAACGCAGCGTACTCCGTGTCCGTGATCTCCTGAGACTCCAGACCCTCTCCCAGCATCTTCCGCCACA
>CAYPCC010000314.1:0-2400 GCA_964409095.1 uncultured Phycisphaera sp. | reverse complement strand
GGGCGGGGGGATCGTGGTTTGGGCCGAGTTTGGTTATGCTGCGTTATTGGTTTCTTTGGGCGTTCTGCCTTGGGGTTCATGTTGAGTGGGGTTTGGGGTTATGGCGGCAGCGGAAATTTATATTGCGACGGCGGTGGAGAGTGACGGGCCGATCCCGGGGCCGAACTCGATGTTGAGTTTGGCGTCGGCGGCGTATCAGCGGGACAAGACGTTGGTCTCGACGTTTACGGTGAATCTGGAGTTGTTGCCGGGGGCCGAGGGCGATCACGACACCTTGGCGTGGTGGAAGAGCAAACCCGAGGCGTGGGCGGTGTGTCGCCACGAGCCCGAGCCGGTGGGTCCGGCGATGCGGGAGTATGCGGATTGGCTGAAGCATCTGCCGGGTCGGCCGGTGTATGTGGGGCATCCCGCGGCGGCGGGATACATGTTTGTGACGTGGTACCTGCAGCGTTTCGTCGGGCGGAATCCGTTTGGCCGAGGGGCGTTGGACTTGCGGACGTTGGCGATGGCGTTGCTGCACAAGCCGTACCGCCAGTCGAAGATGCGTCACATGCCCGAGGCGTGGCTGTACGATTCGCCGCCGCGGACGTACGTGGCGCTCGACGATGCGTTGTCGGTGGGTCGGCTGATGGGCCACATGTTCGACACTTGGAAGACGCTACCGCCGTTGACGTTCGGAGAGGCGGGGGACGACGGGCTGCCGCTGCGGTGGATGGAGTAATAGGACGGCTTGGCGATATGGCGATTTGGATCAACCCAGCAACCGCATAAAAATAAGTTTTAACTTAATATTTTATTATTTAGTAGCGATGCCCTGGGAAGTTTCTGACGCCGATCGATCGTTTTACGCCCCGACCCCGGAGGCGGGAAAGCGGGCACAAGCCTCGCAGCCCAATGCGCGTCCATTCCGCCAACTTCCGATCCACCACGGAGCATAAGAGGCACGGAGACACGGAGAAAACCAAAAGCAGCGAATGGGGTTTTATAACCAGACGCTTCCGGCCTTCCTCCGTGTCTCCGTGTCTCCGCGCCCTCCGTGGTGGATCGAATCCCGACACCGCGGCGCGCACAAAATCGACCGACTGCGTGGGTCTTTATCTCGCTTGACATGGGGTGATTATCGCGTATACTTGTTTAAACAACTATTTGGCCCGCTGGGCCGAAAGGAAACCCGCCATGACTACCCAGACCCCCACCGTCACGCTCCGCCCCGCCGCCACCCGTGGCCAGACGCACCTCGGCTGGCTCGACTCCAAGCACAGCTTCTCCTTCGGCGGCTACCACCACCCCGACCGCATGGGCTACCACGGCCTTCGCGTCCTCAACGACGACCGCGTCGCCCCGGGCATGGGCTTCGACACCCACCCCCACCGCGATATGGAGATCCTGACGTGGGTCCTCGACGGCGAGTTGGCCCACAAGGATTCGATGGGCCACGCCTCATCGCTCGCCCCCGGAAGTATCCAGTTGATGTCCGCGGGCACCAGCGTGACGCACAGCGAATTCAACGGCCGGTCCGATGCCCCCGTGCACTTCCTGCAGGTGTGGATCATGCCACGCGAGAACGGCACCACGCCGCGCTATCAGGAAGCGGTGCCCGACCCCACGACCCGTGACGGGACGTTGGCCGCGCTGGCGACGCCGGACGGCCGAGATGGCTCGCTGACGATCGGCGCGGACGCCCAGGTGTACGTCGGCGATTTTACGCCGGGGCAATCCGCGGCCTTGGCACTAGCGGCCGACCGAGTGGCGTACATCCACGTCGCCAACGGCGGCGTGACGGTCAACGGCCAAGCCGCCACGACGGGCGATGCGGTCACGGTCGAGGGACACCCAGCCGTCGAAGTCTCGGGTTTGGCCAAGGCCAGCCAAGTGTTGGTGTTCGTGTTACCTGAGTAGTGGTTAGTGATCATGAAGTCCCGCACCGGATCGTGATTCCGGTGCGGGTTTTTTGATGGCGATACAATCCAAGAATGATAAGAAGGGCCAGAATCGCGGATGTCCCGACGATGGGGCAAATCATCAACGATGCCGCCGAGTTTGGGCTGATGCTGCCTAAATCGTTGGCGGTGTTGTACGAGAACGTGCGTGAGTTTCATGTGGTGGAAGATGAGGAATCGCACGATGTGGTGGGCGTGTGCGGGCTGTCGGTGATCTGGGCGGGGTTGGCGGAGGTGGTGTCGCTGGCGGTGTCGCCGGGACATCGGGGCAAGGGGTTGGGCCAGCGGTTGGTCGAGGCGTGTTTGGACGAGGCGAAGGAATTGGGGATCAAGCGGGTGATGTCGCTGACCTACGAGCAGCGGTTTTTTGAACGGTTGGGGTTCGCGGTGGTGGATCGGCAGCAGCTGCCGCTGAAGGTCTGGGCGGACTGCGGGCGTTGCCCGAAGAACGAGGCGTGCG
>CAYPCC010000313.1:0-2403 GCA_964409095.1 uncultured Phycisphaera sp. | reverse complement strand
TTGACAAGTTGGATGCGCGCAAGAAAAAGCCGAGGGATGGCGATCCCTCGGCTTTACCCTGATGCCACTATGTGCCGACTTACGCCGCGTCATTCGCCCGGCGAGTCGGACGCTCTGACGCTTGGGTGATGTCTTCATCCCGGCGTTTTTGCATCGTCTCAAAACGATCGATGCATTCGGTGATCTCGGTGTAGGCTTCTTCGACGTCGCCCCAGCCTTGGGTCTTCACCTGGTCCGCGCCTTCGAGTTCTTTGTAAGTCGCAAAAAAATGTTCGACCTCACGCAGGTAATGCTTGGGCACATCCGCCAAGCGGTGATAATCGGCGAACATCGGGTCGGTGCTCGGCACAGCCAACACTTTGAAATCGTTGTCGCCCTTGTCGGTCATGCGAAACAGACCCAGCGGACGACACTCGATGAGGCAGCCGGCGAAGGTGGGTTCGTTGACCATGACCAAGACGTCCAGCGGGTCGCCGTCCTCGGCGTGGGTCCGCGGCACGAAGCCGTAGTCGCCGGGGTACATCGCCGAGCTATAAAGGTAGCGGTCGAGCTTGATCAATCCCGACTGTTTGTCGACCTCGAACTTGGACCGCCTGCCTTTAGGAATCTCGACGATCATGTTCACGATGTGGGGCACGTCATCGGGATCGGGGCCGGGCGGCAGCTGCATATAGCGGTTGGGCAAAGGCATTCGGGTCTCTCTTTTTACAGGATCAGCAAGGCAGCACCGTCAACGCCGCAGCGCACCCCTAACGCTATCGGCCAAATCCACGGGGGTATTCACGCCCCGCCGCCCGCACGCCACCCCAGATGCTTTACAATCACGCAATGTCCGATAGCCCCCCGCCTCCGACGCCCGATGCTGCCGCCCCCGCGGTTCGGCCGCGTCCGAAGTGGCTCCGGGCCCTGGGCCACGACGACCCGCCCGCCCGGTTCGAGGCGGATAGGCAAACCTGGCGTCGCCTGCACATCTATAAACACGACGCCTTTGCCGCGACGGCGTTATATCTCTGTGCCGACGACGCGACGCAAAAAGTGGTCGGAAAGTTTAGTCGCCGGCAGCCGGCGTTTGGGGTGCCGTTCGCGTGGTTAGGCCGATGGTTTCACGAACGCGAGCAAGCCGTCTATCGCCGGATGCAAGACGTGGATGGCGTGCCAACGACGCTCGGCGAAATCCGTGTTGACGGACAACCCTGGCCCAGCGCCGGGGCTCGGCGCTATGTCGAGGGGCATCCGTTGCAAGCCGGCGAACGGCCGGGCGATGATTTTTTCCCTACCCTGGAAAAACTGATCGCTGCGTTTCACGACCGCGGCGTCGCCGTGGTGGACCTCAACAAACGCGACAACGTCCTCGTCGGCGACGACGGCCGGCCGCACTTGATTGATTTTCAGATCAGCCTCTTGGCGAGCCGGGGCTGGCCCCGTTACATCGACCCGCGGGCGTGGTGGATGCCCTCGGCCCAGCGGGCCGACCGCTACCACCTGATGAAAAACTGGCGGCGACATCGTCCCGACCAACTCACCGCCGACCAACTCAACCTCGACCGCTACCGCCCCGTCAGCATCCGCCTCTGGCGAAAATTCATCCGACCCATCCACGCCGCAAGACGTAAACTATTCGTCGCTCTGGGCGTCCGCACCGGCAAAGGCGACCCCGCCACCGAAGTCGCTCCCGATGTTCGGCCCGTCGAGGCCCGCGACAATCAAACCCTCGCCGCAGCGCAACCTGCTTCAACTAAACTCCCTGCTTAACCCTAAACCGCCGAAACGCTCGGCCCACCCCGAGCGCCGCGGCCGCTACACGAAAGACTTGATTTCATGACCGAATCCAACCCCGCCAGCCCCGTCGATCAATCCATGATCGCCGACATGGACCAACTCATCACCCACGTCGGCGGCAACCCCGACACCCTCACCGGCAAGTCCGTCCGCGAAGTGATGCACACCGGCCTCAAACTCCTCACCGACAACGCCAGCCTCGGCGAAGTCAAGCTCATCTCCCGCGCCCTCAAAGAACTCCGCTACGCCCTCAAGGTCTTCCGCCCCTACGACGAGCACCCCAAGATCTCGGTCTTCGGCAGCGCCCGCACCCCCGAAGACCACCCCGACTATCAGGCCGCCGTCCGTTTCTCCCGCACCATGGCCGAGTCGGGATGGATGGTCATCACCGGCGCTGGCGACGGCATCATGCGCGCTGGCCACGCCGGCTCGGGCAAAGAGTCCGCCTTCGGCGTCGCCATCCGACTCCCCTTCGAAACCAACGCCAACGACGTCATCGTCGGCGACCCCAAGCTCGTCACCTTCCGCTACTTCTTCACCCGCAAACTCATGTTCATGTGGATGTCCCACGCCGTCGCCCTCTTCCCCGGCGGCTTCGGCACCCAAGACGAAGGCTTCGAAGCC
>CAYPCC010000312.1:0-2405 GCA_964409095.1 uncultured Phycisphaera sp. | reverse complement strand
CTTTTTCGATCAGGTCGAGGGCCAGGGTGTAGCACGCTTTGTCGTCATCGGCCCAGTTGATGATGCCGTGTTGGCCCATGATCAGGCCTTTGAGTTTCGGGTTGGCTTCGTGGGCACGCTGCATCATGAGGCCCAGTTCAAACCCGGGGCGGAGCCACGGCACGTAGCCGACTTCGTCGCCGAAGATTTCTTTCGTCAGCTTTTCGCAGTTATTGCTGGCGGCCACGGCGATCGCGGCGTTGGGGTGCATGTGGTCGATGTGCTTGCCCGGCAGGAAGCCGTGCAGGGGCGTGTCGATCGAACTGGGGCGGGGGTTGAGGTTGAAGGTGCAGTGGGGGAACATCCCGACCATCGCATCCTCGGCCGGGGTCTTGGGGCCGTTGTGGGGCATGTCCGCGTAGACCTTACGCAGGCCCAAGAGATTTTCGAGCACCAGTGACGAGAAGTTGGCGGCCTTGGCGGTGCGCAGGTCGCCACCGGAGCCTTTGACCCAGAGCACTTCGAGGTCTTGCCCGGTGAGCGGGTCTTTTTCGAGGGCTTTGGAGGACGTGTTGCCGCCGCCGGTGTTGGTGATGCGTTGGTCGCCGCCGAGCAGGTTCGAGCGGTACACGAGCCGCTCGATCGGAGACATCTTCGCGGCGGCCGCGTCGTCCCAGCCGTAGTTGACGTAGCGATAGTCGGTTTGGGTCGGAGCAGGTGCGGTCATGGCGTGGGCTCGGGAAAAGGGGTAAAGGATCAATCAGAGGATGAGGCGGAAACAGAGTTCAACCAACATAAAACGAAGAATAGCAAACATTTTTGGGCTGTCAAACAAAAAATTCTGTGAATATTTGGCTTGACATGCCCGATTATGACCGATATTCTTCACCAGCTCAAACTTTCTCGCGAGGTTCAGACTCATGATCGCTCTTCAACGCCACCGCCAGATTGTTCACCGCGTCACCGACGCCGGGGCTGCCCGCGTGGTGGATTTAGCGCGTGATTTGGACGTCACCGAGGAAACCATCCGCCGGGACCTGCGGGTGCTGTCCGAGCAAGGCGTCATCGCCCGGACCCACGGCGGAGCCGTCGCCCTCGAAACTCAAGACGGCCGAATCGACCTGCCCTACGACGAACGACACGCCACCAGCATCCCCCAAAAAGCCGCCATCGCCCGGGCCGCGTTGCAACTCATCCAGCCGCACACCTGCATCGCCCTCGACGCCAGCTCCACCGCCTGCCAGCTCGCCAAGCTGCTGCCCGATCTGCCGCTGACCGTCGTGACCAACTCGCTGATCATCTGCTCGACGCTCGCCAACCGTAAGCAGATCCAAGTCATCTGCACCGGCGGCACGTTCGACCCCGAGGCCATGGCCTTCTCGGGGATGCACGCGATCCGCACGCTCGAAACGCTCAACATCCAGCAGTTCTTTTTCTCCTGCCGCGGCATCGACCTCCGTCGCGGGCTCAGCGAAGCCAACGACCGCCACGCGGCGGTCAAGCTCCGTACGCTCGAATCCGCCCAGCGCTGCATCCTCCTGGCCGACACCAGCAAGCTCGGCCTCGCGTCCACCGTGTTCTTCGCCCCCGTCGAGATCGCCGACCAAATCATCCTCGACCGCACCGAAGACGCGACGCTCCGCAAATTCATCGACCAACTCCGCAACCGCAACATCCAAATCGACGAAGCGCCGTTGACTTGTGATTGAAATGACTTGCTTTTTTTGGCCGCGAATAAACGCAAATGAACGCGAATCTAAATCATGAATAAATAAGAATGAAAAATCCGCAAAGTACCGTTGACGCATTCCTGCTGATTTGAATCTGCGTTCATCCGCGTGCATTTGCGGCTCAATCGCCTTGCCCCGCTCCCTTCCAAACGAACTAATCCCTTGAACACCACTCCTTCTTCATCCCCCGGCTCCCTTGATTCCCCCGACGTCCTGCTCATCGGCAGCGGCGTCATGTCCGCCACCCTCGGCGCGATGCTCAAGCACCTCGACCCGAACCTCTCCATCCAGCTCTATGAAGCCGCGGATGAGTTCGCCCAGGAAGCGTCCAACGGCTGGCACAACGCCGGCACCGGCCACGCCGGGCTCTGCGAACTCAGCTACACCCCCGACCGCGGCGACGATGGCGAAGTCGATGTCCACAAAGCCATCGAAATCTTCGAGCAGTTCGAGCATTCCAAACAATTCTGGGGCTATCTCGCACGCCAAGGCGTGATCCCCGATCCTTCGTCCTTCGTCAACGCCGTGCCGCACATCAGCTTTGTCTACGGCCAAGCCCAGGTGGACTTCCTCCGCTCGCGCCACGCCCAGATGACCAAGCACCATTTCTTCAAGGACATGCAGTACACCGAAGACCGCGAGGTCATCAAGCAGTGGGTGCCGCTCTTGCTCGAAGGCCGTGACCCCGATGCACCC
>CAYPCC010000311.1:0-2450 GCA_964409095.1 uncultured Phycisphaera sp. | reverse complement strand
CCCGCCAACGAGCAGAAGCTCGCGCGCATCGCCGAGGCCAACGCAGCCGATGTGGACGCCGCCGTGAAAGCCGCGCGCAAGGCCTACGACAACGTGTGGAGCAGGATACCCGCCGACGAACGCGCCAAGTACATCTACCGCATCGCGCGCCTGCTGCAGGAGAAAGCCCGCCAGTTCGCCGTGGTCGAAAGCATGGACGGCGGCAAGGCCATCCGCGAAAGCCGCGACGTGGACGTGCCGCTCGCCGCCGCGCACTTCTTCTACTACGCCGGTTGGGCCGACAAGCTCGGTTATGCCTTCCCCGGAAAAACACCCAGCGCATTGGGCGTCGCCGGGCAGATCATCCCGTGGAACTTCCCGCTGCTCATGGCCGCGTGGAAGATCGCGCCCGCGCTCGCCTGCGGGAACACGGTCGTCCTCAAGCCCGCCGAGACGACGCCGCTGACCGCGCTCAAGCTCGCCGAGGTGATGCGTGACGCGGAGTTGCCCGACGGCGTGGTCAATATCGTGACGGGTGCCGGCAAGACCGGCGCGGCGATCGTCAACCACCCCGGCATCGACAAGGTCGCGTTCACCGGCAGCACCGCCGTGGGCAAAAACATCATGCGGTCCCTCGCCGGGACCCAGAAAAAATACACCCTCGAGCTCGGCGGCAAAGCGGCCAACGTCGTGTTCGACGACGCCCCGCTCGATCAGGCCGTCGAAGGCATCGTCAACGGCATCTTCTTCAATCAGGGCCATGTGTGTTGTGCGGGGTCACGGCTGCTGGTGCAGGAGTCGATCGCCGACCGCTTGATTCACAAGTTGCAAGACCGCATGCAGACGCTGATCGTTGGCGACCCGCTGGATAAAAACACCGACATCGGCGCGATCAATTCGGCCGCGCAGCTCAAACGCATCAACGCATACCTCGACCTCGGCGAAGAGGGCGGGGCGACCAAGTGGCAGCCGTCGTGCAGCCTGCCGTCGGGCGCGGGGTATTGGTGCAAACCGACGCTGTTTTTGGACGCCGCCCAGTCCAGCCGCATCGTGCAGGAAGAGATCTTCGGCCCGGTGCTCGCGGTGCAAACCTTCCGCACGGTCGAAGAGGCGATCACCAAAGCCAACAACACGCCCTACGGCCTGTCTGGCGGCGTGTGGACCGACAAAGGTTCAAAAATCTTCAAAGTCACCAGCGCAATCAACGCGGGGATTTTGTGGGCCAACACGTTTAACAAGTTTGACCCGGCTTCGCCGTTTGGCGGGGTAAAGGAATCAGGCGTCGGCCGTGAGGGCGGGCTCCAGGGGTTGAAAGAGTATTGCTTGCTGAATTAAGGCAATTTGTAACCGCAGATGAACGCCGATTGACGCAGATTCAAAAAAATAATTGCTTTTTTTATCTTCGTCAATCGGCGTTCACCTGCGGTTAAAAACGGATTGATAACTATGAAACCCACCGAAGAAACCATTGTGGATCACACGCCCGCCGCTGACACTTCAACGTCGCCACGATTGAATGTGCTCAAGACGTACAAGTTGTACATCGGCGGAAAGTTTCCGCGCACCGAGTCGGGGCGGTATTACAAACTTGAAGACGGCGGCGAGACATTGGCGAACCTGTGTCTATCGAGCCGAAAGGATTTCCGCAACGCGGTGGTTGCCGCGCGGGACGCGCAAGCGAACTGGGCCAAGTCTTCGGCGTTTTTAAAGAGTCAGATTCTTTACCGGATTGCGGAAATGCTCGAAGGTCGGGCGTCGCAGTTTGCGAACGAGTTGATCCAGATGGGGGCCACGCCCGAGGCGGCCCGGGCGGAGGTGGGCGCCTCGATCGATCTGCTGGTGCATTACGCGGGCTGGGCGGACAAATACAGCCAGGTGTTTTCGAGCGTGAACCCGGTGGCGAGCAGCCATTTCAATTTCTCGGTCCCCGGCCCGACGGGCGTGGTTGGCGTGATCGCTCCGGAAGCATCGGGCTTGCTCGGGCTGGTCGGAGTGATCGCCCCGGCGATCGTCGGCGGCAACAGCGTTGTGGTGTTGGCTTCGAAGACCCAAGCGTTGTGCGCGGTGACCCTGGCCGAGGTCTTGCACACGTCCGATCTTCCGGGGGGCGTGGTCAACCTGCTCACCGGCGACCGCGGCGAACTGCTCGAACACTTCGCCTCGCATATGGATGTGAACGCGGTGATTTACGCCGGGGACGACGCCAAGGAAATCAAGGCCCTGCAAACCGCGGCGGCGGAAAACCTCAAGCGCGTGATCGTCCGCGACGCTGCGAACGATCTGGGCCCGTACGCCATCCTCGACACCCAAGAACTCAAAACCACTTGGCACCCGATCGGCCAGTGAGTGATGGACTTGACGGATCGCCTCGAAATCTTGTGCGACATCGGGCCGTTCCCCGAGCCGGGAAGCGTTGAGTGCGCGGCGGTCTGCGTCGGCGGACGTTACACCCGCGAGGCGGTGCGTGCTTA
>CAYPCC010000310.1:0-2452 GCA_964409095.1 uncultured Phycisphaera sp. | reverse complement strand
CTGGCGCCGGTGGCCATGCAACAAGGTCGCCACGTCGCCCGCAACATCCGCCGCGAACTCGCCAACCAACCCCGGCTGCCATTTCGCTACCTCGACAAAGGCCAGATGGCAACGATCGGCCGCCGCCGGGCGATCGTCGAATACGGCCGGCTCAAACTCACCGGCTTCATCGCGTGGCTGGCCTGGCTGCTGGTCCACATCCTCTACCTCATCGGCTTTCGCAACCGCTTGCAGGTGCTGCTCAACTGGTCGTGGAGCTACATGAAGTTCAGCCGCGGCGCCCGACTGATCGTCGGCAAACCACCGCAACTGCCTCCACCGCAAAAGCCCGCAACACCGGCCGCGGACGCGTAGCGACCGGCGGATGCTTGTATCCGCAAGCATGTCGCGGTCCTTTCGCGTCACTTCTTGGCGGGTTTGGTCGTGGCGGGTTTGGTTGCCGTCTTCGTTGCCGGCTTCGTTTCCGCTTTGGCGGGTTTGGGTTCGAGGCGTTTATCCCAGGCTTTTTTGCGGGAGATGACCAGCGGCTTGAACGCATCTTCGTCGAGCAGCGGCAGGCCATGGCGGGCCCGGATGTCGTTGGGCAGTTGGCCTTGGATCGCCGTGGCGCATTTTTCGGTGTGTTGGCGTTCTTGGCGTCCGGTGTCGTGGAGCAGCGTGGGGGGGTGGTACCAGCCTTGGCGGGCGACGACCTCGGGTGGCGGCATCTTGTAGAAGACTTTGTAGAGGTCGACTTTCTCGGGCATCACGCCGCGGTGGGTGCGGGCCCACTCGCGGCAGACGTAGCGGCCGTACCATTTTTGGTAGACATCGCCTTTGCCGGACTCGCCACCGATGACGCGGCGGTTCATCTTGCGCATGCGGTCGTTCCAGATCCAAGGGATCGGCATGCGTTCGGGGGCATAGACGTCGTTGCGCATGTCCCACTCTTCGCCGTTCTCGTCGGTCAGGACGACGCGCATGAACACGTTGTGACGCGGCGGGTTGGGAGCAAACATGCCCCATTGCTGATCGGTTTGGGTGGTGAACACCCACGTGTTGAAGGGTTCGCGGGCGGGGATCCGAAACGACTTGAGCGAGTCTTTGTCGGGCATCTCCCACACGGCGATCGCAGTGATGTGAAACACCAACAAGAACCCGATGAACATGCGCCCGCCGGGCCCGTAGGCCCACGGGGCCTGGACATGCCCAGGTGGGTCTTCGATCGGCCGGTCGGGTTCGTGTTTGGGCCGGTCGGGGGCGTGGAACGTGAGGCCCCAGCGGGCCAGGCGGCGGTGGATCGCCGGCCATTGTTGGAGGATCAACACCAACGCCATCGCCACGTGGACCGCCACCCGCGTCAGGCGCAAGGTTTCTTGGGACACCGGGTCGATGAAGCGCACGCCCATCAACCACACGTAGCCGACGAGGCCAGCCGCCAACCCGAGCAGCTTGGCCCGGGCCTTGGGCGTGCCGCGGTGGCCGTCGAGGTAGGTGTAGACGACCAAGACGAGGCCCACGACGGCGACCGTCCAGCCCATGTGTGGCCGGAACGTCCCGACGTCGGCTTCGGGGACGCCCATCACGTACATCTTGAACCACTGGATGAACGGCCCGCCGCGCAGCAGCACCCCGATGACGGCGAGGACGATGAGCCCGAAGATCAGGCGCTCGGGCAGTTTGCGGCCGTCGCGGCGGTGATGCGGCAGGCTGCGGTCTTCGGCGGGCAGCGGTGGTTGGTGAATCTGCAACGAAGCCGGCAGGGGCACGCCGATGCGGGCCAAGCCGCGGCCGAGTAGCCGCAAGATCCGCCCGGGCTCGTCGCCCTGCAGGCAGAACAGGTAGGTGGACATCATGATCGGCGCGAACATGCCGATGTTCATCAGCACCACCAGTTGGCCGTGGAACATCAAGCCGAGGGTCAGCCACACCCGGCGACCGAGAAACCACCGGCTAAACCACTCGCGGTCGAACACAACCGTGCGCCCGCGCAGGGTCAGGCGCATGCGGCCGGTGCCGAGCAACCACCACGTCACCCCGACCACCGCCATGCCACCGAGCCAGGCGCCCGCGAACACTCGTTGCATCGTCACCAACGACCAGCCGCCGCGCGGCTGGACGTAGTGAAACGGGTAGGCGACCAGCACCACGGTCATGGCCATGACGCCGAGGCCGACCCAGGCCGCGCGCACAGCCCAGCGGCGGGCGGGCGACAGCGGGGCCAGGCGTTCGCGCAGGCCCCAGCGGGTGACGAGGCCGACGATCATCAGGGGGAAGAACGCTTCCCACCAGTGGGTCACCCACGTGGCCAAGCGAAACAGGTTGGTCCCGAGGATGGACGAGGCTTCTTGCGGGTAGAACCGATAGAAGTGGTCCATGTTGAGGGCGTAGTAGAGGGTGTCGCCCTTGGCCCAGACGCTGCCGTTTTTGACGGTGCCGGTGAAGCAGTAGAGCACACCCAAGTTCATGACCA
>CAYPCC010000309.1:0-2464 GCA_964409095.1 uncultured Phycisphaera sp. | reverse complement strand
GTCGACATCGAGGAGCGCCCGGTGCTGCGGCCTGACGAACCCGTCGGCCGTGGCGTTCCCCGCCTTAAGGTAGTTCAACACGACCGCCTCCGCGTCGGCCAGGAAATCAAGCTCCCCGACCTCGACGGCACCGGCCCCGATCCCGCTCCCGCCTCCACCGAAACCGTCGAGGCGGGCGACGACCTGCCCCGCCGCGGAGCGACCCACATCGTCAAGTCCGGCGACAACCTCAGCAATATCGCCAAACAGTTCTACAACTCCTCAGCCAAGTGGGAACTCATCTACCAAGCCAACCGCGCCAAGATCGGCGACGACCCGGGCAACCTCAAGCTCGGCATGGAACTGCTCATCCCCCCACCCGACCGCGGCGCAAACTAAAAAATTTAGCCCCGAGTCAATGACTCGGGGCCGCCACGGCTTCTAAGTTTTAATCAACCTCACGCCCCGCAAAGCACGCCTTATCATGCGCTACCTCATCACCGGCGGAGCCGGCTTCGTCGGCTCAAACCTCACCCGCACCCTCCAAGAACAGCAGCCCGACGCCGAGCTACTGGTCGTCGATGACATGCGCCTCGGTACGTTCGCCAACCTCAGCGTCGAAGCCAACGCCGCTTCCGCGGGCTGGTCCTACCGCGGCGAGATCATCGCCCGGCCTCTGCACACCCTCGACCTCGAAGGACTGCTCGACGCTTACGAACCCCATGTCATTTTCCACGAAGCCTCGATCACCGACACCACCGTCGAAGACGAAGCCCAGATGATCCGCGATAACGTCGAGCCGTTCGACCACCTCGTCGAACTCTGCATCGAGCGTCAGATCAAACTCGTCTGGGCCAGCAGCGCCGCGACCTACGGCACGGCCGCCAACGGCGCGCTCGCCCAGCGCCGCCCCTTCACCCTCGAAGACGCCGGGCGACCCGCCAACGTGTACGGCTTCTCGAAATGGGTCATGGAAAACATCCAACGCAAAGCCCTCGCCAAACACCCCGACGCCCACCTCGTCGGCCTCCGCTACTTCAACGTCTTCGGCCCCGGCGAACAAAACAAGGGCAAGATGGCGTCCATGATCTACCAACTCGCCCAGCAGATGCTCGACGGCAAGCGCCCCCGCATCTTCGACCCCGGCGACCAGGCCCGCGACCAGGTCTACGTCAAAGACGTCGTCGGCTGCACCATGGCCGGGGCCCACCCCGCAAGCAAATCCGGCATTTACAACTGCGGCACCGGCGAAGCCACCAGCTTCAACCAGATCGTCACCGCCCTCAACCAAGCCTTCGGCACCGACGCCAAGCCCGACTACTTTGAAAACCCCTTCAGCTTCTACCAAGACTACACCTGTGCCGACATCACCCAAACCATGGCTGGCCTGAACTGGAAACCCGCGTACACCACCCATGACGCGATCGTCGAATACGCCACAATCCTCCAAGCGATGCGGGGGTAAGTCGATTGATAGAACCCGCTGCGTTTGACCCGACATCCCGTTTGGTGGCGTTGGATGCCCAGGGGTTGATCGCGGCCGATCTGCCGTGCAACGCCTGCGGGTACCTGCTGCGGATGCGTGCGCCCGACGACGTTTGCCCCGAGTGCGGCGCGGCGATCCGGGACACGCTCAACGCCAGCAACATCCGTTTGCTGCCGCTGGATTGGCTAAGACGGATCCAAGCCGCTGCGGTGTGTTTGGCGATTGCGATTCCGACGACTTATCTTTTTGGCCTCGGCATCTTCGCGTGGCTGCTCGGCGTACTCACGTTGGTGGTCGAAGCGCCAAAGAGTCGGCCGGAATTTAAACGACTCCAGCGGATCATCGCCGTGAGTGGTGCCGCCGCCGCCATCTCGATTATTTTGCTATTCGCACTCGCTGATGGCTACGGTGCGCCTTGGCCCGCGGTGATTCACGCCGGTATCTTTGCGGCGGCGTTGGGTATCCATTTCGCGGGGGTGCTGCGTTACGCGGCGCGGGTGTGCGGCGACGCCGACTGGCCGACGCTGCGTCGAGTCGGCAACGGGTTGGCGTTATTTAGCTTGGTCTGGCCGGGCTTAGCCATCGGGTCGCTTGTGTTGCTGGGGATGTCGTTTAGCTACGCTTGGGGCGGTACGTCCCCTTCCTGGCTCGACCCGTTGCTGATGGCGGTGGGGGTCCCGGCGATATTTGGCGGGATGGTTTTTCTACTCACGCAATTCATTTTTTGGATCGTGGTCGCGGTACGGATGCGCCGTATCCGCCGCGAGGCGCTGGTGATGTTCCGCGAAGCCCGCGGGCTTGCCGGGTAAGGTCAGCGGGTATAATGCCTGGCGACAAGTGAAGAACCGCCGATCACCACATGACCGGCATCACGTCAACCCAAAAGTTTTCTTGCACTCCGTCATTTGGAGTGAAAACTTCCGAGGGGGATTTCGGGGGGGATTCCGGGGGGGATTCCGGGGGGCGTGAGGTGCGAGGTCGACGCCAGGCACACATGCG
>CAYPCC010000308.1:0-2467 GCA_964409095.1 uncultured Phycisphaera sp. | reverse complement strand
GGTTTGGGATTTGCAAAAAAAGTTCAGGAATCGGTCGATTTTGTGCGCGCCGCGGTGTCGGGATTCGATCCACCACGGAGGGCGCGGAGACACGGAGGCACGGAGGAAGGCAAGAAGGCAGGAAGACTTTGGTTTTAAAACCTGATCCGCTGTCTTTGGTTTTCTCCGTGTCTCCGTGCCTCTTGTTCTCTGTGGTGGATCGAAACATTCAGCCGGGGCTAAATCGGGGGAAGCGGTTGGGTGGTGAGTCGGAGTCGGAGCCCGAGCCATGCCATGGCTCGGCTTTGGGGGGTGTGGTGGTGGGGGGTTACCAGAGGTTCATGGTGTCGTAGCGCCAGGTCATGCGGTCGGGGTCGACTTCGAGGAAGGAAGCGACGTGGCCGTCGGCGAAGCCGACGTTGAGGCCTTTGACGTGTTGGGGTTGCCAGCTGACGCCGGTGGCGGAGGTTGTGCCGGCTTGGAAAACGAGGGTGGGCTGGGTGTAGTCGTCTTTGTCGGCGTCGGGGTCGGGGTCTTCGTTGAAGTCCCAGGTGTTGTCGCCGAGCAAGACGTGGGCGGAGGTGTTTTTGATGCGCAGACGTTTGACCGAGCCGAACTGGCCACCGTTGACGAGGTATTCGGCGCGGGTGCTGAGGAAGTAGTGGTAGGGGGTGGTGGCGGGGTAGCTGTGGCAACCCGAGAGGACGTCTTGGCTGGGGATGTAGGTGAAGAGTTGCTGCATCCAGGAGTTCATGCCGGTGCCGTTGGGGGTGAGGTCGATCTGGTCCCAGCCGATTTTGTGGCCGGCGAGGGGGTAGTTTTCGCGGGAGTCGCTGGCGTAGATTTCGAGCGCGGTGCCGATGGAGCGGACCTGGGCGGAGCAGTGGATTTTGACGGCGGTCTGCTTGGCGGAGGAGAGGACCGGCAGGAGCAGGCCGATGAGCAGCGCGATGATGGCGATGACCACGAGCAGTTCGATGAGCGTGAAGCCGGGGCGGGCGGGGCGGAGACGACGCGCGGGCATGATGATCCTCCGGTGTTCAGGATGAAATCTTAACCAGACTGTAAGCCATGGCCGGGGTGAAGTCATGGGTTTTCGGGGCGGAGCGGAAAAGTCACGGATTTACGCTTCGTCGCGGAGGGTGCGGGCGATGTTGAGTTCGGCGAGGCGGAGGGTGGCGTGGTCGAGGTCGTGGAGGGCTTGTTGGAAGGCGTCGGGGTCGGATTGGGCGTCGGGGGTGTCGATGTGGGCTTGGACGTTGGCCATGTGGGCTTGGATTTCGGTGCGGTAGGCGGGGTCGAGGGTGAGTGATTTTTGATTGTTGATTGCGGATTTTTGATTGGGGGAATCGTCGTCGGCGAAGCGGTCGAGTTGGCGTTGGATGTTTCTGAGGTCGAGCTTGGCGTTGAGGCGGAGGTCGATGAGGCGGTGGGCGGTCATGTCGGATCGGGCGTGGGTGAAGGAGTCGTTTTCGATTTTTGTGATTTCGTCGCGGGTTAGGCCGTGGTTGGGGACGACCTGGATGTGGGCGCGTCGGCCGCTGCGTTCTTCGACGGCTTGGACCGAGAGGATGCCGTTGGCGTCGACGAGGAAGGTGACGTTGATTTTGGGGAGGCCCGCGGGCATGGGGGGGATGCCGGTGAGGTCGAAGGTGGCGAGGGATCGGCAGTCGGCGACGAGTTCGCGTTCGCCTTGGAGGACGTGGATCTTGACGTTGGTTTGGCCGTCGACGTAGGTGGAGAACATCTCGGTGGCGCGGGCGGGGATGGTGGAGTTACTGACGATGAGTTTGGCGACCGCGCCGCCCATGGTTTCGATGCCCAGCGAGAGGGGGATGACGTCGAGCAGGAGGGTGTCGCGTTTGATGCCGGCGAGGACGGCGGCCTGAACCGACGCGCCGAGCGCGACGACTTCGTCGGGGTTCAGCGCGGTGTAGGGTTGGCTTTGGAAGAGCTCGGCGACGCGCTGGCGGACGAGGGGGACGCGGGTGCTGCCGCCGACGAGGATGACGCGATCAACCTCCGGAAGTTTTAACTTCGCGTTTTTGACGGCGCGGCGACAGGCGTCGAGGGTGCGGTCGATGAGGGGGTCGATGAGGGAATCGAATTCGGCGCGGGTGAGGGTGCGCTGGTATTTTTGATTTTGGGTTGAGGATTTTTGATTGGAAGACAAGCCGTCGAGGTCGATTTCGATGTGGGCTTGGTCATCCGTGCTGAGCTTGACTTTGGTTTGCTCGGCGAGGTGGCGGAAGGCTTGTTGGGTGGCGGGGGGGAAGGCGAGATTGGGTTGGTAGAGTTGTTGGCGGATGTCGTTTTGGAAGAGATTGATGAGGGCTTGGTCGAAGTCGTCGCCGCCGAGGTGGGTGTCGCCGTCGGTGGCGAGGACTTGGTCGATGGTGCCGCCCCCGGAAGCGGTTTGGGTGGATTGGAGGCGGAGGATCGAGACATCGAAGGTGCCGCCGCCGAGGTCGTAGATGGCGACGGTTTG
>CAYPCC010000307.1:0-2490 GCA_964409095.1 uncultured Phycisphaera sp. | reverse complement strand
GAGCAGTTCGACGAGCGTGAAGGCCGGGCGTGACATGCGAGAAGCATAGTACGGTTGGTCGGCGACGCGAGGCGTGTTCTCGAAATTAGGTTTCGAATCGGCTGACCAGCTCGCGTAGGTCTTCGGCTTTGCGGGAGAGGTGCTCCGACGCTTCGCCCGCTTGGCGGGTGCCTTCGAGCGATTGCGAACTCACAGCATTGATCTGCTCGATACCCATGGCGACTTCCTGCGACGCGGCGGACTGCTCCTCCGCCGCGGCGGCGATGGACTGGACTTTACTGGCCAGCCCTTCGGACGTGCCGACGATCTGCTGGAGGCTGGTGCCGGCTTGGGTCGCGGAGGTGACGCCGACTTCGACTTGGGCGGTGCCGGTGTTCATCCGTTCGACGGCCGAGCCGGTCTCTTGCTGGATCGCGTTGATCGACTGACTGATCTCGTCGGTGGCTTGGGTGGTGCGGTCGGCGAGTTTGCGGACTTCGTCGGCGACGACGGCGAAGCCGCGGCCGTGCTCGCCGGCGCGGGCCGCTTCGATCGCGGCGTTGAGGGCCAAGAGGTTGGTCTGGTCGGCGATGTCGTTGATGGTGGCGATGATCGCACCGATCTGCTCACCGCGTTTACCCAGTTCGGCCACGGCGTTGGCGGAGTTGGTCACGGCGTCGCGGATGCTCTGCATGCCCTCGACGGTTTGGCGAACCACATCCTGCCCCTCGCGGGCCACGCGGCCGGCCCGGTCGGCATCACCCGCAGCGTCGGCGGCCTGACGAGCCACTTCGACGACGCTCGAAGACATCTCTTCGATCGCGGCGCTCATCGACATCATCTGTGACGACTGCTCGCCCATGCCGGCGGTGAGTTCTTCGCTGCAGGCGGCGACTTCGGTGGCGGCGGCGGCGACCTCTTCGCTGGATTGGCGGACTTGCCCGATGATGTCGCGGAGGGTGCCGACAAATTCATTGAACGATCCGGCGAGTTGGCCGACTTCGTCTTTCGAATGGTTGTCAACGGTGAGGGTGAGGTTGTTGGTGGTTTGGATTTCGCGGATCGTCGAGACCAATTTGCCCAGCGGGCGGTTGATCGAACGCACGGTGAGCCACGCGCCAAAGCAGCCCAGCAAGACGACCAGTGCGGTCGCGGCAGCAAAAATGATCTCGGCGCGCGTGGCGGCAGTGGCGGCGGTTTGGGCCTGGGCTTGAAGTTCGTTGGAGAGGAAGTCTTCGGTTTCTTTGAGCTTGTTGATTTTCTGGGTGATGGTGCTGAACCATACGCTGGGGTCGATGCCGAATTGGCCGGTCTGGGCTTTGGCCAGCGCGGTTTCGCGGTAGGCTTGGACCTGAGCAAACGATGGATCGCGGGCGGCCTGGTCGGTGAAGGCCAAGGCGTCGGGGGAGGCGAGGGCTTTGAACTCGGTCAGGTAGGTGTCTTGTTGAGTGACGAGGGAGATAAATTTCGCGTACATGCCGGGGCCGAAGGCGTCAGCGGCGAAGGTGTTGGAAAGCACGGCCCGTTCGATGCCGGCCCGCTCTTTACCTTTGAGAAAGTGGACGTAGGCGGTGATCGCGCGGGTGAGGTCGGCGTCTTGGCTCTGCTCGGACATGACGCCGATGGCGTCGAGAAACTTGCCGTTCATCGCGGTGTAGTACCCGATGGCTTCGCCGGCGGGGATACTCTGGGCCGAGACGGCTTGTCGCTTGCCGTCGATCTGGTCGAGGTCGGCCAGTGCGGCGGCGAGGCTGTCCTGAAACGATTGATCGAAGTCGGTCGCGTCGAAGTCGGCGAGGAACCCGCGGACCTCGGCGATGCGGGTGTCGGTGAGTTTGCGTTGATCGCTTAGCTCAGCCGAAAAATTCTGTACTTGGCTTCCGAGGTAGCCCGCGGTCCGGCCGCGTTCTTTCTGGGTTTCGTGGACCATCGCGCTGAGGCTCACCGAAAGATGCGAGAGCCGCTGCACGCTCTTCATTTCGTTGGCGACCCGCGCATTGGTTAGCGTGGTGGTCGCCCCCATCGCGGCGATCACCAGCAGGGGAACGGCGGCGAGCAGGGTGAGCTTGAGCTTGATCGACATGAAGGCCTCTCGGAGATGCGGGGGTCGCTTGGGGATTCTGACAATAGGATCTATCTCTACTTCGGCCATAAACCCCGCTGGAATGAAGTGATCCCCGCTAAAACGGAAAGAGGAGGGCGGGTATTGGGCCAGACAATCGTGACGGATCAACCGCTCGTCGCGCGGTGGCAGCTCAGGCGGCGTGACAGCGTTTTTTATGCAGACGGCGCATCAAGAAAAACACTTCCCGGAGGAAGTGTGGGGTGAAAACCAGTCGGTATAACTCGGAATGGTCTAGCGTCACGCGGGGGTGGGCATGACGCCGGGGGTGGTCGCGTCGCCGTCTTCTGAGCTATTCCCCGCCCGGTCGGCCGCTGCGGGATCGGGACGGTTATCGTCTGCGGCGGCGAGCTTGGCTTTCTCGGCACCCAGCCGCAACAAAGCAAACA
>CAYPCC010000306.1:0-2537 GCA_964409095.1 uncultured Phycisphaera sp. | reverse complement strand
CCGGGGTCGCCCTTATCACCTTTTTCGCCGGGTTCGCCTTGGTCGCCTTGGTCACCCTTGTCGCCTTTTTCGCCGGCTTCGCCTTGTTCACCTTGCGGGCCGGCGGGTCCGGCGGGGCCATCGGCACCGGCGGGACCGGGAGGGCCAGCGGGGCCGACCAGGCCGGTGGGGTCGCCGACCCATTGGCCGTTGATGTCGATGACGGGCCCGAAGCCTTGGATGTTGATGTTGAGGGGATTGATCTCCCCGCGGACATCACCGGCGAACATCGCGTACGGGACACTCGCGACGGCGGCGCGAGGCGACATCTCTTCATCATCCCCAACAGTGATGCCGAGCCACCGGACTGAACCGTCAAACACGACTTCGTCGAGGATCGTTTGCTCGCCGAGGCGAACCGAGAAGAAGCCTTCATCGAAGTCGATGTTGATGGTCTCCGACCACAACTCGACACCATCGAACTCGGTGTCGTAGATGGCAAACCGCAGGGTTTGCGGGCCGAACACTGGTTCGCCGGTCATGTCGAACAGGCGGCCTTGGTGGGTCACCGATGCCGGCACTGCGGCCTCGACTGGTTGTGCCAGCAACAATCCCAGGGTCAAGACACCCAGACAGCTCCACCGCGAGAATCCCCAACGACTCGGCATCACAGCCTCCTCCGCACGTACCAAACAGCTACACAAGTTCCAGCAAGCAAACCTAGCATCGCGGCCAAACTGCCAGTGTCACAAGGTCTTCGTTGTCAGTTTGCAGTGGCGCGGTCTGTGTGCGGTGGGTTTGGGGCCGGTGGCTACTTCGAGCCTTGTTCGTTTAGGGCAGTTCGTTTAGGGCAGTTCGATCGGCAGCTCGACGGTGACTTTGACGCCGGGTGGGTCGACCTTGAGGGCCCATGGTTGGCTGCGGACACAGGCGCCAACCTGGGGTGCGCTGCGGTCATCCGTGATGCTGAGGGCCAGCATGTTGCCGTCTTCGCCGAAGGTGGCCGACATCGGAAATACTGCCGAGGCGGGGACGTTACCGGTCCAGCACGAGTTGCGGAGGTTTTGGTGTTGGTCGCTGACGAGGCCTTGGACTTGGGCCAGCACATCGGCTTGCACCGCCTGCGCGCCTTCGCTGGCGGCGATCGCATAGGCGGTGGGCAAGATCGGCTCGCTGGGTGGGGTTGGGGTGGCATCGCGTTCGGCCTGATGCATTGCGGCGAGGATGTCGTCGGCGACAGGGGTGGCGGACGAAGCGTTGGCGACCTGGTTGGCGGCGTCGTCGTCGTCACCGGTGCGACGGGCTGGGTCGAAGGTGTCTGGGCGCACCCCTGCGGCGCCTGATTTTTTGGTGGTGGTGGTGGTCGCCGTGGGTTGTTGCGGGCCGGGGTCACGTTGAGACCACCAGATGCCGGCTGCGATGAAGATGATGCCTGCGCTGGCGAGTTTGAGGGTGGTGGTCTTGATCACCATGGCGAGGGTTCTTTCTGGTCGAGGCCGCGATCACGGCAGTTGTAGCGGGACGTCGACCGCCATCGTCGTCCCTGGTGGGGGGATCCGCAGGCCCGGCAGGGCTTCGTTGAGGCACTGGGCCAGGGTGGAGGTCGGATTGCGGCGGTCGTCCGCGATGCCACGCATGACTTGTTGGCCGTGGGCATCGAACGTGATGTTGAACTGGAAATGAAACACGGTGTCCGCAGGTGGGGGACAGCGCGCGAGCAACAGACCGCGGTGGTACGCGATGGCCTCGGCGGCGTGGGCTTGGGCGGCGGTCGGTGTCGCGATTTTTGGTGTCGTTGCAATCATCGTGGCAGCCGGCGGCGTGGCCACCGGGTTGCTCGGTGGTTTCGCGACAGGCTCGTGGGCCACCGGGCTGGTATGGGCGAGGCCCAAGTACAGCGCGGTGGCGATCAGGGCACAGCCGCCGAGGATGGCGGCTGCGAGGACCAGTGTCGTGTCGGTACGCATGGCCAAGGTTCACGACGCCGACCGTGGCGAGGTGAACCGAGAGGGTACCTCAGTTGGTGACTTGCACCCAACCGTTGACGTAGTCGTTGTTCGAGATGTTTTGTGCGCTGCCGTTGCGGACGCACAAACCGACGCGCCAGGTCCCTGCGGGTGGGACGACCGAGCCAGCGGCCGGGTATGCGGCGCGAACGGCTGCGAATTGATGGATCGAGTAAGCGCCACCCGAGAAGTTGGTCAGAGCCCCAGGGTTGGCGTTGTTTTGGTAGCACAGGTCGACGTGTGCAGTTTGGGCACCAGCGGCGAGACCGAGGGGTACTTCGGCGGCGCCGGTCAGGCGTTGGCCCGCAACGGTGGTGACGATCGCTTGCGGACCGGCGAACACCCAGACGAAGTTGTTGCCGACGATCGTTCCGGCAAAGCCGTTGTATGTCGCGGTGGCAACGATGCCGGTGGGCCCTTGCGGGCCTTGTGGGCCAGCCGGACCTTCAGGGCCGACGGCGCCGGCGGGACCGGCAGGACCAACGGGACCGGCAGGACCGGCGGGACCTTGTGGGCCGACGGCGCCAGCAGGACCGGCGGGACCGGCGGGAC
>CAYPCC010000305.1:0-2546 GCA_964409095.1 uncultured Phycisphaera sp. | reverse complement strand
TGTCCGCAACAAGTCGTAGGGATCAACGCCCAAGGCATATGAGATATTAACCAGATCAACGGCGTCTACATTTCGTTCACCTGTTTCGATTTTTGAGACGAAAGACTGTGGGCGACCTAATTTGTCGGCCAATTCCGATTGGGTGAGCCTCGCGGTTTGGCGTCTCGAAATGATATCTCTTAAAAATGCTTGATAAGCGGATGTGCTAACTTGATTCATAAAGTCAATGTAATTCGATTTTCGGATTAACCCAAAAGCGAATAAATTGTGCGGGCGGGTGGCGGGGGTGGAGGCTTAGCCCCCCCCCCACACGAGTTTTCGAAAACTGGGGATCTGGGGGCTTCGCTACGCTCGATCCCAGCCACCCGACACGATGGTTTTTCTGAGCACGATTCGTCAGCGGTAGGGCCGGATTTATCCGGCCGCGGGGGTTGGTGGGGTGGGGTGGCCGGATGAATCCGGCCCTACGGGGTGAGGGTGTTGGGATTCGAAGGGGTGGTGGTGGCGGGCGGGGCGTCCTCTTTGTGCGCACAAGTTGTCGTGAAAGTTGAACAAAAATAAAAATCGTTTTTCGTGACGTATTTCTCGTGGCGAGCGGAGTTTGTGGGTGGGGGTTCCGCGGATTGTGCGCATGTGGGGTTCGTTGGGGCCTGGGGTAGACAGACACATATCGGCACCCGGAGGCGATCGGAGGGTTACAGGCAAGGGCCTTCCGATTGAGCCGCCGGGCCTCCCGGAAGATTTCGTTGGTGATGGGGTACGTTTCCCGTGGCCAGTGGCTCAATTCCGGGGGGGTGCCGGGCTCGCGTTTTTGAAGCGTGGGGGTTTCGGCGTTCGTTGGTGAACTACCTTGCCAGCAAGAAACGCGATGGACCACCCCCCCCGGAAATTGATCACTGCGTAAACGGCGTGATTCAATCTTCCGGGGGGGGAGGCCGCCCCCGACGCGCGGGTCGAGGACGACGGTAGTTTGGGGTGGCGGGCGTGTGGGCCGATGCACACGTCCGCCTCGGTGCCGAGCGTTCGCTCTTTGATAATTTGGTGATAGACGGGAGGTCGCGTGGCGGACGTTTAATTTAGCCCCCGGCGAAACGCCGGGGGTGTCGGGGGTGTCGGGGGTTGGGGCGTTGCAGCGCTTCGATTGATGTGGGCCGTGAGTGGAATGGGGGGCAATGCCGTGTCGGCCCCGGGTCGGTTTCCGGGGGGGGCGGGGCTATATTTAGAGAGAGTTATCGTCGAAGACGCGTTCGATGCCGTTGTCGGTGAATCGGATGTGGCGTTGTTTGTAGAGTTGGCCGAGGGCTTGTTTGAATGCTTTTTTGCTGGTGTTGAACGTTGCGCGGATGGCCTCGGGGGAGCTTTTGTCGTTGAGCGGCAGGGTGTGTTCGTGACGAGGATCGTCGAGGGCTTGGAGGATTTGTTCGGCGAGCGATTCGACGCGGCCGTAGCCGGCGGGGTCGCGTAGGAGGTCGATCTTGCCGTCTTCGTAAACGTCTTTGACGTAGGCGACGAGTTCATCGCCCGCGGCGAGGGTTCCGTGGGGGGCGTGGGTGTCGGCGTGGTAGAGCAGGCCGGAGTAGGTCTGGTTAACGATGCATTTGTAGCCCAGCGGCGACTCGCCGTAGATCAGGGCATCGACGGGGTCGTTGCGTTGGTAGTGCGGGGGGTCGGCGGGGAAGAAGCGGTCGAATTGACGGCTCGCGGCGACGACGCGCTGCTGGTCATCGAGAAACACCGCGACGATGACGCGGTCGCCGATGTGGAGCTCGCGGTTGCCGTGTTCGTTGAACGGCAGCAGGAGGTCTTTGCTCAGGCCCCAGTCCAGGAAGATGCCGACGCGGTCGACGACGCTGACCACGGCGAGGTTGGCGAACCCGCCGACTTGAACGTGGGGCAGGTCGGTGGTGGCAATGGGTCGGCCTTCGGAGTCGTGGTAGAGGAAGACTTCGACGGTGTCGCCGACGGTCATGTCGGGGGTGATCCAGCGTCGGGGCAGGAGGATGCCGTCGTAGTCTTCGCCGGCATCGAGGTAGAGGCCCGGCGGCGTCTCGCGGAGGATGCGCATCGTGTTGAATCGGCCGAGGTGGATCATGGGGGCCGCAGGGTAACGGGAATGTCGCGGGGACGCGGCGGGGTCAGGGCTGATGTTGGCGCTGACGCATGGTGAAGCGGGCGACTTGCTCGGGGGTGTGTTGCCCGGCACAGCGGGGACAGGCGACCCCGGGAAGATAGTCGGCGTGTTGCCGGTCGTCGGGGGTGGTGGGCCAGCCGCAGGCGTAGCAAAGTTCGTGTTCGGTTTCGGCGAGGCCGTGGGTGACGGCGACGCGGCGATCGAAGACGAAGCAGGCCCCTTGGAATTTGGACTCGGACTCGGGGATGGTTTCGAGATAGTTGAGGATGCCGCCGCGGAGGTGGACGACGTCTTCGAAGCCTTGGGCTTTGAGCAGGGCGGTGGACTTTTCGCAGCGGATGCCGCCGGTGCAGAACATGGCGACTTTTTTGTGTTTGGCGGGGTCGAGTTTTTCGGCGACGAAGGAAGGAAATTC
>CAYPCC010000304.1:0-2549 GCA_964409095.1 uncultured Phycisphaera sp. | reverse complement strand
AACCCAATCCCACGACTTCTCCGAACGGGACGGGCGGGTTAATCGAAGGTCTCATGTGACTTCGCTGTGAAGCGTCCCGCATTTTCGCGTGGGGTCTCGGCCGTCGGCCGGGGCTTGACGCGAGTCGATCCTTGACCCTCCTCGGTGCGGTGGACTCCCCCGGCCCCGTCCGAGGAACCTGGGCGGCGCGGCGGCTTGTTCGCCGCGTCGCTCTTTTTTTTTCCTGCTACACTGGCCCCCCTTACTTTTGTCCACGATGTGTCGTCGTGGGCAAGTCGCTTGAGGATCAGGGCGGTGCCGAGGATCGGGGCCGCTGTTTAAACTTTTTTTCGGAGAGTCCGCCATGAAATTTCAAAATCTTTCGGTTGCGTTGATGTTGGCCGCTGGTTTAGCCGTCGGTTGTGATGAAGCCAAGGACGCCGCGACCGGTGCCGTGGATGCCACCCAAGACGCCGCCCGCAGCGCTGCCGAGTCCACCGGCGACGCCGTCGAGTCGCTGAAAACCGAAGCCGCCGAGGCCGGCGAAGCGATCAAAGAAGCCGGCACCGACGCCATGGAAGCCGGCAAGGAAAAAGCGGGCGAACTCGTCGAGTCGGGCCAAGCGCAAGCCAGCGAAGCCGTCGAAGCCGGCAAGGAAAAAGTTGAAGAAGTGGTCGAAGCGGGCAAGGAAAAAATCAGCGAATTGACCGGCGGCACGCAAAACGCCATCGAAGAAACCGCCAACGACGCGGCCGGCGCTACCGAATCGGCCGCAGGCGACGCCGCCGACGGCCTCAGCCTCGACAGCTTCAAAGAAGGCATGTCGCTCGACGGCAGCCAAGTCGATGGCATCATCGAAAAAGTCAAAGGCCTCATCGGCGAAAAGAACTACGACTCGGCCCAACAATGGATCAGCAAGCTCGAAGGCATGCAACTGCCCGAAGGCTACGCCGACAAAGTCTCGGGCCTCAAAAGCCTGCTCGAAAAAGCCAAGGGCGCGGGCGATATGCTCAACGGACTCGGCGGCTGAGTGGTTGGGGAACCCCGATGGGGGTCCGGCCCAAAGCACTCGGCTCGCTTAATCCCAGGCGGGGAGAATCTGCCGCTGCACGTTGGGGGTCCCGACGTCAGCGGCATTTTGATGCGCCCCCAGAATCCCCGCGAATCTTCCGACATCCTTGGCGTGTCCCGCCGAATGGCTTAAGACCAAGACAGCCGTGAGCGGTGCTCCGCCACTCCCCGCACGCCGTCGAGTTCCACCGCGAACAACCCGCCCGCCATCGGCCCGTTTTTCTCCGGGGCGTCCCCGCCCGCCGTAGTGACGTACATGGTCGCCAAATGTGGTCCGCCAAACGCCACGCTCGTGATGCAAGGCGTCGGCAACATCACCCGGCTCATCTCTGCTCCCGTCGGGTCGTAACGCACCACACACCCCGCTCCCCAACGCGCCACCCAGAAACACCCCGCCGCGTCGATCGTCATGCCGTCCGGGAAGCTGTCGGCGCCCGGAAGAGCGGTTTCGAGATGCACCCGACGGTTCGATAACTCGCCCGTCGCCGGATCAGCGTCGTAGGCGTATACGCACTGCGACGGCGAGTCGATGAAGTACAGCGTCCGTCCGTCGGCCGACCACGCCAGGCCGTTGGCACACCCAAAGCCCCGGTCCACGACGTGGATCGAGCCGTCCGGATCTAGCCGATACAGCGAGCCCAACTCGGCCGGGTCCGTGGTGCCCCATCGCCGGGGCATCGTCCCGCTGTACACCCGTCCCGCCGCATCGGCGATCGCGTCGTTAAACCGCGTCTCGCCGGGCACACGTTCGATCGCATCCGACTCAGCGCCGTCTCGCCACCGCGACACTCGGCAGCCCGGCCCGCCCATGAGCACCAACGAACCGTCCGCTTGGATCGTGGCCGCGCCGAGTTCGCCGCCATCTCGTATCGTCGCGTGCTCGCCGGTGGCCGGGTTGTAACGAAACAGTCGGCCGCGCGGGATGTCCATCCAATACAGCACGTTCTCGTCGGCGTGCTACATCGGGCCTTCGCCGGTGTGGAAGTGGGGGTTGGCAATCAGGCGAGGTTGCATTTCCATGAAGCATCCGTTGCAATCGAAACTAGATTAGCGAGCAACTCGATCACGCGATACCGACCACGCCGACGTTCGTGTCGGCTGCGCCCCGGTTTGTGCGTACCCCTCCCAACACGTCCCCCATGTTCAAAACGACAGGCAATCGCCACCACCCAAACGATGGAAGCCTAAACTATCGACATGCAATGCAACATCGACTCTAAAGGGAAATCGATCCGCCTGCTGCTGGGCCTAGCGCACCTGTTGGTCGCCATTGTCTTGGCGGCCATGCTGTTGACCGGGGTGTTGACGCCGACGTGGCTGTGGTGGGTCGTGGCGGGCGTGGGTTTGGGCGGCTCGTTTATGGTGTTCGAGGCCCGCTCGGGCTGGTGTGTGGTGCGGGCGATGGGGTTTAAGACGCCGTTTTGACTCATCCGGCGCGGGTACCGAGGCGGTGTACGGAAACCAGTCTGGTGGGGTGGAGTGGGGTGGGGCGATCCCTT
>CAYPCC010000303.1:0-2570 GCA_964409095.1 uncultured Phycisphaera sp. | reverse complement strand
GATCTTCGACAACCGCACGTTCTACCGCGGCGTCGAGTTCGACCTGACCGAAGCCGTCGTCAAAGAGATTGAACAACGCACCCCCTATAAAACCATGGACGCCAACGTCGCCGACACTTTGCTGTCGGGCACGGTCACCAGCGTCATCGTTCAGCAACTCAGCCGCACCCGCGAGGCCGGCCTGCCCCAAGAAGTCCAAGTCACCGTCACGATCGACTTCGACTGGACCGACCAGCGCAGCGGGGCCAAGCTCGTCAGCCGACGCAGCTTCTCGAGCGTCGGCCGATATGTGCCGACCCAGCCGGTGGGCGATGGGTTTGAGATCGGCCAACACGCCGCCGTCCAGCGGCTGGCCCGCGACATGGTCGCGTCGCTTCGCGGGGATTGGTAAACCGCCGCTGCGCTTAAGGCGTATCACCGCTCCGTCCTCATCACCCACCACCGCCCCCCCGGCCCCCGACCGGGCTACAATGACATCCCGGCGCGCTGCGCGCCCCACGCTTACGCTCGGTTTCCGCCCCGAAGCCCCCGCTGATCCCCACAGAAATCCCCGATGCCCGAAGAAAAAGACCCCAAAATCGACCGCGGCGACGCCAAACGCGATCCCAAAAAAGACCCTGGCAAAAAGCCCGGCAAAGACGACAAGCCCACCGGCAAAGGCGGCCCGGGCAACAACGGCAAGCCCAGCAGCGTCATGTCCCGCGGTGCTTTCGCCTGGATCATGGTCGGCGTCCTTGCCCTGGCCATGCTCCTGCTCGTCAACTCCGCCCAGAACTCGGCCAGCGAAGTGTCGTGGCAAGAGTTTTACGCCCACGCCCAGAACGGCGACTTCGACGACAAAGAATCGCTGCTGATCAAAAACGACCGTATCGTCGGCCAACTCCGCCCCGACCTCACCGGCGAAACCGCCGCCGCCGCGCCCAACGGCCGGATCTACACCCCCATTAGCATCGAAACCAAGGCCTACCGCACCTTCCTCTTGGATAAAGTCGGCCTGTCGGTCAAAGAAAAACCCGGCAGCAATCTGCTCGTGCAGATCCTCATCGCCTGGGGACCGATCCTCCTGATCCTGTTCCTGATCTACTTCTTCGTCTTTCGCAGCATCCGCGGCGCGGGCGGCGGCCCCGGCGGGATGCTCGGCAACTTCGGCCGATCCAAACACAAAGTCCTCAACAAGGAACACTCCAACATCACCCTCGACGACGTCGCCGGCATCAATGAAGCCAAGGACGAAGTCGGCGAGATCATCGAGTTCCTCAAAAACCCCAAAAAGTTCCAACGCCTCGGCGGCCGGGTGCCGCGCGGGGTGCTGCTCATCGGGCGGCCCGGCTGCGGCAAGACGCTGCTCGCCAAGGCCGTGGCGGGCGAAGCGGACGTGCCGTTCTTCTCGATCTCGGGCTCGGACTTCGTCGAGATGTTTGTCGGCGTGGGTGCCTCCCGCGTGCGCGACCTCTTCAAGCAAGCCAAAGACAGCTCGCCGTGCATCATCTTCCTCGACGAGATCGACGCCGTCGGACGCCGCCGCGGCAGCGGGTTCTCCTCCGGCGGCCACGACGAACGCGAGCAAACCCTCAACGCCATCCTCGTCGAGATGGACGGCTTCGACAGCTCCGACCAAGTCATCGTCATGGCCTCGACCAACCGGGCGGATGTGCTTGACCCCGCTCTCACCCGGCCCGGCCGGTTCGACCGCCAGGTCCACGTGTCGCTACCCGACATCAAGGGGCGGATGGAAATCCTCAAGGTCCACGCCCGCAAGATCAAGCTCAACCCCAACGCCGACCTCGAAAAACTCGCCCGCGGCACGCCCATGTTCTCCGGGGCCGAGCTCGCCGCAATCATCAACGAAGCCGCCATCGGTGCGACCCTACAAAACAAAGACTTCGTCGAACAGGAAGACCTCGAAGAAGCCCGCGACAAGGTCAAGTACGGCCGATCTCGCAAGAGCCACAAGATCGAAGAAGACGAACGCAAAGTCATCGCCTACCACGAGGCCGGCCACGCCGTAGTCATGTACTACGACAACGACTCCGAGCCGCTGCACAAAGTTACCATCATCCCCCGCGGCCAAGCGCTTGGCGCGACGTTCATGCTGCCCGACAAAGACCGCCACATCCAAAGCAAGAAGCAGCTACTCGCCATGATGCGGGTGTCTTACGGCGGCCGGATCGCCGAGCAGATGTTCACCGGCGACCAGTACAACGGCACCGCCGGCGATATCCGCCAAGTCATGGGCATCGCCCGGGCGATGGTCACCGAGTACGGCATGTCCGACAAGCTCGGTTTCCAGATGCTCGGCCACGACCAGCAGGCCCAGCCGTGGGAGCAGGCCGACAAGCTCTACTCCGACGACACCGCCGAACTGATCGACAGCGAGATCAAACACCTGATTGACGCGACGTACCAAGAAACCCTCGACCTCATCACCCAGCACCGCCAGCAGACCGAAGACCTCGCCCAAGCCCTTCTCAAGTATGAGACGCTGACCTTCGAGGAAGTCGACAAAATCATGAAAGGCGAGACGCTCAACAAAGCCACGGTGAGTGACCTGCTGGCCGCCGAGAAAGCCA
>CAYPCC010000302.1:0-2581 GCA_964409095.1 uncultured Phycisphaera sp. | reverse complement strand
CGCCCCCCCCCCCGGGAATCCCCGGAATCCCCGAACCACAGGCGTGGCGATCGTCGGTACGGGTGTCGCCTTGCCTGAGAAAATCCTCACCAACGAGGACCTCGCCAAAATCGTCGATACCAACGACGAGTGGATCACGCAGCGCACCGGCATCAAAACCCGCCGCATCGTCGAAGGCGACACCAACGTCCGCGACTTGGCCCGCGAAGCGTTGCGGGCTGCACTCGACGACGCCAAACTCCCCGCGACCCAACTTGACTTGGTGATTGTCGCTACGATCACGCCCGAAATGGTGTGCCCGAACACCGCAGCGCGCGTGGTGGCCGAACTCGGGGCGGCCCCGGCTGGGGCGATGGACCTGTCGGCGGCGTGTTCGGGGTTCGTCTACGCCCTGAACGTCGCGTCGAGTTTGATCGAAACGGGGATGTATCGCACCGTCGGCGTCGTCGGGGCCGAGACGCTGTCGAAGATCGTAGATTACACCGATCGGCGGACCTGCATCCTCTTCGGCGACGGCGCGGGGGCCGTGGTGCTGACTGCGGTGGACGACTCGAGCCGGGGCTGCCTGCATCAGACGATGCACTCCAACGGGAATCTGTGGGGCGAGTTGTACGTCCCCGAACAAGAAGAGCATTTGCCCGAAGGGCACGATTTCACCGGGGCCTATAAAACGCTGCAGATGAACGGCCGCGAGGTCTACAAGTTTGCCGTCACCACCACGCAAAAAATGATGGCCGAGACACTCGATGCGGCGGGCGTCGAGGCGAAAGACTTGGCCTTGGTGATCTCCCACCAATCCAATAAACGCATCCTTGAGTCGGCCCGGGACCGGTTCGGCCTGCCCGAAGACAAGCTGTACATCAACATCGACCGCTTCGGCAACACCTCGGCGGCCAGCGCCCCGATCTGCCTGCACGAAGCCCGCGAGCAAGGCAAGTTCAAGGAAGGCGACCTCGTCCTGTTCTGCGCCATCGGCGGCGGGATGACGTGGACGACTTCGCTATGGAAGATGTAAATCGAGAAGGTACGATCGCAGGCCGAACAGCCTCAACCGCAGATTTCGCAGATGGACGCCGATCGGGAATCAATACACCATGGATTTATGATCTGCGTAAATCTGCGAAATCTACGGCAAAACTGATTTTTTGAATTGAAGCATCATGAGCGAACAAACAACACTTTTATGTCCTGGGCAAGGTGCACAAGCCGTGGGGATGGGCAAAGCGTGGTTCGAGGCGTATCCCGTCGCGGCCCAGACGTTTGCCGCGGCGAATGAGGCGTTAGGCTTTTCGCTCAGCGACCTGTGTTTTGCCGGCCCGGCCGAGCAGCTCAACCGCACGGACATGGCCCAGTGCGCGATCTACACCGCATCCGTCGCGTGCTTCCAAGCCCTCTTAGAATCAGGCGAAATCAAAACCTTCACCGCGACCGCGGGGCTGAGCCTCGGCGAGTTTACGGCTTTACATTTGGCCGGGGCTTACGATTTTGTCGAAGGCCTCAACCTCGTGAAGCTGCGCGGTCAAGCGATGCAAGACGCGGCCGAGGCGAGCCAAGGCTCGATGGTCGCCGTTTCCGGGGCCGGCGAGGTCACCGAAGACGCGATCAACGAGCTCTGCGATCAAGCACGAGGCGACTCGGTGCTTGTGCCGGCCAACTTCAACTCGCCGATGCAGGTCGTCGTCAGCGGCTCGGTCGACGCCTGCGAGCGAGCCGTCGCCGTCGCCAGCGAGATGGGGTTTAAGCCTACACCGCTGACCGTTGCCGGAGCATTTCACTCGCCACTCATGCAGCCCGCCGCGGACCGCCTCGCCGAAGCGCTCGACAAGGTGCAGTGGAATACGCCCAACGTCCCGGTGATCTCCAACGTCACCGGCGAGCCGTACGACCGCAACGACATCGACTCGATCAAAGCCAAGCTCGTCGCCCAGCTCACCCGCCCCGTGCGTTGGACGCAGTCGATGCAGTGGGCCGTGGCGAACTTTGACAGCGACGCACGCTACGTCGAACTCGCCCCGGGCAAGGTGTTGTCGGGCCTGATGCGCCGCATCGACCGCGACACGAAAGTTGAAAACTTCAACGAGCCCAAGAAGTAACCGTTATACGCCAAGACGCAGAGACGCCAAGACGCCAAGAAAAACGGCAGATAGGTGAATCACGCTGCCGGCTTTATTCCAGACTCGATCGAACCTGTTTTGTATTGAAATGATTGCTTGGCGTCTCCGCGTCTTGGCGTAAGAAAGGCTGCCCCTCATGTCCGACCCCAACCCCAAACGTGTCGCCATCGTCACCGGCGCTTCCCGCGGCATCGGTGCCGCAATCGCCAAAGCTCTCGCCGCCGACGGCAAGCACGTCGTCTGCGTCGCCCGCAATCAGGCCAAGCTCGACGAAGTAAAAGCCCAGATCGAAGCCGCGGGGGGTAGCGCCTCCACCGCGACCTGTGACATTGCCGACGGCCAAGCGATCACCGCCATGATTGAGGCCGTCGCCGAGGAGCACGGCCGCCTCGACATCCTCGTCAACAACGCCGGCATCACCCGCGACAACCTGCTGATGCGCATGTCGCTCGAGGAGTGGGACGCGG
>CAYPCC010000301.1:0-2582 GCA_964409095.1 uncultured Phycisphaera sp. | reverse complement strand
CCGCCTCCCGCAGCCGGCGGGCGATCACGCGCACGTCGCGGTACACCTCGGCGTTCGGCCCGTTCTCAGCCGCCTCCCGGATCGCAGCCGCCCGCTCGTTCGTCATGCCGGAGCCGGCGGGGTTCGCCGGGTCGCGTGCCAGCATGCGCTCGTTGCGACGCGGCGCAGCAACCGCCGCCAAGTAGTCGCCGGCGTCCTTCAGCGACACGCCGGACGTCCCCAGCAGGTTCAGCAGGGGCGTCACCAGCCGTTCATCAAGCCGGTCCAGCGCCGTCCGCACCCTGCCGTAGAACAGTTGTTCCGCCCGGATAACGTCGTTTTCGTCCGTCAGCAGCCCGCCGGCGTCGGTGATGGCCTTTTGCAGCCGGACCACGGCCAACATCCGATCCTGAAGCGTCCTCCGGGTCCGATCCAGGATCGACAGGTCGCGCAGTTCAAGCCCGTGCCACACCGGGCCCCGCCCGCTCGGTGGCAGCGGCAACGACTCAAACGGCGAATCGGCAACAATCGAGAACACATCGGCAAATTCCGCCCGCTTGCTCCTGACACGCACCGCCGCGTCCATGGCGTCGGCTTCGGATTCCATCGTCGAATCAAACGGCCTCGCCGCTCGCTGGGTGTCCGTCATTTCACGGCGTCGCTGGACGTTGCGGGCCATTCGCTCGCCTTCGTCCGCGTAGTAGTAGGCGAACATACGGTGCCGCAAGCGCGTCGCGTAATCGGGCTCGGCTTCCTGCCCGTCCAGGTCAGCCTCCGCCTTATTGCGGTAGGACGACAGGCCCGCGCCGCTTGGCCACATTTCCAGCATCGCCACCGCGTGATGCAACTCGTGAAGCATCACAGACAGCAAATGCCGTTTCATCGTGTCGTCGGACGTCACCCGAGTAAACAGCACCACCTCAAACTCAGAGTGTGCAACCCGGATTTCCCGGTTTTGGACGATTTCCGGGTAGAGCATCCCGCCAGTGGGGTACGCCTTGTCCACCAGCGTTGGGGACAGCGTAATCGTGATCGGCAGACCTTCCAAGACGGGGTACGCCTCAAACAGCCGAGGGTGGTCAAGCAAATCGCCGACCTTCACATGCACCTTTCCCCGCAGACTGTCGGGGTCTTGGCTGAATTTCAGGCTGGATCGATGGCCGTCAATGCCAAAGGCCACTTGCAGCCAGCTATCCGGCTTCAAGCGGGCCTGGCTCGCGTCAATCTCGTAATACTCGATTGGCATGCGGCCCGGAATCGTCAGCGTGCGTCCCGCCTGTCGTTCAATATCGAACCGCGACGACTTCGGACCCGCGATCGAAAACAGCCCGAGTTGATCGCCGTCCGTTCCGATCCGACGATCCTCGGCCTCCCGCCGCAGCCGCTCCTCGGTGTCCAACGGCGTTTCCGCTTTGGCGTCGGCGTTGTTGTCCGCAAAGAGCCCGCCCGCCTGCCCGCCGGTCAGAGCGTCAAAGTTGCGTTGGCCGAAAATGCCCGTGGTGTCGTCGGGGCGCTCCACGGAGTACCGGGGATCGTTCGTCGCGGGGTCGTAGGTGCCGACATTTTCATCCGCCGACTTCACCTGATTCGTGTCAAGGGCAATGAAGGTCATCGTTTCGCGGCCACGCGAGCCGACGTCACGCTCCACGATCACGCCGTCGTAGCCGTCCTGGCGCAAAAGCTGGGTCATACGCTCGCGGGCCTGCGATGCCCACGACGCCATAAACTCCCGCGACATCCTCAGTTCGTCCGTCTGGCGGTCAAACATCTCCTCATGCAGCTTGTCGATCCGCGCGTCGGTCGCGCCGGCCTGCCGCTCCTGGTCGATCCGCTCGTCGTACTCGCGTTCGATCCGATCAATCGCCAGCACCAGCATCCGGTCGTTCTCCGTCACAGCCTCCGCCTTGTTCCGGTAGTCGCGGTCACGCTCCTTGTAGCGAGCCATCAGATCTTCGGCGGTGTTGACATAGATCGGGTTTCGGATCGCCGCGTAGAGGGGGATCTGGGCCTTCGTGCCGCTCCCGCCCACTCCGATCTCTCGGTCGTGCGGCTTCATGAACACACCATCGGGCAACCGCTCATCGCCAGCCCGGTCCTTCGGCATATCGAGCCGGAAACCCTCGGGCGACAGGATCTTGCTCCTGTTCCCAATCGCCGTCTCGTGGTACAGCAGCATCGGCGAACCGTCCGCGCTGACCGCCTTCGAACCCTCAAAAAACCGTGCGAACGCCTCGGAGCCAACGGGCGGGGCGACGCTAAAGCGTTGCTCGATTTTCACATCAGCGTCGTCAAAGACGACGTAGTTGTATTCCGTAGGCCGCTTCTGAATCGTCACCTTTGGCGAGTCCAGCATCGCCAATGCCACACGCTTCACCGCCGCGTCGGATGCGTTCGGTGCGTTGCTGACGACACGCCGCTCGATCATCTCCCGGATCTTGTCGCGGTCGCCGGCGACGTTCCCAGCCTCATCGCCAATCACCTCGATGGCCGCCGAAACCACCGACGGGTTCGGGTGCCACTGGTCCGACTTCCCGCCCGCCTTCACTTGCCACTGTGACCGGACCCGGCTCGAACCGTCAGCGTACTTGTTGCCTCGCACGCCC
>CAYPCC010000300.1:0-2619 GCA_964409095.1 uncultured Phycisphaera sp. | reverse complement strand
AGAAGCCACCCGCAAATTCTTTCGGAACCCAACGCGGCTCGTCCCAGGACACCGGCAACGTCTCGCTCGACGAGATCCTGGGCCAGCTTGCCGCGGGCGACCCGGTCTCCATGGCCACGGGGGCCTTCTATTTTCATACGACCCTCCTCGATATCGGTGGCCCGTTGGCGTTGCGTTTCCGCCTCGCCTACGGGTCGGATGCGTTTCCACACGAGGAGGGTGTCGCCCTGCCGGAAAAATTCGAGCACAACCATCGGGCACTTGTCTCCGCCGGAGCGGGAGCCGACGCGCAAGCGTTCATCACCCTGGGCTTAGGGCGCGAGCTGGTCTTCGAGCGCACGGCATTTGGCCCCTGGTTGCTCGCGGGCGGCGAGGCCACCACCTACACGCTCATGGAAACCGGTGCCCATTATTTGCTCGTCGATCCTTCCACGAATCTGATGCGTGTATTCCGCAAGACCGCCATCGCGAACAACAACATCCGCGCCTTCCTGGTGGCGATCCGCGACCGCGTCGGCAACGTGCTGCGCTATACCTACGATCCCGCCGCCGACCCGCGCGTGGACGGCCCGGTCCGCGTGGCCGACGGCCTGGGGCGGGAGTTGCTCTTCACCTATACCGCCTTGGGTTCCCAAAACAAAAATTTCCTGACCCGAGTGGAGGACCACAGCGGTCGCGGCTGGACCCTGCACTATGAGATCAACCCCGCAGACAATGCCGGCGGCGCGGAGGTTACCCTGCGTTCCATCACCGATCCCCTGGGCGGCGCGACCAGCTACGCCTATGCCGGGCAAAACCGAATCGCGGCGGTACAAAAGCCCAAGGGCAACACGCCCTACTCCCAAACCTACGGCACGGGAGATGAGGCCAACGCTGTGACCACCCAAACCGATGCCCATGGCCGCACCAGCCTCTTCGCCAAGCAGAACGGCGTGCCCGGATTCGGACTTACCCAGCGAACACTGACCAACCCCGACGCCACCGTGGAACGCTACTATCACAACGCCGAAGGCACCTTGATGTCCGCCATGACCGATACGACGGGCCATACCATGCGTTTCGAGCAGGACGGTACATTCAAGCGGGTCAAAAAGACAATCGATCGCGATGGCGCGGTCACCGAAATCGGCTACAACCCCATCTCGGGCCAAGTCTCCTCCGTGAAAAATGCCCGGGGCGAGACCACGCACATCAATCACCTGACTCCGCCGCCCTTCGCATTCCGGAATCCCGACAACCGCGAATTGCTTTTCATCGGTGACACCTTCTCCGACCTGTCCCAGTACTTTTTCCCGGACTTTACCTTCCGCAGCTACCAGCGCGACATCTTCACAGGCAACGCCACCCGCATCACCGACCGCGCCAACGACCGCGATGACTTTACTTACGACTTCCTTGGCAACGTGCTGACCCACACCAACGGCGAAGGTGGCATCACCACCTACACCTATGACCTTGCAGGCAACCGCGCCTCCCGCACCGATGCCGATACGGGCACCACCACCTACGCCTACGATGCCCTCAACCGCCTTACCCAAATCACCCGGCCCGATGCCAATACCGTCGCCTTTACTTACGACGCCCTCGACCGCCTGCTTACCCGCACCGACGAACGTGGCACGGTGACGAAGTTCGACTACGACCCGAACAGTAATCCCATCGCCATCACCCGTGATTTTGGTGGCGCGCTGGAGCAAATCACCACCTACGAATACGACGCGCTCGACCGTCTCGTGAAATCCACCGATCCCGCCGGCCACGCCCGCCACTTCGAGTATCCTTATCATGAGCGGGTGTCGAAAATCACGCACCCCGACGGCACCACGACGCGCTTTGAATACGACTCCCGCCGCGCCCTCGTCGCCCTGGTAGACGAAGCCGACGAGCGCGCCGTTTTCGAGCGCAACGAGGTCGAGGACCTCATCAAGGCCACCAGTCCCGAACAGCGCGTCGCCGAACTGGAGCGCGACACCCTCGGCGTGGTCACTGCCCGCATCGATCACACCGGCGACCGCACCTCCGCAGAGCTGGACGTGAACAGCCGCCCTAAAACAACGACGGATGCGCTGGGCCGAAAACACATTGTGCTCCGCGACGGCGAAGGCCGCGTCACCAAACGCACCGAGCCGGTCAGCGGTGACACCCGGTACATCTATGATGACAACGGACGGCTTGAGCGCCTTACCGATGCCCGTGGCAAAATTTGGAATCTCACCTACACCCCGATGGGCCGCCTCAACACCGTGACCGACCCGAATGGCAAGGTATGGGACTACGACTACGACTCGCGCGGGCGGCTCGCGACCATCCTGCATCCCGACGGGGTCACGGAGACGCGGGTGTATGACGCGGAGTCGAATCTGACGGCGCGGAATTTTTCCGACGGACTGCATTTGCAGGTGGTGTTTGACGCACTGGATCGGGTTGCGGCGCAATCCAAAGCGGCGCAGAGCACTGCACTCCAAATTGGCTTTGACGCGCGGAACAATGTGACGATGACAACCCTGCACGGGCAGACCTTCGCCGCCACGCACGATGCGCGCAACCGCCTTTCGACGCTCGACTACGCCGGGCAGATGACCGTCACCTACACCCGCGACGCGCGCGGGCTGGTCACGC
>CAYPCC010000299.1:0-2664 GCA_964409095.1 uncultured Phycisphaera sp. | reverse complement strand
GTAGGCGCGGTCGATGGCGTCGGTGAGCTTAGCGTTTTTGTCGTTGACGAACGTGGCGGTCTCGGCGAGCTTGCCGTCCACAAACCCGCCGATGCGGGTGCGGGTGTTGCCGACGCTGACGGCCAGGAGGTTGACTTCAGGCATAGGGGGCAAGGGAGTAGGCAGTGGGGAGTGGGGAGTGGGCAGGGGGTTAGGGGGCGGGGGTGGTTTTCCAGCCGGGTGCGGTTTCGGGGGCGGCGTGGAGCTGGGCCCAGGCTTCTTCGAGCAGTTCGGTCAGGCCGACACGGGTCGCGGAGCTGAACACGAACACCGGCTTGCCCAGCGCGTCGCCGATCATCTGCCGGGCGACCTCGTGGTCTTCGGGGCCGCCCATCAAATCCATCTTACTGAGCGCGATGATCTCTTGCTTTTGGGCCAACGCCGGCGAGTGCGACGCCAACTCTTTGCGGATCACGTGGTAATTTGCGATCGGGTCGCTGCCGTCCTCGGGCTCGGGTTCGAGGACGTGGATCAAGAGCTTGGTCCGCTCGACGTGACGCAAAAACCGCGTGCCCAGGCCCGCGCCTTCGCTGGCTTTTTCGATCAGGCCCGGGATGTCGGCGATGACCAGCCGACGGTTGTACCCCTCGGGCGTCCCCCCGCCCCCGAAACCTTGTTTGCCGTAGCCGCTGGGCAACTCCGCGATGCCCAGCTGCGGCACCAGCGTCGTAAACGGGTAATCCGCGATCTTCGGCTCGGCGGCGCTCACCACGCTCAAGAGCGTGCTCTTGCCCGCGTTGGGCTTGCCCAAGAGGCCGACGTCGGCGATGAGTTTGAGTTCGAGGCGGACGTTCAACTCGACCGCCGGCTCGCCGGGCTCGGCTTCCTTGGGCGACTGGTTCGTCGGCGTCTTGAAATATTCGTTGCCCCGCCCGCCCTTGCCGCCTTTAGCTAGGACAAACGTCATGCCTTCGCGGTCCAGGTCGACGATCAGCTCGCCGCTGTGCGCGTCGTACACCAGCGTGCCCGGCGGGAGGCGGATGGTGAGGTCTTCGCCGTCCGCTCCGGTTTGCTGTTTGCCCCGGCCCATCTCGCCGGGCTGCGCCCGCCAGTGGTGCCGGCCGGCAAAGTCCAGCAGCGTCTCGACCTCGGGGTCCGCCTGGAGGATGACCGAGCCCCCTTTGCCGCCGTCGCCGCCGTTGGGTCCGCCCTTGGGGATGTATTTCATCCGCAGAAACGAGACGCAGCCGTCCCCCCCTTTGCCGGACTTCACGTAGATGTAGGCGGTGTCGATGATCATGAGAACGCACCATCGTACCCGCCCCCGGAATCGGCCGCCTATGGCCGAATGCAGTCGTCGGTCACCAACGCCGCGCGGTCGCCGGTAAACGAAGCGGGGATGCCCGGGGCGACGACGGGTTGGCCGTGTTGCTCGCGCTCGGCGACGGCGTGGTTGAGGTCGAGGAGTTGTTGGAGCAGGTCTTTCTTTTTAGAAAAGCCGTAGGCGTCGAGGACGGCGGCGTCGAGCGCGGCGTGGGCGTCTTTGAGGGGGTTCTTGCCGGGCAGTTCCAAGGTGCGATAGAGCGCACGCAGGCCGCCCTTGATCTTCTTGAGCGCCTCATCCCGCACCGCACGCACCGCCCGGCCCGCCTCCGCCACCGCATCCACCTGTTTCACCGAAGGCCCCCGGAAGTCCGGGCCTTGCGGCCAAGGGAAGGTGTCAAAAATTGATCGCGATGAATAACTCGGCCTTGCTTCAAGTTTCGCGCAGATGGCAATGAACCACTGCCAATGCAGATCAGAATGCATGACTCCAAAACTGTAATCATCATCAAATGCAAAAGTTTGTATTTTACTGTCAGGGCAAATATCTGTTGATACAAAACAGATAATAGGCCGCTTAGTTGTACGTGACATTCCTAGGAAACGCGTAAGAGGATTAAATGCCTCACGCATGGAAGTTCGGACATTCCAGAATTGCCACCAGCGATCTAGGTGATCTTTGCGTGCGTCCTCCATTGATCCATTTTTGGATTCTTCGTACTTAGTTTGTACCTCAGAGAGTACATTCTTTTGCAAGTAAGTGAATAGTTCTTGGTAGCTTCTTGCTTCTAGCATGTCACTATCAGAAAAATCAATCACACTACGCGACGGTGAGCCGCTACCCGTAAGCATGTCTCTACCAATGAGCCAAGGCTTCACAACTTCTGCATTACGTGCATATTGTTGTATCCATTGCCCGCGCTGACTGTGTGTGACTGCATATCCGTTGTAACCAAGTACAACTCCCTGAAAGCAAACTTGTGGCCGCTTGTTGGCGGTCAGACTACGCGCAGTTGTCAAATCAATCTGATCAGATAATGATGAATTGATAAATCCTGTGTCACGTTTATCCAGTTCGTACTGCTTCGTCGCTGATCCCTCGCCGCGCTTGTTGCGTTTCTTGCTGGCCTTCTCTTCGATCTTGAACCAAAGACTGCGCTTCTCGGGGATGAACAAGTCGGCGTCATCGTGCTTTGGGGTGCCGTCCGGGTTGAGGTCGCGTTTGACCCAGTTGGCGATGGAGACGTGGACGTTGGCCTCGCCGGACCACGGCTGATTGTCAACGGCATCAATCACCACGCCACCCTTGCCGACAATGTGGTCCAAGCCGCCCTCGCGGTACTTGTTGTTGCGGATGTTCTG
>CAYPCC010000298.1:0-2713 GCA_964409095.1 uncultured Phycisphaera sp. | reverse complement strand
TGACGATGACGCGCTCGGCCCCGTTGATGATGAACTCGCCGCCGCCCATCAGGATGGGGATTTCGCCGAGGTAGATTTCTTCTTCAGGGATCTCGGCGACGTCTTTGCGGACCAGACGGACCGCCACACGGAACGGCATCCCGTAGGTCAGCCGAAGCTCGCGGCATTCGTCCGGCGTGTACCGGGCTTCATCGAGCTTGTAGTACAGATACTCAAGCTGCATGTTGCCGTCGTACGACACGATCGGGAACACCTCACGCAACAAACCCTCGAGGCCCGTTTGGGCATCGCGGTCGGCCATCGCTTTGGATTCCTGCAAAAATCGTTCGTAAGCCACCTGCTGCACACGCACCAGGTTAGGAATGGGAAGAGCATCTCCGCGCTTGGAGAAGTCACGCACAGAATCTAGCAGCATCAATTTCCTCGCACAAAGCCAGGGTGAATGAGTGTCGTCAGGTTGTGAGGGTTCGAGTCCCGATCACGCCGCGAACGCAGCATCGTAGGACAAACCGGGGGGCATCACAACCGGACCCCAAAAAATTTAAAGTCCAGCCGGGTTATTGGCCTCAATTTTGCCCCAGCGATCCTCCAGCCCCCTGCACACCCTACAACCCTAGCCAGCATCGCCGCAGATTTCCACGGCGTGTCCACAACACCCGACTTCATCGTGATTTAAAACCCGCATTGATCCCGTCCGGGCCGGCCGTCCCGCCTAAATCCGGATTACCCGCAAGGCCCCCGGCACGACCGCCAGGTCCAGCGGCGAATGGCCCGCCGGGTCGCCATCCGCCTGCGCCGGCACGCCCTCAGCCCCCGCCGACCGCAGCGAAACGCGGTTCGCGCGGCCGGTCGCCACCGTCTTGCCCCGGCTGTGCCCCCCGCAGATCACCCGCAGATGATAGCCTACCAGCCGCCAAAACCCCGGCCGCTCGAACACCACCCAGTCCAACTCGCGGTCGTCGCCGCGGGCGTCCGGAGCAAACTCCAGACCCCCGCCGTAGCGATTCAGATTAAAAACGTAAGCCTGATGACCCGCGAACTCCCGCCCGTCCGCCACCAATGTCACCGCCGGGTAGCGGTAGCTCCGCACCACCTCGATGATCCGCTTCACATAACTCCGGCGGTTCACCCGGCGAAGCTCACCCTCGGTCAACCCCTTCCGCCAACGGTCCAATGAGTGAATCACCTGAGCATCAAACCCCGCGCTGGCCATCAACGCGAACAGCCGATCCACCCTCGGCCTCTCCCCCGCGTCCCGGGCCGAGCAAATCCGCACCAAGTCGATCGCTCGGGTCTGCCCTTTCGCAATCGCCGACGCCATCGGCTCCGCCGCTCGGCTAAAACCAAACTCCTGCGCAAACAAGTTCTCATTGCCCACCGGCAGCGTCGCAAAACGCAAGCCCAACCGCCCCGCCGCGTCCATGTCATTCACCACATCCGCGATCGACCCGTCGCCCCCCGCCGCGACCACGACCGTCTCGTCGTCTTCGATCGCTTTGAGGGCAGCAAGCCGTTCGGCCACGCTCCACACCGTCGTCACCGACACCCCGCGAGCCTGCAACGCCGACTCCAGTCGGCCGACGATCTTGCGATTCGGCCGGCTGCCGCTGAACGGGTTGGCGAGGATCAGGACATTCATCTTGTAGCGAAGGGCATCGACCAGCCAAAACTATCGACATCCCGCGTGAAGGCACGGTTAAATCGCTGGCGACCACACGGGTCATGCTCACCAGTGCGGGGGTTTGTCGTCTTCGAGTTGTTGGTCGCCGTCCGTTGCCGGCCCATCGCCGCCCGCGGCTTGCGGGTCTTGCAGGTCGGCCCGGATCTGATCGATCTGCGTTTTGAAGCCGTCCATCCGGCGGTGCATGTCGCGGACCACGCCGTCGAGTTCGCCGAGGTAGTGCTCGAGATGGGCGATCTTTTCTTCGATCGTGATGAGTCGTGCTTCCATGCACCCGATTGTAACGTCCCGGCGGTCGCTCACGCTTCGCGCTCCGATCAAGCACTTGCCCGTGTGTTACACTTTTAGCCCGTTATTGGTCCCCGCAACTTCCCGCCGCTCCCCCAACGAAAGACTTGCCATGCCCAGCGCCGTCGCCAGCCACATCCTTGTCCCCAGCGAAGCCGAGGCCCTCGACCTCAAACAACAAATCGAGGGCGGCAAAACCTTCGCCGACCTCGCCAAGGCCCATTCCAACTGCCCCTCGGGTAAGTCCGGCGGCTCGCTGGGCCAATTCAAACAAGGCGACATGGTCCCCGAATTCGACGCCGTCATCTTCAGCGACCTGCCCATCGGCGAAGTCTCCGAACCGGTCAAAACCCAATTCGGGTATCACTTGATCGAAGTCCAACAACGGCTAGGTTGAGAAGGTCTGGCGGGGTGAGATGTTTTGTTGCGGAGCGCCTCCGCGGCGAGCGGCAGGGGCTCTGCACCTGCACCCCGTTGAAGGCAAACCGCCTATCGCTTGGTTGTCTCAAAACAATGCGCTTTTCTTACCCCCGCTTGATCGGGGGTTTTTTAATACTCGTAAGTTTGAGACCGATTTTGCCTTGGGGGGTGCAGGGGGCAACGCCCCTTGCCGCTCGCCGCGCAGGCGAACCGACACCCCCGAAAACTTACGCTTCCCATTCACTTGTCAAAGAGGGAGTTGCAAAGACCCCCGTCCGCCACTTCGACACCCCACTTTCCGAAAAAACTTCCGGGGAACTTCCG
>CAYPCC010000297.1:0-2725 GCA_964409095.1 uncultured Phycisphaera sp. | reverse complement strand
CCAAACGCATGGCCGACCGGCTACAACACCGGGCATTGAACCTGCCGACCGCACCCCTGCGTTACGCCTCGTCGCACGTCGGCTAGACTTTTCGCATCGCCGACGAACCCACCGATCAACCCGATGCCCCCGGCTCCGTCCTCCCGCCCGACCTGCTTTGCGAAGCGTGCGGCTACGGCCTGTTCGGCCTGCCGCCCGACGCGGCCTGCCCCGAATGCGGTCAACCCATCGCCGCGTCGATCCCGACCCACCGCACGGGGCCGGCGTGGCAAAACCGGTTGACGCTTGGGGCGTGGAGCGCCACCGCGTGGGCCGTGCTGCGTCGGCCCGGACAGACCTACCACACGATGCGCCTCGACGGCCCGGCCGGGCCCGCCCGACTGTTTCTCCTGAGCATCGCCCTGATCGTCGGCGTGGGTTGGGGGGCGTTCAGCCTGCTGGCGGTCGGGCAAGGGGGTTTGCTGTCGTGGGTCGCGGGGATGGCGGCGGCCAAGACGGTGCTGGTAATGACCTACATCGAGACGATTGGCGTGACGTTTTTCAGCAAACGCCGCGGCTGGCGGGTGCCGTTTGGGTTGGCCGAGCGGGTGACCTGCTACGCATCGGTGGGCTGGGTGATCGCGGCCCTCGTGCTCGCCCCGCTGGTCGGGTTATACGACGTCGGGCTGCTGGAGCGGTGGATCGCTCGCGTCGTCGGGCAGTGGCAACCCGATTACCGCTGGCTGCTCGCCGCGGTCGGGTTCGGGGCGGCGGTGCTGTTCTTCGAGACGCTCGTTTGGACCGGCGTGCGCAAGGTACGTTTCGCCAATCGCCCCCGGTTGCTATAGCCGCGTCGACCGCGACGCGCGTATTAAATGAAGCGTCACCCAAAAGTTGACGCTCTCGGGCGAACACGGCTAACATAGTTCTCGTATATCCCATGCCAACCGGCATGTTCAACCCGGCACGTTTCCGGGCAGGAAAGTCTCTAAGAATCGCCCGATCTTCCGTTTTGGCTTGCACTTACGCCATGAACGGCAACCCGCGTCCCCGCGACGCGGCACGGGAAACACGCTCGCTCCCATGTCGATTTTTGAACTGATTTTTCGTTGGTTGACCACCCGGCTGCTCCCGCAGGCCGACGACGGCATGCCCGTGGTCGCCGCTGCCCGAGTATTCGATCATGACCAACGCCCCGCCCCCGTCGCGTGCCCGGCCGTCAGCCGACACGCCCAGTGGGCCAAGTTCAACCGACCTCCCCAGCGCCGCTTTGCGCGCCGCTGAGCCTGTTTTCGCCTCGTAGATCGCTCGCTGATTACCGACCGCCCCGCCCCCCGGAACACGCGCCTTAACCCCGGCCGACGACGCCCCCCCGCGTCACCCTCGGCCGCCCGGAAAGGGGCCCTCGTGATCCACTCCCAACTCCTGACATCCCCACTCGCCTCGCTCACCCTCCCCGTCGTTCTGGGCGACGCGGGCCTCATCATCGGCATGCTCGTGCTGGGCCTCGTCCTCGGCGGCATCGCGGCGTTTGTCGTCCTCAAGCTCATCGCCGGCAATGCCCTGGGCACCGCCAAACGCGAGGCCGACGCTCTCCTCGCCCAAGCCAAAGCCGAGGGCGACACCCTCGCCAAGCAGATCGAACTCGACGCCCGCAACGAGCAAGCCAAACGCCGCGAAGCCTTCGAGAAAGAAACCGACGCCGCCCGCAACGAGCTGGCCGAGAAAGAACGCCGGCTGACCAAGCGTGAAGACAACCTCGATAAAAAGCTCGACACCCTCACCACCAAAGAGAAATACCTCACCGAGATGGACCTCGCGGTCAAGAAGGCCCAGGCCGGCATCGACGGCAAGCTCAGCGAGGCCGAGGCCCTCGTCGCCGAGCGTCAAAAAGCCAATGCGCAGCATCAGGAAAACCTCAAGAACGACCTGCTCCGCATCGCCCACCTCTCCGAGGACGACGCGAAGCGTGAAGCCATGACCGTGCTCGAGCAGCAGCTCACCCACGAGTCCGGCGCTCTGATCAAACAGATCACCGAACGCACCGAAGAGCAGGCCAAAGAGCTCGCCCAGAAGATCACCCTCACCGCGATCCAGCGCTACGCCAGCGAGCACTGCGCCGAGTCCACCAGCAACAGCGTGGCCGTGGAAGACGACGCGATGAAGGGCCGGGTCATCGGCCGCGAGGGCCGCAACATCCGGGCCTTCGAGGCCGCCACCGGCGTCGATGTCGTCGTCGACGACACGCCGGGCATGGTCATCGTGTCCTGCTTCGATCCCGTCCGCCGCGCCGCCGCCGCCGAGACGCTCCGACGCCTGCTCGAAGACGGCCGGATCCACCCCGCCCGCATCGAAGAACTCTCCAAGCAAGTCTTTGAAGAGTTTGAAAAGAAGATCGTCAAGTTCGGCCGGGACGCCTGCGAAGAGGCCCACATCCACGGCCTCCACCCCAAGATCTCCGAGATGGTCGGCAAGCTGCACTACCGCACGTCCTACGGCCAAAACATCCTCCGCCACTCCCACGAAGTCGCCTACCTCTGCCAAGTCATCGCCGACGAACTCGGCCTCGACAGCGAACTCGCCCGACGCTGCGGCTTCCTCCACGACATCGGCAAAGCCATGGACCACGAAGTCGAAGGCGGCCACCCCAAAATCGGTGCCGACTTCTGCCGCAAATACGGCGAAAACGAGGCCGTGCTCAACGCCATCGCCGGCCACCACAACGACATCCCCGCCACCACGCCCT
>CAYPCC010000296.1:0-2725 GCA_964409095.1 uncultured Phycisphaera sp. | reverse complement strand
ATGAAGGCCAACTCGGAAATGGCACCACCGACGACAGCCCCATCCCCACCCCCGCCCCCATCAGCAGCAGCGGCGGCAACACCCCATGCACAAACCGGTGCATCACCCCCGCGCGACGCGCACACCACCACGCCAGCGCCACGATCATCGTCCACTTCATCAGCTCGCTGGGCTGAAACGAAAAACCCCCCACCGAAATCCAGCGCGACGCCCCGTTCACGTTCCGACCCACCCCCGGAACAAACGTCAGCGCCACCAGCGCCAGCGAACCCAGCACCATCAGCCACAGCGGGTTCAGCATCGCCGCCCGGCCCTGCGCCCACACCGTCCGCGGACCCATCGGCCGTTGATCCAGTCTCCGCCGAAACCCGAAAACCCCCCGCACGTCCACCCGCGAACCCACCCACATCGCCCCCACCGCCAATAACGCAAAGATCGCGTGCCGACCCCCCAACGCCGCCCCAATCGCCGCCCAGCGGTCCTCGGCCGGCACCACGCCCAACCCCACCGTCAGCCCCGCCGACCGCGTCATCACCACCGCCACCGCCAGCAACGCCGCCGCCGCCGCCATCAGGATGTGCGCATAACGAACCACTACTTGTGACTATCGACCAACCCCCCACCCCCGGCTGATTTTCACCCGCTACCGCCCCCCAAGCGACGCGTAGCGTCGCGGCTGCCCCCCACACCCGCCATCGCTGCGACGCTGCGCCTGGCTGGACGTAAGCCAAAAAATGCGAGCAAGAAAAAAGCCGTACGCCCGAAGGCGTACGGCTCCGTGTTCGTCAAATTGTATGGGACTCAGGCCGAGCGGCGACGCAGCATGGCGAGACCACCGAGGCCGAGGAGAGCAGCCGTCGCGGGTTCGGGAACCACAACGCCGTTGACGATCTCGAATTCATCGAAAATGCTGATCTGCTGATTGGCGGAGGCCAAATAACGGATCGTGCCATTCGCGTCGCTAGTCAGACCAAGCTGAGCAGTGACAAAGTTAGTGCGATCGAGAACGAAAACACCAGCGGCCGGGTTCCAAGCTTGGCTGATCGCCAAAGCATCATTAAAAACGGGGGTACCAACACCACCGAGGTTCACGGCGCCACCGCCTACGTTCAGACCGTTCACATGGCCAGCACCATCAGAAGTAAGGGCACCGTTGGCAACATAGGTGTCGAAAGCGAGTGCAGGGACGAAACCGAGTGCGCCGGCAGAGGGAGGAGTATCAACACTGGCACCAAAGAGTGTCTCGTTGATGATCGATCCGGAGGTCAAATTGACCAGAAGCTGAGAGCCGGTGTACTGACCGGAAAAATCGATGGCAAACACGTTAGCAACCTTGGTCCCGTCTGCCGAGACGTTGCTGGAAACCGCAACGTTTGAGATCTGAGCCGAGGCGGTACCAGCAGCAGCCACAACACCAAGAAGTCCAAGAATCTTTTTCATACGAGAATTCTCCTTTCCCATCCAAAACATCGGGGTGATACGAACACTGTCAGAAAGATAGCCGATTACGCACGGCTTGGGAAGTCCTTTTTCAGAAGATTCGTGAACTTTTTTTTCGGGGGCCACGTACGGCCACGCCCGTCACGAAAAACAACGCTCCAACCGTCAATAAACCCGGTTCAGGCACCGCGAAACCCGCGAAGCTCGGCCCGGTCTCGTCGCCCCAGTTGCCCAGCACCGCGTCAAGCTCGTCCTGGTCTACGCCGTTGCTCAAGCCGGCCGTGTTCGCGACGAACGTCGGCGGCGTCGTCGCCGCGCCCCAATTGCCCAGCACCAAGTCCAGGTCAGCCTGCTCCACGGTGCCGTTGCCGTTGAAATCGCCCGCCAATCCCGGCACGCTCAGCAGCACCACCTCGCCGGGGAGCGAGAAAATCGGGTCGCCGCCCGGCGTAGTCAGCCCGTCGGGGCCGTACACAAACACCAGGTCCGCCAGCGGGTCGGCCGAGCCGCCTATCCACGCCAGATTGAGCGCGATTCCGTTGCCTGTGTGGCTCACGCTCAGTGGCGGCAACGGGCCCGACCCGCCCAGCGTCCACATCGCCACTTCGTCGTCGCCCACGTTGTCCACGTCCAGCAGGATCGCAGACAGCGCCCCGCCGAGCGTTTCGTCGCCCAGATCGGCCAGGAATCCGCCGGCCGAGTAGATGCTGTACCCGTTGATCGGCTCGGCGGAGCTCCCCGTCGCGCGCAGCGACAAGGCACCGCCCTGCCCGGGGTTGATCAGCAACTCGATCGCCGCCGACGCCGGGGACGCAAAAGCAACGCCACACACCGCCGCAAACAACGCTCCGGCCCTCAGACTCAACCTTGGCCCGACGAAGGCCCTCTTTGGCGAGCGGGACTGACTCGGTGAAACTCGGCTCAAATCGGGCTGCCTTTCTCGACTCCGCAAGACTGTTTCGACTACGACAAAATTATACCACACGCCCGAGCTTTGCCAGTTGAAACCAAAAAAGAAGCCCACGCCGCGACGGCGTGGGCTTCCGGGGTTTTTAGTTGGATCTCACTCAGGCCGAGCGGCGACGCAGCATCGTCAGGCCGGCGAGCCCAAGCAGCGCCGCGGTCGCGGGCTCGGGGACGGCGAAGCCTTCGAAGCTCGGGGCGGTGGAGCTACCCCAGTTGCCCAGGACGCGGTCGAGTTCTTCCTGATCGACGCCGGTGGTGAGCAGTCCGTCGACGTTGGACCAGTTGCCGCGGGCGTTGCCCCAGTTGCCGAGCACCAGGT
>CAYPCC010000295.1:0-2742 GCA_964409095.1 uncultured Phycisphaera sp. | reverse complement strand
GACATGTCCGCAATGGGCGATACAGGGCTCGAACCTGTGACCTCACCCGTGTGAACCAAGCCGGGCCTTTCGGCACATCCCGATTTCTAGCATTTTATAGGCATTTCGTCATTGCGTCCATTGCAACGAAACCCGAACAATGCGGGGGTTGCGCGGCAAATGCGCGGCACGCCGCACAACTCCTGTATGCGGACCCCGTCCAAGGCTGCGTCCCACCGATCGGCTTGCCGACCGGAACCCAGGCCACGCCAGCCCGATGATCACCGATGAGATCCACGCCGAGCGTGACCTGGAGCAGGTGCTGCGGGTGGCGAAGGAGGCGGGTTAAGTGGCATTGAGTTTTCGGGCGTCGTCGCGATACTTGGAGACATGTTCGACCAAACCACATGGACCCAGGCGGGAGAGATGCTTCACCAGCGGCTCTCGCAGATGCATCGGTTAGCGGAATCGGCTGAGCTGGCCACGCGGCGGTGGTTTGAACCGTTTACGTTCGACTTGGCGGCCACATCTCTGCAGCCCGCCACCCCGCCGGCGGCTTCGGCGGCTTCTGAGTCCAAACCCCAACGAATGCCGCCTTCCAATCGTATGAGGACTCTGGCGGCCAAGATCGCGAAGAACGTTTCCGTCCCGGTCGCTCCTCGTATGAGCTTCCCCTCCGATGCACTGTGGTTTGTCAGTTGGTGGGAAGGCCGCCGCTGGCGGCCGGTGATCGAGCACCTGTTCCGTGAGGGGCTACCGCCGGGTGCACCGGCAGTCATCCTCCTCAATCGTCTGGGCCAGGAGCTTGGCCCTTCGGGCAGCGAGTCACCTTTCAGCTTTTGTCCGTTCGCTGAGGCGATGCGTGCCGCGAGCGTGGGGATGGAAGCCGCGTCGACAAACTTCCTTTTCGAGGGGATGCCGCCGGTCACCGAAGGCTTCAGCCTGGCGATGCGGCGGCTGCGGCCCGACTGGAACGACGCGACAAATCACCTCCCCCCCTTGTGGGAGTTGGCTGATTACCTGATGCGATCATCGGAACTCTTCGGTGGCACGCGTCCGCGTAAGCCGGTGTCCCCGGACGACATGCTCAGCTATTTCGCGGAAGCGCTCCCGCAGGGGCGCTTTTGGCTGCTTGATGAAGACGGTCGCCATACGGTGATCGTGGTGGATCCGTCCGACGCTACGAAAAAGTACGTCATCACGGATGAGAACGCGTGGGAATGGATGTGCGGCGTGTGCGAGGCCAAGGGGAAGTTTTTCAGCGACGAACACCTCGAGCCATCGCAACTGCGGCGTCGAAAAGGCGTTGAGGCCGTAGCGTCCACTCTCTTGGTCGGCAGCCCTGGTCAAGGGTATCGGCTCAAATCTGAGGATTACACGTACCTGGGGCGCGGCACGTCCGAGGAAATGGAGCGATGTCTGGTTCTCGAGACCAAGCGGGGTCGAAAACCAGCCCGCAGGGTAGACCCGAGCCCTGAGTAACCCTTTGTCGGGCAGGGCAGCGGCTCGCCGGTGTCCATCTTCTTGACGATGTCAGGCGACGAGGTCAAGACCAGGCGGTCCGGCGCACTTGGCCTTCTTGGCTCAGAGACGGGGGCAAGTGGTCTTCCGCCGTCTTCACCTCAGACGAAACCCCTACGGCCGGATCCGGGCTTGGCGATCAACGCGTCGGTTCTTTCTCCGTGAACACGCGGACGCGTGGCGGGCAAAACGGGCCGGTGGGCCGCGACGGGTTTCGACCGGGAGGTATCGGGAAGCAACTGGGACATCGCAATGAGGGCACCCAAAAATTGCGAATGAAAAACGCCGCCCCGATTGTCAATTTGCCCTGGCCATCTGATTTGTTGGATGGGTCGAAGCTCACGATGGCCGCGGCCGCCCGACGCGTGGGCGAGCTGACCGGCCGTTCTATTGCACCGTCGACCTGTTGGAGGTGGTGCACTCACGGCAAGGGCGGGATTCATCTTCCGCACCTGAAGTTCGGGAACCGAGTGGTCACTACGGACGCAGCGATCCTCTGGTTTGCCACGGCGTGTGCTCAGGCGTCGATGCGGCCGGTCTCCGTCTCGCGGCCGCACCGTGCGACCCCCGAGGCTTTCGAGCAGATCCTGGCGGAGGAGGGTCTGTAAACCGCCGTCGCCGAAAATGCGCAAATCCCTTTTCCCTCGACCTTTACCGCTCAACCCAAGCCATGACCCGTCCCGTTGACCAAATCGCGTCCGTTCACTGTGGGATCGACTGCAACCGCCAGCAGGGTCAGTTGGTGCGGTCCTTGGTCCTGGGTCCCCGCACCCTGCTGGATCCGCTGATGACCCGCGACTTTCGCACGCCTTCCTTTGACCTTTCGGGCCGCTTGATCCGCTCGTCCGAACGATTCGCTGGCGCATTCTCCCTGGAGATCGACAGCGACACGGTCGCGTACGGCTCGACGCGGCCCCAGGCGTTCGTCACGTACGACGCGTTGGTTGCGGCGGGCGTCGGCGTCACCCTGACGCGTCGGTTTCCCCCGCTGTCGCTCGATGCACGGGTGCTGGCCGAGCGACCAGAAGCCGAGCGGCCGGGTTTGCGGCAGCTGGCCGCCCGCCGTTGCGGTCAGCTCCCGTACCTGGGGGCGGCCGAGAGTTGTCACCTCGCCGCCACGCTCGTTCGGCTCTTCCCGCAATGCAGCATCGCCTTCATCAGCGCCGGCCGGCGTTGGTACGAGGCACTCTGCGACCGCCTCGACGACCGGCAGCGACGGCGGCTCGCCCCGGAGCACCTCCG
>CAYPCC010000294.1:0-2781 GCA_964409095.1 uncultured Phycisphaera sp. | reverse complement strand
GACTTCCGCTGGCAACAAACCCACCAAGGCTTGGCGGTCGGCCTCAAAAAGCTCAAAGTCGGGCCTGGGTGGCTGCAGATCTACGGGATGATGTCGCTGCAGTCCAAGTTCATCTATCAATATCAAACCTATGATCCCGCGGTCTGCGACGACCCGCGCAACGACGACGACATCCGCTGCAATTCCCCGGATGTCTACAAACGCCAGCCCGACCTCCTGGCCCCGACCGCGCGCTACAGCTATCAAAGTCTGCCCAACATGTTTCGCGATACGACCGCGGGCGGCAACATCAGCTATTTTTTCAATCGGCGTTCGTGGGTTGGCGTCACTGGCTACGGTACCGATATCACCTGGCAAACCGGGGACCGGCCGCTCGATTTCCAAGAATGGGCCCCACAGCCATTTGGCGGCCCTTTCGGAGCCGTCGGCGTGAACGCCGCGTGGGGTAAGCGCTGGAGCGATCTCGGTGTCGAGATCTCGCGCAGCTTTGATTCGATGGCCAAAGCCAGCGGTGGCTCTGCCACGGAACCCCAAGGCGGCGGCGGGTTTGCGGCGCTCCTGCGCCACACTGCCGCCTGGAAACGCCACGAGATCGAAACGGTCATCCGCTATTACGACCGCAACTATGCCAATCCCTACGCCCGCCCCATTGCCGGTAGCGACGTATATGAAGGTCTACGCGCCCGCGACGAGGCAGGATTTCGTATCCGCTACACCGGCAAACCGACCAAAAAAACCAACGTCCGCGGCTTCGTCAACTTTTGGGTCTCCCCCACCACCAAGATCCCGCTCATCCACGTGTCCGCCCGCGTGCAACATGCCGTGACCCGCTGGTGGAGCCCGTCCGTGTGGGTTGAAGCCCGCGACCGCGACCTGCGGGCCAATGGCCACGGCCAATGTTATGGCGTCGTTGTCGGCGATTTCGAGGGTGCTCAAGAAGCGGCGGAAGAGCCTACAACCGACTATAGCAATGTCTATACAGAGGGCGGCACTCGCTGCGGCGGCGAGAATATCCGCCTAATCTTCCAATCGACGTTCACCCCGCACCGCCGCGTCACCCTGACCCCCCGCTACCAACACCGCTTCATCGGCGACCCGCGGTCGGTCTCCGTCGTCGACGTCGAGACCGAAGCGATGTATCCCCGCCCGCCCAAGCTCCCGCGTGGCGCTTTCCGCCAAGATGTCTCGGCCTGGTTTACCATCGTCACCCGGCCCGTCGATCCCTTGCGTATCCGCGGCCGCGTGCGGTACCTGTACATGGACATTCAAGACAATACGTACCTCGAGCAAAGCCTCTGGACCTACCTTGACGCTGCCTATTTGATCCGCAAACATTTTTTGGTCCAAGTCCGCTACGATGTCGTCGCCTGGCTCGACCAGCGCCAAAGCAGCCTCGACCGCTCGCCCTCGCCCGAACACCGATTCATGGTCACGCTTGAGGGCCGATTCTAAGCGTGAGGTACGACGCCCTCCGTGTCGGTGCCGACGACGTGATCGAATTGCGCGTGCCTTGTGACGTGACGACCAGCGACGACGGGCCGCCAATATATCTACTGGGGATCTGCCTGCGCGAGACCAGTGGGAGTGTACCGACGATGAACGCGCTCGACCCAGTGCCCAGGCAACCCCACGATCCGAAGGATCGTGAGGCCGCTGGAGTGACCGGGACTGACACCGCGTTGGCTGCGAACCCACGCGGCGGACCGAGCTGCGCCGTCTCCGTCACGCCTGACGGTTGGCTTCGAGTTCGACCAACGGTGTGAAGCCACCGTAGATCATCCGCTGGCCATCGAAGGGCATCGGGTTTTTCTCGGGGTTCATGCGCGGGTCAGCGTTTTCTGGATTTTTCATCCAGTCGGACATCTTTGCGAAGGCGGCATCACGCGTCTGCTTGTCGGGCCATTCGATCCAAGAGAAGACGACAGTCTCGTCGTCCTTCGCGGCGACCGCGTTGGCGAAGTCGGTGACCTTCCCCGGGGCCACATCGTCACCCCAGCATTCCACGACGCGCAGCGCACCGAGGTCCATGAACACGCTGTCGCCGAGCTTTGCGTGCTCGATGAACTTTTGTTTGTTTGCCGTCGGTACGGCGATTACGAATCCGTCAATGTAGGACATGGTTTTTCCTGTTCTCCGTGTATTTGAGTTCTCAATCGATAGCGCGAATTCGACCAGCTTAGACCTTTCATTCATTTTCGCGCGGGGCGATTTGACCACGCCCCGCGACGTACCAACCGGTGGGTATGCTGTCAAGGCCCCACGGCGCGATCGGCACACCCGCGTCGCCGGGTGCTCCGTACCGGGGCAGAGCCCGGGCTGTCCCGGTGCTCCCGGCCGAAGGGCTTGCCCGACCTCAGACCTCACCCATAGCTCCTGGGTGTGACCGCCCCGAGCTTCGGGCGATCACAGCGAGCCGCGGCTCGGCGGACTGCCGGGTCGCGGAGATTTAGCCCAATGTCTGCATCCACCGCGAAAAGCCTCGACCCCTTCCACGCCCGCACGCAGCTTCGCCTCGGCGACGGTGCCCGCGTCGAGTATTACAGCCTGCCTGCACTCGCGCGCGCCGGCTTGGACGTCACTCGGCTCCCACGCAGCCTGCGGGTGATCCTCGAGTCGGTGCTGCGCAACCTCGACGGCCACCGCATCACCGAGCAAGACGTGCGGGCCCTCGCCGGCTGGGCCCCGAACGCCGAGCGCAGCGCTGAGATCCCCTTCGTCGTCGCGCGCATCGTCCTGCAGGACTTCACCGGCGTGCCGCTGCTGGTCGACCTCGCTGCGATG
>CAYPCC010000293.1:0-2809 GCA_964409095.1 uncultured Phycisphaera sp. | reverse complement strand
GCCCTCATCGGCTTCACCGGCGCCCGCGTCATCGCCAACACCGTCCGCCAGGAACTACCCGAAGGTTTCCAACGCGCCGAGTTCCTCTTGGAAAAAGGCTTCGTCGATCGCGTGGTTCACCGCAAAAATTTGCGTAGCGAAATCAGCCGGATCATCGACTACGCCGGGAAGTGACTCCATCACGGGGTGGTATCCGATGGGGGTTTCACCGCTTCATCAATAACACCCGTTGCTGTTCCGCACAGGAAATCAAGGCCAAACATCCGCGCTAGGGCCACCGTCCTCCTCGTCCGCCACGGCCACCATATCGCCTTCGGCCAAGACATGGAGGCGTAAACCCGTAAACCGGGCCGACTGTTCCGGCTGTAACGCCTTGGGCCACCATGGTTTTACGAACTTGGCGTCTGGCCATCACCCCCCGCCCACACCGCGACGATAGCTTTCGCAAGATGCGCTTTGGGTTGGCCTTCACCATCACGGTACTCGGATGTCTCGCCCTGCCCGGCGCGGCGGTCGCTGACCCGGTTCATACGGCGCAGGCCAACGCCCGCCAACGCATCGTCTCCGTGGGTAATCCCGGCGACGACCTGCGGGTTTTCGCGTCGCATCACTACCACATCTACACGAACCTCAGCCGGGAGGAAACCGTGCCGTTTGGTCGGCACATGGACGCGGTGTTTGGGCAGTACGAGCGGCGCTTCGCCGACTACACCCAGCGCGACGCCGGCCTGATGCCGTTGTACCTCTTCCGCCATCAAACCGAATATCTCGACTTCATGCAGCACCACGGCATCGACGCCCGCGGCACCGGCGGCATGTTTTTCGTCACCCACTCGGTCCGCGGCCTCGCCACCTGGACCCAAGGCCACAGCCGATCCCAAACCCTGCGCACGATCCAACACGAAGGCTTCCACCAATTCGCCTGGAGCTACCTCGGCCCGAACCTGCCGACGTGGATGAACGAAGGCCTCGCTCAGTATTTCGAAGACGCCGTCCTCCTCGACCACGGCATGGAGCTGGGCCTCGGCGATCCCGACCGGATCGCGCTCGTCCGTGATGCCTTGCAATACCAGTGGGCGGTGGACATGGACGAGCTGCTTTCGCTGAACAACCAGCAGTGGACCGCGGCGCTGCGGGCCGACGGCAGCCGGGCCGAGCTGCACTACGCCCAGGCGTGGTCGATGGTGTACTACATGATCCACGGCGACGACGGCCGATACCTCGGCTCATTCGAGGTCTATCTTCGCCTGCTCTCCGAAGGCCACCCCCACACCAAGGCTTTCCGCTCGGCGTTCGGGTTTGCCGCACTCGAGGGGATCGAAAAACGCTGGCGCAACTTCGCCCTGCGGCAACAGCCCAGCCCCGTCAACGTCGCGGCGGAGCGTTTGGAGTTCCTCGGCTCGGCGATCGCGTACAAAGCCGGCCTGGGCGAAACCATGCCCCGCCACTTCCGCGAGCTCCGCCGCGACCTGCAATCCCGCGGCTTCAAACTCACCCGCACTCACCACGGCCAACGCGAAGAACTCCTCGCCACCGACGACCACCACTTCATCTACCAACGCCCCGGCGGCGCGACCGCCGAGTTTCTCCTGCTCGAACCCGCGGGCCACGGCCTCCCCCCCCGCCTCGCTGCGCCCGGACTCTCGCCCGAGCCGAATCTCGTTTGGGACCGGGCCGATGACGGCGAACTGACGTTCGAGATCGAGTATCGCTGAGCCGCGGCCGGGGGATACAAAGAGGGCGAGGTGTTTTCATGGCTGCCCCACTGATCGAAGCGATCAATCAATCCCGACGCGGCCGAGCCTCGACCCGGGCGCTGACCATGAGCCGATCGAAGAACAGCGACCGCACCCACGACGCCGACCCCGCCGCGGCGTTGCAGGACGCAGTGAGTCTGTTCCGCGAACTCAAGATCGGCTACGCCCTGATCGGCGGCCTCGCCGCGATGGTCCATGGCCGATCCCGCTACACCGAAGACGTCGATTTTGTCGCCGAGCCCGGCCACGAAAATATTTTGGCTAACCACCCCGACGCGATGAAACGCCACCGCTTCGACCCCGCCTGCACCCGGAAGCTCTACCACCAAAGCGGCATCGAGATCGACCTTTGGAAAGACGACCACGCCGCGGGCATCGTCCAGCGTGACGTCCGCCGCAAGCTCGGCGACCGCTTCGCCAAAGTCGCCGAGCCGCACGACCTGATCGACATGAAACTCCGCGCCAATCGCCCGCAAGACGATTACGACATCGCCCAGATTATCGGGGCGCAAGAGATCGATCCCTCGAAACTCAAGCCTTTGGTGACTGCGTCGAAGTTCAAGCGATTTCGCGCGATCGCAAGACGACTCGAGAAAGATAGTTAAACCGCTGAGGCGCGGAGGTCGCTGAGCAAGACAACCTCTAGTGGTTTGTCTCGGCGTTCTCCGCGCCTCGGCGGTTTGATGATTCACAACACCAAACCATCCAGCGAATTCAGCCCCAACGGCTCTTTCGTAAAGAACGGCTCGGCGTAACGCGTGCCGATGCGGCTGCCCATGTAGCCGTTCATCTCCCGGACAAATTCGACCACCCGGCGGTTTTTCTCGGGGATGACAAACTGCGTCTCGTACGCCTTGATCGCGTCTTCCTTGAGGTCCATCTGCTCGGTAATGTCCAGGCAAAACGACGGATTGGCCACCCAGCGCAGATGCGTGCAGTAGTAGTAAATCATCCATTTCGGATAGATCGGCTCGCCCGGCAGATCGATCTTGGTCAGCTTCGCATCGAACCGCGCATCCTCGACGATCCGCGTCACCGCGCGGTGGTCGGGG
>CAYPCC010000292.1:0-2816 GCA_964409095.1 uncultured Phycisphaera sp. | reverse complement strand
GCCTGCTCAAGGTTGTATCTCGAGTGGTCCCGCACCAGCCCGCGGAATAGGTCGGCGTTGACTTCCTGCCGCACAAAGCCCTGCGTCACCCGCACGCCGTTGACCGACTCGGCGATCGTCGCGGTCACCCGGCTAAAGCTCTCCTGAATCAATCGCGCCTGCTTGGTCAGCCGCTTCGTAAAATAATTATTCACCAGATAGATGATCGGCGTCATCGCCAACACAAACAAAAACAACGGCGGGTCGTACCACAGCATCACCCCCGCCGCCACGATCATCCCCCCGCCCTGCACCAAACTCACAAACAACACGTCCTGAATCCCCTGCCGCATCGCCTCGGCGTCCGACGTCATCCGGCTGATGATCCGACCGAGCTTCGTGCGGTCGTAAAACCCCATGCCCATCTTTTGCAGCTGGGCAAAAATATCGCGGCGCAGGTCCTGCACCACCGCTTCGCCGAGCTCCAGCGACAGCTTCATGCGGTAATGGAACGTGATCTCGGTGAACGCGGCGAGCAGGGCAAAAATGATCGCGCCGCGGACGACGCCCGGGAAGTCGCGGTCGAAGACCGGGCCGTTGATCACCGTCGCCGCCCACCACGCCACGGCCGGCAACTGCACGGCACGGATCACTACGATCAACAGCAGCACGTTGCGCTTCATCGCGTGCGGCTGGGCGTAACGCCACAGCCGAGTAATCAGCCGCCAGTCCAGCGGCCGCTGCTCGACCTCGCCCTGCTCCCGCTTCACCGCGGTCAGCCTTGTCGCGTGCTTGCGGCGGGACGGACCCGCGGTCGGGGGATCGGGGATCGGGGTTTCGTGGACGCCGGGGGTTGGATCAACCATGGCCTTGCTCCCCTTCCGGCGTGACGAGCGGGGCCATGCCGAGCAGCCGCCGCGATTCATCGTCGGCCGACTGTAACTTCGCCGCCTTCAGATAATGTCCTCGGCCCGCCATAAGCTCCTCGTGTGAGCCCATCTCCACCAAACGCCCCTTCTCCAAGACCACGATCACGTCCGCCCGGCGGAGCGTGCTCAACCGGTGGGCCACGACAAAGGTCGTCCGCCCCGACATCGCTCGGGCCATCGCGTCGAGGATTTCCTGCTCGGTATCGGGGTCGATCGCGGCGGTCGGGTCGTCCATCAACATGATCGGCGGGTCCAGCAACAACGCCCGAGCGATCGCAATCCGCTGGCGCTGCCCGCCCGAGAGGTTTTCGCCGCCCTCGGTGAGCAGGGTGTTGTAGCCATGGGCCAAATCTTCGGTGATGAAGTCGTGGGCCGCGGCGATGTTTGCGGCCCGCTCGATTTGCTCTTGCGTCGCGTCGGGGTGGCCGAAGGCGATGTTCTCCGAGACGGTGTTGGAAAACAGAAAGCTCTCCTGAAACACCAGCCCGATGTTGCGGCGGACGGAATCGAGGTCGAAGTCGCGCAGGTCGATCCCGTCGAGCGTGACCCGCCCGGCCGTGGGGTCGTAGAACCGCGGGATCAGCGACAGCAACGTGCTCTTACCCGCGCCCGTTGCCCCGAGGATCGCTACGGTTTGTCCGGGCTCGACGGTGAAGGTGATGTCGCGGATTGTGCCTTCGCGGTCGTCGGGGCCGTAGCCGAACGACACGCTTTCAAACGCGACGCGCCCTTTGGCTCTTTCCAACTTCCGGGGCTGCGGGGGCGACGCGATCTCCAACGGCGTGTCCAACACCTCGAACACCCGCTGCGCCCCGGTCAACGACGCCTGCACCGCGTTGGCGATCTGGGCGATGTTGCCGATCTGCGACGAGAACTGCTGGAGCAGCCCCGAGAAGACCACGAGCATGCCGAAGGTGAAGCTCGGGTCGTGGATGTAGACGTAGCCGCCGACGACCAGCAGCAGGAAAATGTTGAACTGCGAGACGCCGATGATCAGCGGGATAAAAATAGCGACCTGCTTAAAGATCCAGTTATTCTGGTCGGCCACGGCCTGGCTGGCCGCGTTGAACTTTTGTTGCTCGAGCTCTTGGCGGGCAAAGCCCTTGACCACGTGAACCCCCTGCACGTTTTCCGAGAGCACCCGCACCGCCCGGTCGAACAGCTTGCGGTTTTCGCGGTAGGCCGGCTTCACCCGCTTGCTGAACCACGCGGTCAGCACCCAGATCACCGGCGTTGTCGCCAAACACACCACCGTCAACATAACATGCAGGCTCATCATAAACGCCGCGAAAAACGCCAGCGAAATCAGCAGCATCAACACCTGAATCAACACTTGATCCACGAACATCCGCACCATCTGCACGTCGCCGGTGACGCGGTTGATGATCGAGCCGGACTCGTTGGCGTCGTAGAACCGAAACGAGAGACGCTGGAGTTTGTCGTAGACCCGGCCGCGCATGTCTACGACGATGTCCTGCACCAGATTCGCCAGCGTGATCACGCTCCATCGGTTGAGCACGAATCGCGTGCCGCCGATCGCGGTAATCAGCAAGGCGACAAACGCGACCCGGTCGAGCGTGTCCCACGACGCGGGCGGCGTGATCCCAAACGGCCACGGCGGGGCCTTGGCCCCGGTCGGATTGTCCTGCGCATCGAACGGATTGAACCCGTGGCCGATGACGTCGATGCCCAGCCCCAAAAGCCCCAGCCCCGACAACGCCAGCGCCAGCAACAAAAACTGCAGCACGATCGCCTTGATCGACCCCGCCCGGTAGCTCCACGCCAGTCCGAGCATCCGGCGGATCAGCTGCGCGTTGGTCAGCCCCTCGCCGGTGGTCCCCATAGCCGCGTGCGGCGAAGCGTTGGATGAAGGAGAGCTTCCGGGGGCGGGGGGACTTCCGGGGGCGG
>CAYPCC010000291.1:0-2830 GCA_964409095.1 uncultured Phycisphaera sp. | reverse complement strand
CAAGTTGGATGCGCGCAAGAAAAAGCCGAGGGATGGCGATCCCTCGGCTTTGGGGTGAATCGAGATTGGCGAAGGGGTTTACACCGCGACGCCGGCGAGTTCGGGGAGCGTGATGTTTGCGCCGAACTTGCCGGGCTCGAAGTAGTGGATCTTGGATTGGTCGAGATACACTTTGATGTTCGAGTTTTCTTCGAGCGGCTCGGCTTTGACGCGGGCGGTGGCTATGTCGCCAGCCCCGCCGTTGTTGAGTTCGCCGTTGGAGAGGAACACGTCCATGGTGTTGCCCAGCGGCTCGGTGACATCGACGGTCATGTGGATCGTTTGGGTTTCGGTGTTGGCGAACTCGGTGGGCCGGAGGAACATGCCTTCGGGCCGCATCCCCATGATGATCTCGCTGCCGACTTTGCCGGCGGCGAGTTCGGCGTGGTGGCCGGTGAGTTCGACGCGGATGCCGTGGTTGGATTTGAAGAACGTGCCGCCGTCCTCGGCGACGAGTTGGCCGTCGAAGAAGTTCATCGGCGGGGTGCCGAGGAACGCGGCGACGAAGCGATTGACCGGGCGGTCGTAGACCGTGATCGGCGTGTCGCATTGCTGGATGAGGCCTTCGGACATGACGCAGACGCGGTCGCCGAGGGTCATGGCTTCTTCCTGGTCGTGGGTCACATAGATCGTGGTGGTTTGCAGGCGTTTGTGAAGGCGTTTGATTTCGGCGCGGGTTTCGACGCGGAGTTTGGCGTCGAGGTTCGAGAGCGGCTCGTCGAAGAGGAAGACGGATGGGTCGCGGACGATGGCTCGGCCCAGGGCGACGCGCTGGCGTTGGCCGCCGGAGAGGGCTTTGGGTTTGCGGTCCAGGAGGGCGGTGATGCCGAGGATCTCGGCGGCGTTGCGGACGCGTTGGTCGATCTCGGCCTTGGGGAACTTGCGGAGCTTGAGGCCGAAGGCCATGTTTTTGTACACCGTCATGTGGGGGTACAGGGCGTAGTTCTGGAAGACCATGGCGATGTCGCGGTCTTTGGGGGCGACGTCGTTGACGACTCGGTTGCCGATGCTGATGGTGCCGTCGGAGATTTCTTCGAGGCCGGCGGTCATGCGGAGGCTGGTCGATTTGCCGCAGCCCGACGGGCCGACGAGGACCATGAATTCACCGTCGGCGATAGCGAGGTTGATGCCTTTGACGGCGGTGACGTTGCCGGGGTAGATCTTGACGACATCTTTGAGAGTGACTTGGGCCAAGGTGAAGTTCCTGCTTGCGGGAAACGCTGGCGGAGGGCCAGCGAAGAGAATCAGACACGATCAGTTTGAATAGAAAAGTCTACCACGCCACGGGGACGGGGCCAAGCCATGCGCAAGGGGTCAGCGGTCCTGCGGTAAGCTGGTGAAGATGAGCGGGGGTTTAGGCGGCTTGGCTGTGGCCGAGGATGGTTTGCACGAGGCTCAGGACGTGCCGGGCGCTGAAGGGTTTGGATTCGAGGTGTTGGATGTTGGTCTTGGCGCGGTCGTCGTCTTCGACGGTGTGGCCTCGGCCGGTGAGCATGATGATGGGGGTGTGAGCGGTGTCGGGGTGGTCGCGGAGGGCGATACTGAAGGCCAGGCCGTCCATGACGGGCATGTTCAGGTCGGTGATGGCGAGAACGGGGCGGTGTTCGATGGCGAGGTCGAGGGCTTCTTGGCCGTTGCGGGCGATGACGACGCGGTAGCCCGCTTTGGCGAGCTTGGCCTCGAGGACATAGACGATGTGGACTTCGTCGTCGGCGATCAGGATGGTGTTGGGGTGGTGTGGGGCGGTCATGGAACTACTTCCAACAACGCTATCGGCGATCGCGGGGGATCGCTGAACAAGGGATGGTGGCCGAGGGCGGATCGACTTAGGGGTCGAGCTCCCGCCGATAACTGCCGCGGATGAGCGGGAGGTCGGCGGAGAGGACTTCGCGGACCGAGAGGTTGTCGAAGGCCATGTTTTGCTTGCCGGTGGCGGTGACGCCGTAGACGTAGGTGGTGGTGGGGGTGATGGTGAACTGGGGGGTGAGGTCAAACTGGTGGTAGGTCCAGTCGGTCGAGCCGGGGGATCGGTCTTCTTCTGCGTCGATGGCGAGGCCCCGTGAATTAAGCAGGCCGAGTTTGACATCGACCGCGGAGTCTTTGAGTTTGACCCACGCCGCGACGCGATAGGTTTTGCCGGACGCGATCGAACCGCTGGCGAGGTCTTGTTTCATGGCGACGAGTTGGGACGACCGGCCCGTGAGGTGCAGCGACGCGGTGCCGGCGTAAGGGTTGTCGCCGCTGGTAGTGACGTTACCGAAGACGACCGAGATGCCGTAGCCGTTGCTGCCGGTTTCCATATCGCCGTTGGTCACGAGTTCGGGTCCCAGCATGACGCCGCCGCCGCCGAGTTGGATGCTGGCGAGGCGGACCGCGTTGCCGTGGGCCACGCGGACCACCAAGCGGGCGTGGTCGCTGTTGTCGTCGGCGAGGTCGGCATCGTCTTCATCTTGGAGTTTGTAACGCAGCGTGCTGCCGAGGCCCAGGGATTCGTCGGCGGTCCAGGTGTCGTGCGTGTGAGCGGTACGCCAGTCTTCGTCGTCGCTGAGGCGGGCGTGGAGCAGTTGCAGCACCCCGTCGGCGAGCTGCTGGGCCTGGGCGGCGTCGGCCCGCGATTGCACATCGCGGTGTTGCAAACGAACGGCCAACAGCGACGACAGCCCGATCACGCCGACGATCGACGTGACCCCCAGCACCAACACCAACACCGAGCCGCGTCGGCGGGCATCACGATGAACCTTGGGGCGGGGTCGAGGATTCACGGCGTGCCCTCGCTCATCCGGTCGGCGTC
>CAYPCC010000290.1:0-2838 GCA_964409095.1 uncultured Phycisphaera sp. | reverse complement strand
GTACGCGGTCGTCGAAGACCTCGGCGCCGCCGCCGGGCATGGACTGGAGGCCCGCTTCGATCAGGTCTTCAAACACCGCCCGCACGGCCCCGGCGAAATCTTTACGCACAGCCCGCTTGCTGATGCGAGCCAGGTGCACGATCTCCACGGCGGTGAACGCCTTGATATGAACCTGCGGCGCGACCTCACGTATCGCGGTGAGCATGTCGGTGTAGTAGCTGAAGGGCAGCTTGGGGTGGAGCCCGCCGACGATATGCATTTCGGTGGCCCCCCCGGAAGCCGCTTCGCGGGCCCGCTGACGTATGTCTTCCAGGGAGTATTCGTAGGCCCCGTCTTGGCCGGGCTTGCGGTGGAACTCGCAGAACTTGCACGAGAGGATGCAGAGGTTCGAGTAGTTCATGTGTCGATTGACGTTGTAGTAGGCCGTGTCGCCGTGGAGGGAGCGGCGGACGAAGTTGGCCAACTCGCCGAGCGTGTGCAGGTCGCGGGTCTGCAGGAGGACCATGCCGTCCTCGGGGGAGAGGCGGGATTCGGGGCTTCCGGGGGTTCCGGCGTAGATTTTTTCGGCGATGGGGGCGAGGGCGGGGTCTTGCATAGTGTTTGATTCTAAGCCGAGCCGCTTACCAAAACCGATCACTCGGGATATACTTTAACGATGTCTCCAAAAGACCTATTCGATAAGTTGAGTGCTAGGCCTTTTCGGCCGTTTCGTGTTTATATCTCGGACGGTGGGAATTACGAGGTTCTGAACCAGCACTACGCTTTCGTAGCCAAACGCGATCTGATTATTGGTTTGTCACCCGACGACTCCGGTTTTCCCACGAGTATGTTTTACATCGATCCGCAGCATGTAACCCGCTTGGAATTACTGGACGACGTGGACCATACAGACCCACCCCGTCAAGCTGGTTGAATTCCATGCGAATCATCGGCCACGGCGTGGACATTGTCGAGAAGTCTCGGATCGAGCAGATGATCGCCGACCACGGGGAACGCTTCCTACAGCGCTGCTTCACCGAGGCCGAGCGGGCGTATTCCGATGGGAACACCAAGCGACGCATGGAACACCTGGCCGGGCGATTCGCGGCGAAAGAGGCGATCCTGAAGGTGTTGGGGACGGGGTGGAGCGGCGGGATCGCGTGGACGGACGCGGAGGTGGTGCGGGAGGCGTCGGGCCGGCCGACGGTGGTGCTGCAAGGCAAGTGTGCCGAAAAGGCGGCCGAGTTGGGGATCGACGAGTGGTGGCTGAGCATCTCGCACATCGAAACGCACGCGGTGGCGAGCGCGATCGGGGTGGACACGAGTCCACGGTGAGTTGAAGGAAAAGCGGGGGATCCGCGCTGCGACAGCGAGGGCTTCTAGAGGTAAACAGAGCGCAATTCCGGGGCTGGATTTGACTTGCGGGGGTTTGTGGGGCATTTTTTGTAACCTGTGGTATCGCTCAACGTAGAAGCCCGATAAAGTAGTCATTATGGGTCGCAGACAAGGACGGACGCCGCCTTACGAAATCATGCAGCACGTGGGTAGCGGCTCGCCGTTGCCGCGGTCTTCGGTGCGTCGTGTCCGTGGCGGGAGCGTGGGGCTGGTGGGGTTGATGTGGGGCGGGATCAAGGCGGTCGTCGGCTGGTTTGTGGGTTTTTGGGGCTGGGTCGCGGGTTTTCGCGGATTTTCGTCGAGTTTTGAGCAAATTCGGGGTTGGCGGGCGGCCGAGGTGCGGCTGCCGTGGCCGGTCTTGGCGCTCTTGGGGGTGGTGGGATTGGCGGCGATGGGGCTGATGTTCCAGATCGGGCACCACGTGGCGGGGCGGTCGGCCCCGGCGGTCGTGGCCACGGCTGAACCGGGAGCCCCCAACGCGGATACCCCGCCGGTCGAAGCGAAAAAGGGGGATCAACCGGCGTCGAGCAACGTCGTGGCGATGGGGACCGTGCCGCCCGGGCCGGCGGTCTCGGGCAACGATCGCACGGTGCTACAGCCCGTGGAAACCCCCGGCGGCAGCGGCGGGATCGCGCTAACCGACCCGCGGGCGGTGGGGCGGAACTACTTCATCCTCGCCACCGTTAGCCCCAGCGAAGTCGAGGGCGTCCGCGAGCTCCAGAAGTTCCTCGCGGAGCGCGGGCTTGAAACTTTTCTCGATACGGTCAATAATGGTCGCTTCCGCGTTTTGGTCGATGTGACCCGCGGCTTCACCCGTGAAGAGCTGCGCAACCTCAAGCACGCGGAGCACGAACAAACCATCCGGGCCCTGGGCCGGGAGTGGAAAAAACAGCAGGGCGGTATTGGAACCGACCTCAGCGACATCTACCGCGACCGCTTCGACGGCCCGACCCAGTAACCCCCCCCGGAGTTTTCCGAAACCACGTCGGAGTTGACCTCCGGCAGCCCCCGAACCCTTCCCCCAAGAGACCCACCATGAGCCTCGATGCATCCTTAAAATCCGGCGGCGGCCTCACCCGTCACCGCAACGTCCTGACCCGTGCCGAGCGCATCGCCAAGCTGGCCGACGCCGGTGAATTCGATAAAGACACGGACAACCCGCTGGGTATCCGTAAAGTCGGCAACCGCAAGCTGGTCACCGGCAAGTCGTCGAAGAAGAAGAAAGACGCCGAGTAAGGTTTCTGGATGGCGTGGGCGGTTGGGTGTTCGGATTTGAACGCCAAGACGCCAGGGCTCAACTAAAAAGAATAAATAGCAAGGCTTCAAGTTCTTTACGATTTTGGAGCTGTTTTATCCTTGCCGGCAGTTTAAACGTCGCCCCGTGGTGTGTTGTTTTCATTCCTGCCTTCCTTGGCGTCTTGGTCCCTTGGCGTCAATACGTCTTCGTGGCGAATTGAACCCCGC
>CAYPCC010000289.1:0-2846 GCA_964409095.1 uncultured Phycisphaera sp. | reverse complement strand
AAATGGGTAAAAAACAAGCCATCGCAGCGGTCGGAGTCTCGTCGCGATATGTGAGCATCGACAGCAACGGGAACGAGTTTGGCCTCGTGGCTTCGCTATCAGGCGGCGGCTACGCAGAAGCTGGCGAAAGCGTCAGCGGATCGGTCGGATTTGTGGCCCAAACCTTTGCTCCCGGCGAACGCCCCGTGAGACTGACCGGCTTCGGCGAATATTTTGAGCAAGAGTTCTTCGTCAGCTATGCCGATGTGGGGTCCATTGAAGGCCGTGAGTCCGTCGTCGGTGGCAGCGATTTTACCCGTTTGGGATCATTTATCGCCACTCATGGTACTCGGGGCGTTGGCGATGAAGGAGAGATCGAATGGGACCTCGGCTACGACTTTTTTGGTCGGCAGTTGATCCTGACCTCCGAAACCCGCGCTTCTATCGGTGCGAAGAAACTCGAACTGGCTTTCCTCGACAGCGAAGCGCTGGCCAGCGCTGGCACGGTGACCGCCAGCTTCCGCGCCCAAGGCGACCTCGACGCCGGCCTGACCGACGCGGGGACGCTCGGCTTCGACCAGCTTGCTGGCGACGCGGTCGAGATCACCGGCCTTGACGGCTTCCAGCATGTCATTCAACTCACCGCGTCCGGGGGCGAAGATTCCGTCGCCTGGTACGACCCCGACAACGACGCCTGGATCAACGCCGTTTTGGGCAACTCCAACATCAGCGACTTGGACCTCGATGCCGGCACGATGATGGTCGATGGCCTGAACCAGCAGATCGACGACTACCTCGACGAGATGCGATTTGAAGGCACCTACTTCCAGTACCTCGGGTCGCTGGGCGGGGCGACCGACCCGCAACTCGGGGCCTTCGGTGTCCACGCCGACGGCAGCGCGGTGTGGGCGGTGATCGACCACAACTCGACCTTCAGCGTGCTGATCCCCGAGCCGACCACCGCGGGCCTGCTGGGTGTGATCGGCATCGGCCTGCTGGGCCGGGGCCGGAGCCGGGTTCGAGCGTGGATCGGTTAATCTTTAATCGCCGAGCCTTGCTATTGAACTCTTGCGACGGGGTGTGTCTGGGATGTCCGATCCAAATGGCCAAGTGTTGGACTTAACCGAGCAAGAAGTCCGCGCCGTGGTGCGTTTGTTGGCCGAGGCGTTGACGCCCGATGATGGGCGGTCGCCGAAGGTGGCGCGGTTGATGTAAGGGTTGTGCGCGATGGTCGGGGCGGACGGTTGGGTGTGGGTCCGGTCGCGGTTGGACGACCTGCGAAAGCCGATCAACATCGATTTCCTCTACGGCGGCGGGGTGGATTCTCGCAAGATGGGGCGGTTGGCCGAGCGGATGCTCAACGTGCTGGGGCCGGGCAGCGAGTTTCCTGCGTTGGATGAGCGGATGCGTGGGGGCCAAAGGTTTACGGCGACACGCCCCGAACTGGTTGACGACCCGGCGTGGCGGAGCGACGCGACGATGCAACAGGTGCGTCAAGCGGGGCTGGATGAAGTGATGTACAGATGGTTCCCGTTGCCCGACGGCGATCAGGGGGTGGTCTGGAGCGGCGGATGGTTTTATCGCACCCCGGGGCGCCCGGCGTTTGAGCCGCGGCTCTGTCGGATCGCTCATGTGGTGATGGCTGAATGCGGCGTGTTACACGCCGAGGGTCTCCAGCTGAGCGAAGAACACAAGCTCGAGTCGTTGACCGGTAAACAGCGGCTGGTCCTGACTCAACTCATCGACGGCCAAAGCGTCAAACAGATCGCAAGCCATCTGAACCTAAGTCCGCATACCGTCAGTGACCACGTCAAAGCGATTTATCGGCACTTTGAGGTGCAGAGCCGAGCAGAATTGATGCGGCGGTTCTCCACGGAAAGTAATCCGTTTGCGTAATCCCCTTGCGCCCCTAGCGCGAAGAGCACACGTTATCGGCTGCGCCTGCCGGACTTCTTTGCCGGTGGTATCGATCATAACGAGGGTAACGATGGGGGCAGGCCGATCGTCTTCGGAAGGTTTGGTGGGTTGAGGGCTTATCTCACCCCCTCGGCCGGTCGATACATCCGAAGTGTGGATCACCTGCGCGGGGTCGGCCTCTGGCTCACCCTCTTGATGCGTCGGCGATCCATGGATGTATCCCCCCGACTCTCAACCCCCGAGGCGACGACGCATGGAACTCGACACGATCTTAAAAACCGCACTCGACTTGGGCTCGTCCGACATCCACCTGGTGTCCGGCCACCCGCCGATGGCCCGCGTGCACACGACCATGACGCCTTTGGACTACCCCGTCATCACGCCCGAGGGCGCGATGCGGATGCTCAAAGAGATGGCGACGCCCGACCAGATGCGCGTCTTCGACAAGATCAAAGACTCGGACTTCTCCTACGAAATCCCCGGACTGGGCCGATTCCGCGTCAACGCCCACAGCCAACGCGGCAGCGTCGGCATCGCCATGCGGGCCATCAAAACCCAGATCCCCCCGCTCGCCGAGCTCAACCTCCCCGACGTCATCAGTCGGCTGACCTACCTGCCCCGCGGCCTCGTGCTCGTCACCGGCGACACGGGTTCGGGTAAATCCACCACGCTCGCGGCCATGATCGACGCGATGAACAAGCGCTACCACAAGCACATCATCACGCTCGAAGACCCCGTCGAATACGCCATGATCTCCGACAAATGCTGCATCGAGCAGCGTGAGCTGGGCATAGACACGCCGTCGTTCGCCTCGGGCCTGCGGCACGTCTTGCGTCAAGACCCCGACATCATCCTCGTCGGCGAGATGCGTGACCTCGAAACCACCGCCGCCGCGATCACCGCCGCCGAGACCGGCCACCTGGTCTTCTCCACCCTGCACACCGTCAACG
>CAYPCC010000288.1:0-2875 GCA_964409095.1 uncultured Phycisphaera sp. | reverse complement strand
GCGACTTTAAGCAGATCAGCGGCCGGGCCGGGCGCAAGGGCTTTGATACCCAAGGGTATGTCGTATGCCAAGCCCCCGCCCACGTCATCGAAAATAAGCGCCTAGAGGCTAAGGCCAGCGGCGGCGACGGCAAAAAGAAGAAGTTCGTCCGCCGCAATCCGCCCGAACGCGGCTACGTGCCATTCGACCGCAGTACCTTCGAGCGCCTGATGTCGAGCGAGCCCGAGCCGCTGCGCTCGCGGTTTCAGGTCAATCACGGCATGATCCTCAGCTTGTTGCAATCGCCGGCCAACGAAGGTTCGTGGGGTGGCGGCTACCGGCGTTTGGTCGAGATTATCGCCACCGCACACGATGAATTCCGGGCCAAGACCCGCAACCGCCGCGAGGCCGCCGTGCTGCTGCGGTCGCTACGCCAAGCCAAGATCGTGCATTCGGTCCCGCTCAACGCCCTGCGGCCGGATAGTCGCGGGCGGGCCCTGCGGGTCGATGGCGACTTGCAGCACGACTTCTCGCTCAATCACAGCTTGTCGTTGTATCTGCTCGATACCAGCAAGCGCCTCGAGTTGGCGTCCGAAGGCTACGCGCTCAACGTGTTGTCGTTGGTCGAGGCGATCCTCGAAAGCCCGAAGGTGATCTTGCAGGCGCAAGAAAACAAGCTCAAGGCCGAGAAAGTCGCCGAGCTCAAGCAGGCTGGCGTCGAATACGAAGAGCGCATGGCCGAGTTAGAGAAGATCTCTTACCCCAAGCCGTGCGCCGAGTTCATCTACGACACCTTCAACGCGTTCTCGCTGGCGCATCCGTGGGTCGCCCGCGAGGCGATCCGGCCCAAGTCGATCGTTCGCGATATGGTCGAGCGCTACGTCAGCTTCAACGACTATGTTAAGGAGTTCGGGCTGGCGCGCAGCGAAGGCGTGCTGCTGCGCTACTTGATGCAGGTCTACAAAGTCTTGGCCCAGACGATCCCCGAACCCGCCAAGACCGACGAGCTCCACGATATCATCGGCTTTCTGCGGGCCATGTTTGCCCACGTCGATAGCAGCCTGCTGCAAGAGTGGGAGCGCATGCTGCATCCGCCCGAGGTCGCCGAAACCACCGCCGCGGTGCCGGCCGGTCCGGCCCATTTGGGCGCCGACGCCAAACCCTTCGCCGCCCGCATCCGGGCCGAGATGCACGCGCTCGTCCGGGCCCTGGCGACCCGCGACTGGGAAGCTGCCGCCGCGTGCGTGCGCGACAACCCCGACGACTTGTGGTCACCGCAGCGGTTCGAGGCGACGATGGCCGAGTTCTTTGGCGAGTACGACGAACTTCGTCACGACCACGCCGCCCGGTTTCCCAAGTACACCAACATCGAGGCCACAGGCGACCGTACCTGGCAGGTCCGGCAAACCCTGGTCGACCCGCAAGACGACCTCGGCTGGGTTGTGGAAGGCTCGATCGACCTGCACGGCGACCCGTTCCCGGTCGGTCCCCTCGTCACGCTGCAGCGGCTTTACGGGGCTTAGGTTCACCGCAGGACCGCGGTGCACTGGCCTTCGTTGCATGTGCAGTCAATCTCGGGGCGGGGAGGGTCGGCATCGTCGCCGCAGACGACGGGGTCGGCGGCGGAGGCTATCGCGACGCACGACGGCTCGCCCCAATAGCAGGTGGCTTCGGGGGCGCAGTCGGCTGCTTTGGTGCAGCGCAGGCTGTCGGGCATCGCTGTGCCGCGCGGCTCGGCTTGGTTCTTGGCGGGGGCAGGCGGTTGGCTGGCTGCTTCCGGGCGGCACGATGACAGGGCGATGGTGAAAAAAACGAGTGCTGGGCGCATGCGGTCCTCGTCAGGAGCATACGCTCATCATCGGTCTGTGCGAGCTGTTGGGGCGGCCCGGATGGCGATTTTGCCAAAAAAATAAGCGGGGCCCAAGGTGTAGCCTACCCTGGGGCCCCTGGGTTCCGCGAGACCCAATGCGCGATGCACCGGGGACCGCGGAGGTCAGAATTCAGTGCTCACGGCCTTTTCCAGCCCTTAGATCTAAAGATCCGCGTCTTGACGTTGGACCACCGGCACATAAAGTTGGCGTGCCAGACTGGAATCTAACCAGCATCTCGGATCGGGTGTAGCTGGGCGTCGAGAGAGCACCGTCTGACCGTTGTTGAGTTTGGGAGAGAAGTTGAGCTTGAGCGTCCTACGCGACCGCCCCCAGGCTCTGGGGGTGCGTTTACCGTTTCGCCACCCGGGCATAAAGATTGCTCGGGGAAGGATTCGAACCTCCAGGGCCCCGTATGGACGGGTTTTTAGATTAAACTCCAGCTTTAGATTGTCTCCCGGTAGGGAAGTCTCCTTTTGTGGTGAAGGTTATTTTTGGATCGGGCCCTCGGCTTGGGTGCCCTCAAAAATGAAATCGAGGATCCGCCGGCCGGCGCGGATCTCCGTGGCTTCGATCGAGTTGGCGCGTTCGCGGGCAAATTTGACCGCTTCTTCCAATTTAATGATCCGCTCGAGCAACGCTTTTTTCCGCGGGCGGGGGATCGCACCGCTGCGTTTGATCGTCGTCCAGTGGCCGACGACCACGTCTTCGGTGATCAGTTGGGTTTGGGCCGGGTGGTGCTCGGTCGCTTGGTAGAGAACGATCGGCCGCTGTTCTTTTTTGGTTTTTTGCGTCTGCACCGGATCGCTTTGATGCAGCCCGGTGTTGGCGTCGTAGGACCAACGCTCGGCCGGGTCCAGCTCGACCATCTTCTCGACGAAGGTCCGCAGGTCGTGGAGTTCTTTTTCCAAGAACAGCAGGTACGTCACCGGCACGTCCGGCAAAAACACTTTGCCGTCGACGAGGACATCGGCGCGGGCGTTGCAGTTGGACCAGTCTTTGGTCGCCACGGTGTCGAGCAGCGAGAC
>CAYPCC010000287.1:0-3012 GCA_964409095.1 uncultured Phycisphaera sp. | reverse complement strand
GTAGAGATAGAAGTCATCATCACCGTTGTGGTTGGCAGAGCCGGTGGTCAGGTTGGGGGCAAAACCGAAAACATTGGTGAATTGAACCGCTTCGCTGGCGACGTAGTAGTACTCGCCCGCCAAGATCGAACCGGAGAACGCGGTATCTACCACACCATCTCTGCTGTTTGCGTTGAACACCACTTCGATGCCGTAGATGCTCAGGTCAGCGATGTCGCTGGTCGCATAGAACTCGAGGGCTTTGGGCGTACCACCGCTTAGAGGACCATCGACCACACCCGTCAGAATTAGGCCAGCATCTGCCGACCCACCAAACGCTACCGCCGAGGCGGCACATAAACCCAACATTGTCTTCTTCATAGCTTCAAGCCTCCAAACAAATTTCTTCAATCTTCCCGACCGCAACATACGGCCAGAACCACACTAAGTTTAAACCCACGCGTGGCACTTTTGCGTGAGGATTACGTCAATCTTCAATGTGTTTCAGGTCAACACTGCACCGCTCAAAACACATCCGCACCGACCATCCGCATCTAGCATGCGTGCTGGTGGCTCGCCCCAGGATGCCCCCCGGATGTCCCCCGGATGTCCCCCGGATGTCCCCGCTTTTCGGTGCAGCATTTTTCGACCGCTGCCGTCGGTCCGACCCGCAGGACGCGGGCCGTTTTCGGATCTCTTCGGAAAGGCGCAGGTCGGCATTTGCCGACCGCCCCGAGCTTCCGTCCGTCATGAGATACCCCTACCGGGAGTATCTCAACGCTTCGGAATATACCCGGACAACCCTGCCTGTCTAGGGGTTTTCGCGGGTTTTTCGATATTTTGACACTTTACTAACCAAGTTCTCACGAAGCTGCGCAGATTGCGCGCAGGATTGAGACGTAAGTCGAGTGATGGGTGTTTTTTGGGCAGGGCGTGAAGGGGGGATCGGTTTAGGTTTAGGCGGGGCGTTGGATGGTGAGGGTGAGGGGTTCGTGGTGGTTGGGGTCGGCGGGGTCGGCGGGCGGGTGGAGGTCGAAGGTGACGGTGCTGCCGTCGGGGACGTCTCCGGCGACGAGGGCTTTGGCGAGGCGGGTTTCGAGTTGGTGTTGGAGGTAGCGGCGGAGGGGGCGGGCGCCGTAGGCCGGGTCGTGGCCGGCCTCGGCGAGGTGGGCGGTCGCGGCGTCGGTCAACTTCAGCGTGATCCGGCGGTCGGCCAAGCGTTTTTGCAGGTCGGCGGTGAGCAGGGTCACGATCTGCCGGATCTCGGCGAGGCCCAGCGGGGTGAACATCACGATGTCATCGACCCGGTTCAAAAACTCGGGACGGAAGTGGCTGCGGACCGCGGCCATGACTTGGTTTTTCGTGCTGTCGGACAACCCCGTGCCGCCGTCGCCCGAAAGGATGGCGTCGTCGAGCATGAACGGGCTGCCGAGGTTGCTGGTCATGATGATGACGGTGTTTTTGAAGTTGACCGTGCGGCCCTGGCTGTCGGTGAGTTGGCCGTCGTCGAGGACTTGGAGCAGCGCGTTGAACACGTCGGCGTGGGCTTTTTCGACTTCGTCGAAGAGGATCACGCAGTAGGGTTTACGGCGGACGGCTTCGGTGAGTTGGCCGCCCTCGTCGTAGCCGACGTAGCCGGGCGGGGCGCCGATGAGGCGGGCGACGCTGTGCTTTTCCATGTACTCGGACATGTCGAGGCGGACGAGGTTGTCTTCGCTGTCGAAGAGGGCCTCGGCGAGGGCTTTGGAGAGTTCGGTTTTGCCGACGCCCGTGGGGCCGAGGAACAGGAAGCTGCCGATGGGGCGTTTGGGGTCTTTGATCCCGGCCCGGGCGCGGAGGACCGCGTCGGCGACGAGTTGAACGGGTTCGTCCTGGCCGATGACGCGCTGGTGGAGCTGGTCGGCGAGCTTGAGGAGTTTTTCGCGTTCGCCTTCGACGAGTCGGGCGACGGGGATGCCGGTCCAGCGGGCGACGATCTGGGCGATCTCGTCGTCGGTCACGGCGTCGCGGAAAAGGGATGGGATTTCGGGGCTGGGGGTTGGGGATTGGGGGTTATCGTCAGACGTGGTTGATTCTTCTGAGGCCAACTGTTTTTCGAGGGCGGGCAGTTTGCCGTACTTCAGCTCGGCGGCTTTGTCGAGGTTGTAGGACTGCTCGGCCTGCTCGATTTCGAGCTTGGTCTGCTCGATCTGTTCGCGCAGTTGGCGCACCTTGTCGAGGTTGCCGCGCTCGTTTTCCCACTGCGTCCGCATCGCGTGGGCCTCGGTGCGCAGGTCGGCGAGCTCTTTTTGCAGAGCACCCAGCCGCTGCTTCGAGGCGTCGTCGGTTTCTTTTTTGAGCGCCGCTTCTTCGATCTCCAGCTGCATCACCCGGCGGGTCAGGTCGTCGAGCTCGGCGGGCATGGAGTCCATCTCGGTGCGGATCATCGCGCAGGCTTCGTCGACCAAGTCAATCGCCTTGTCGGGTAAAAACCGGTCGGTGATGTAGCGGTGGCTCATGGTCGCGGCGGCGACGAGGGCGTTGTCTTGGATGGCGACGCCGTGGAAGACCTCGAAGCGTTCGCGGAGGCCACGGAGGATGCTGATGGTGTCTTCGACCGTGGGTTGATCGACGAGCACGGGTTGGAAGCGGCGCTCAAGGGCGGCGTCTTTTTCGATGTGTTGGCGGTATTCGTTGAGCGTGGTCGCGCCGATGCAGTGCAGCTCGCCGCGGGCGAGCATGGGCTTGAGCAGGTTGCCCGCGTCCATGGCCCCGTCGGCCTTGCCGGCGCCGACGATGGTGTGCAGCTCGTCAATGAACAAAATGATTTGGCCGTCGGCCTGCTTGACTTCGTTGAGCACGGCTTTGAGCCGTTCTTCAAATTCGCCGCGGAATTTGGCGCCGGCGATCAAGGCGCCCATATCGAGCGAGAAGACTTTTTTGTCTTTTAACCCTTCGGGCACGTCGCCGCGGACGATGCGTTGGGCGAGGCCCTCGGCGATGGCGGTTTTGCCGACGCCGGGCTCGCCGATGAGCACGGGGTTGTTTTTGGTT
>CAYPCC010000286.1:0-3091 GCA_964409095.1 uncultured Phycisphaera sp. | reverse complement strand
CGGGGAATGCTGGGCTGGCCAGGCCTTGGACGGCTACGTTGTCGATATCCCAGCCTTGGGCGGCTCGGCCTGAGTCGGTGCCGACGCGAAAGCGCAGGCGGATCGTCTGATTGGCGAAGGCAGTGCCCAATTGCAAGACTTCTTGGATCCCCCCAGGATACCCGGGGCTTTGTCCGCCGTACACCGAGCGGGCGTGCAGCGGGTTTTGCGAGCTGAACAGCACCCCCGTATATCCGGTCGCCTGGGCGAACTCGGAGATATCTTGCCATGACGCGCCGTCGTCGCTGCTGACCTCGATCACAGCACCATCGTAGATGACATTGTCGGCGGTCTCGAACGAGAATGCGTGATCGAAGGTGATCGTCAGCGCGCCTGAGCCGACCTGCAGCGGCGGCGAAACCAAGCTGGTATCGCTGACCCGGGCCACGGCGTCGGCGTGCCAATGGTGGCCTTGGGCGGTGGCCTGGCGGGTCCACAGGATCTCGCTTTCGGTTCCGATCCGGGTCCAGGCCCCGGGCTCGACCTCGAAATCGTCGTCCGACCGGTGCGCGGCGGCCCGGTCGGCGTGCAAGGTCACCGGCACCACGTAGTTCGAGCCGCCCTCGCAACCACCAGCGCCATCGACGTGGAGATTGAGGAGCTTGCTCGTCGGGGCGTCGATCCCCGCAGCGACCGTCACCGGCAATGTGACGGTGGCACTCGAGAATGCTGCGATCTCCGGCAAGGCAATGCTCGGACCTTCGGGGAACACGAACGCGGGATCTGGCTCGACGACGGTGACGGTCGCCCCCGCGGGCAGACTCAATGCCCCCGTATTCGCGATCTCCACAGTGACGACCCCGATCTCGCCTTGGTCGACGATCCCGTCGTGGTCGCAAGATTGACTGGCGTCGTCGACGGCGGCCTGCAATACCGCGGGCCGGGCCCGGATCTCGAAATCCTCGACCACGCCGATCAGATTCTCGGAAAATTTAGCAGGTGAAACCGCGCAACTGCCCGCACCGCGGCGAGCAAACGCGCTGGCGAGGATCATGACATCGTCGGGGTCGGTCGCGGCGGCGGCCAGGAGCAATGCGTCGCGCTGTTCGGTGTAGGTGGGGCTGGGCGGGGCCAAGATCATGCCAGCGACCACATAGTCACCCATGCGCCGCTGGGCCCCGGCAAATCCGAGGGCGTCGCCCTGGGCCCGCTGGAGCGCGACGTAGCTCTCCCACATCATCATAGCCCAGACTTCGCCAGCATTGTGGACCCGGCTATTGGGTGGGCCGGTCGTGGCCAATGGGTGGCTATCGGGCAGGGCCGCGCCGTCGCCGATATGCCGCAGGCTGAAGGCATTCTTGGAAAAATCTACCGAGTACGGCGCGCGGCGGATGCCAAAGTACCCGCTGGGGTCGAAGTTTGCGTAGGTCGAGCCAGCGAACACGCCGCCCTCGTCTTCGCCGGGGCGCAGCGCCATCATCAAGGCGTTGAAGTCGGACCAGCCTTCGCTTTGTGCGCGGCAGGCGTGGTTGCCACATTCGACCAATCGGTGATGAATAAAGTGCCCCCATTCATGGGCGACGATCATATTGTCGATCGTGCCGTCGCGTTCGGTGCTGGCACTCGCCTGCATCACAGCGGTCTGCGGCTCGTCGGCCAGGGCCGCCTTGAGGGCCGTGCCCGCGGCCAGCGTGATACCGAAGACCGGCAGGCTGGGGTCGGGAAGATTGGGATCGTTGCCCAGGCCCGGGGGTTGGTTGCTTTCGACGTTATCGACGATGATCACCCCGAGCCCGCCAGCAGTTTCGACATGCGCGACTTTGAGCTCAAATGTACACTCGCCGCGGTCGACCAAGACGATCTGGCCTTGCACGTCGTTTTGCGGCGGCTGACACCCGTCCGTCGCGTTTCCGTCGCCGTCGTCGACCAGGACCAGCGGGGCGGTCACGTCGAAGTTTGCCGGCCCGAATTGTGCGGTCCGCGGGCTGATCGGCTCGCCGTATGGGGTGACTTCCAAAGCGAGATGCTCGACAATGCCCGTCCACAGATACATCTGCATCCGCGGGGAGGCACCATCGGCGGGGATCGTCATGTTGGCATTGTTGCGGGTCCCAGCCAAAGCGGCATCTTGGGCCTCCGCCCGCATCGGGTCGCCCCCGACGCCGCCGCGCCCGAAGTTGTCGGTCTGGGCGGTGCCTGCGGCCTCGTTGAAGCCCGAATCGTACCACCAGTCGTGCATCCAATTGTTGACGTAAAACAATTGAGTGATCGCCGCATAGGATTGCTCCTTGGTTTCCAGCGGTTCAAGGCTGACATCATAAGACCAATCAAAAACTCCCGGGCTGCTCACAGGCGCGCGAAAATCGCCGCTGGACAGGCCGTCGGGGCTATGATGATCGACGTATGCATCGACATTGTTGCCGCGCGTCGCCATGGCCCCGGGCGGCAGCCAGGGATCGGGCTGGCCGTCGGGATTCGTGTTGAATCCGTTGATGTCGATGAGCAGGGCCGCGACGGCGTCGGCGGGAGGTCCACCGGGGACGCCGGTCGGGTGCGGGGTGCGGTCGGCGAGTGGGCCATCGCTGGGACGAAAGTCGCCGTCGGGATCGGCCCATACGCGGTAACTGTGATCGGCCACAGATTCGCGGCGGTAGAGGATCGTCCCCACAGGTGTGATGACATACTGCGAAACGCTGGCCTCCGGGCCGTCGCCGGTATTGAGCTCGACCCAATGCCCCGGTTGCAGGGTTTCGCCGACGGGGAAGTACACCGGCCGCACCCGCGCTGGCGTGACAAACCGTGGACCCGTGGCCGCGGTCGACTGCACGTGCACCTCGCCAGCGCTGAGCTTGGTGACCTGCAGGCCGGCGCCGGCGTTGGCGACCCCGTGACGATCGGCCAACGCGAGGGCCACGGCGGCGACTGGATTTCCGCTGTGGGCTGCGACGGCCATGGCATGGGCGGCTGGATGCGACGTGCCGCTGATCGCCCGCAGTTTGAGGTCGCGGGTCAGCAGCACTTTGATGTCGGCGTGCATGACGTCGATCCCCGCGACGGTCTGGCGCAGCACGACGATGATCCCACCGCGTCCAGTGTCGTGGGTGAAGCGATG
>CAYPCC010000285.1:0-3100 GCA_964409095.1 uncultured Phycisphaera sp. | reverse complement strand
CCTGCGACCTCCACACCCCCAGTATGGCGCGCTACCAAGCTGCGCTACGCCCCGATAAGGACTTGAGTATTAAATTATCGTCAGACTTCGGCCAGCGAAAAGTCGCTTCTCTTCCAAAATCTGCCCGTCCGCGGGGTCGAGATCGACCGGGGTCCGTTTCGCGGAGCCGCATATGATATCAACTCGTTGCCGGGCACGCTAGAGGCAGATTTCGCCAGCAGCGGTAAGGTCAGAGCGACCCCTTGGTTGAGGGGATGTCGTCGTGGGTGACGGCGATCGCCATCCGCAGCGCCCGGCCAAAGGCCTTGAACAATCCTTCGGCGATGTGGTGGTTATTGTCGCCCCACGGCACCTCGAGGTGCAGGTTCATCTTGGCGTTGTTGACCACGGCGTTGAAAAATTCTTTGACGAGTTGAACGTCGAACTGGCCGATGGTCTGGCCGACGATGGCGGGCGGCTGGATGCCGTAGCCCACCCAATCGACTTTGAACACAAACGCGGGCCGACCCGAGAGGTCGAGGGCGGCGCGGGCGAGGGTTTCGTCCATGGGGACCGCGGCGTGGCCGTAGCGTTCGATGCCGCGTTTGTCGCCGAGGGCATGGTGAAGGGCTTGGCCGAGCACGATACCGACGTCTTCGACGGTGTGGTGGTCGTCGATGTGGGTGTCGCCGTCACACTGGACGTGGAGGCCGATGCGGCCGTGCTTGGCGATGTGGCTGAGCATGTGATCAAAAAAACCAACGCCCGTGACGATGTCCGACACGGCCGCGGGGTCGTCGAGATCGAGAGCGAGCTTGATCTTGGTTTCGTGGGTGTCGCGTTGGAGGGAGGCGGATCGTGTCATGGCGTGGCGGTGTCTAAGAGTTCGAGGAGCCGGTCGTTTTGCTCGGGGGTGCCGACGGTGATACGGAGTTTGTCGGTGAGTTTGTTTTTGCTGAAGTAGCGGATCAGCACGTTGTTTTGCTTGAGGGTTTCGTAGAGTTGTTTGGCTCGTGCGTCACCGGTCCGCCCGTCCATTGCGGGCGTGGTGGCGAGGACGAAATTGGTATGGCTGTCGGGCACGACGAAGCCGCGCTGGCGCAGCTCAGTGGTCAGCCGGGTACGCTCGGCGATCGTGCGGTCCCAGGTCGAGCGGGCGTAGGTCTGATCGCGCAACGCCGCGGTCGCGGCGGCTTGACCGAGGATATCGGTGTTATAGGAATCGCGGGCTTTGTCGAGGGCTTGGATGATCGCCGGGCTGGACAGTCCATAGCCGAAGCGGAGGCCCGCCAACGAATAGCCCTTGCTGAGGCTGCGCAGGATCACGACGTTGTCGAGGCCCTCTTGCAGCAAGGGCAAGGCGTTATGCGGCGCAAAATTGACGTAGGCTTCGTCGATGACCAAGACGCCGTTGAAATCCGTAGCGAGTTGGCGGAGGGTGTCGAGCGATTCGAGTTGGCCGGTCGGGGCGTGCGGATTGACGATAAAGCCGAGTTGGCAGCCCGCCGCGTTGAGTTGCTGGGCGTAGTCGGCGGGGAGTTGAAACTCGTCGCCGATCCGGTGGATGACCGTGACGGGGGTGTCTTGGATATTCGCCAGCACCGGATAGAGCGTGTAGCTGGGGTCGGTCATGCCGATACCGCCCCGCGCGGAATTGTTCGTTGCGCGGTGGCCCTCACTTCCGGGGGCCGGATCGCAGAAGACGGTGATGAGCAGGCGGATGAGTTCGTCGCCGCCGTTGGTGGCGATGACGTGATCGGCGGACAGGCCGTGGAGCTGGCCCGCGGTTTGACGAAACTCGGCGGCGTCGGCGGGCGGGTAGAGCCGCAGCGCCTCGGGACTCAGCCCGCGGATGGCCTGCATCACGTTGTCCGATGGCGGGTAGGGGTTTTCGTTGGTGTTGAGCTTGACGATGCCTTCGCCGAACGCGCCGCCGCCGAGGGTTTCGCGGAAGCCGGGCTGTTCGCCGGGGACGTAGACATGAAGGCGCTGGATGTTGGGGCGTTCGCTGGGCATGGCAAGCCGCGTATCGTTGCAGAGCGAGCGGGAGCGGTCAAAATTCACCTTCGCCGATTCTTCATTGACCGGCGGTGCAGCCGCCCTTTTCCGTGGCCGCTAAACTGTAGGAGATGCGAATCACCGGATCAGGGACGACCTGTGGATTAGCCCTCGCGGGCGCGGCGACCGTGGTCGCGTGGCTGTCGCTCAACTCCGCCGTGGCTTTCGCCGCTGAACCGGCGAACCGCTCCGCCGACCAATCACCCCTCGAATCTATCGGAGATGCTGCTGAGGAAACCGCGACCGCATCCCTCGCACTCACCCCCGACGAGCCGACGACGCTCGCTGCGATCCAGCTGTTCAACGACGCCGTGACCGTCCAGGCCGACGGCAAACACAACCGGCTGCTTCGGGCTTTGCGTCACCTCGAAGACCCCGCGCTGGGCCCGCTGTTCACCGGCCTGTCTAACGCCGCGCATCCGTCGCTGCGTGTTCACGGCCTGCTTGGCGTGGCCGAGCTCAATCAGCCCCGAGGCTTGACGGTGTCCGACGTCATCTGGGTCGATCGGCCCGACGTGCAGGCCGAGCTGATTAGCGCGGCCCTCGACGGCGACCTGATCGACCGCGACACCCGACTTACGCTCCTGGGCTGGCCGGGGCTGGACGCCGGGATTAAGCTGCTGCTCGCCTCGCCGTTGGTCGCCGCCGGGGAGTTCACCCCCGACTCGCCGGGTTGCGACGCGTTGCTCGAAGCGCTCGACGACGACACGCTGGGCCGACGCGGCTTGGCCGCCCTTTTGCTCATGCAACTCGGCGACGAGCGTGGAAGAATCACGCTTGACACCTTGAGCCGGGACACCCACCCCTCGGCCGACGCGGTGCGGGCGACGCTGCTCGAAACCGCGTGGACGCATGGCCTCGTGGGCGTTGCGCCATGGGCTTACGACGTCGCCCTCACACCCGACATCCCGCCACGCCTGGAGATGCTGGCGCTCAAAGTGGCGATCCGATTCGGGGACGCCCGAGCCGATGCGCGGTGGGCCGAGCAGTTTGCGGCGAGCGATGACGTGTCCTGGCAAACTCGACTGGCTTGGGTCGGCTTGGAAGCCGCGCCGTGGTTGTC
>CAYPCC010000284.1:0-3109 GCA_964409095.1 uncultured Phycisphaera sp. | reverse complement strand
CCATGAGGGCGAGGCAGACGCAGAAGACGTTGAGCCGATTCCACTTGCCGGCGTTTTCGCCGTAGGCCTCGGTGTAGCTGCCGAAGCCGAACTGTTGGTTGAGCGACGAAAGTTTGTCGAGCAGATACGGCCTTGCCGGGTCCACGCTCGGCAAGACTTCGGAGGCGAGGCCGACCGAGGGGATGGCCTGGCCGGTGAGTTTGAGGCTGATGGCGACGGCGGGGATGAGGAAGGCGGTGATGAGGACCCAGAACTGGGCGACTTGGGTGTAGGTGATGCCCTTCATGCCGCCGAAGACGGCGTAGACGAAGACGATGGCCATGCCGATGAACACGCCGGTGGCGGGGGTGACGCCGAGGAAACCCGAGAAGACGACGCCGACGCCTTTCATTTGGCCGACGACGTAGGTGAAGCTGACGAAGATGGCGCAGAAGAGGGCGATGAGTCGGGCGACGTTGGTGGGAGCCCCGGATACGTATCCGGGGCTACTTCCGGGGGCGGGGGCATAGCGGTCGCCGATGAAGTCGGGGACGGTGAAGTGGCCGAACTTGCGGAGGTAGGGGGCGAGCAGCAAGGCTAAGAGCACGTAGCCGCCGGTCCAACCCATGAGGTAGACGCCGCCGGCGAAGCCCATGCCGGAGATGAGGCCGGCCATGGAGATGAAGGAGGCGGCGGACATTCAGTCGGCGGCGGTGGCCATGCCGTTGGCGGGTGCGGGGACGCCGCCGCCGGCGATGAAGAAGCCCTTGGTGTCGCTGACGCGGGACAGCCAGGCGATGCCGAGGTAGATGCCGAAGGTGATGACGACGAAGACGACGGTCCAGGTCTTGAGGTTGGTCATGCCGAAGAGGCCGGCCAGCGTTTCGGGGAGTAAGGCGGTGGTGGATGCGATCACGCGTCACCGCCTTCTGACTTGGATCCACCCGAGGCTTTCAGTGTTTCTTTAGCGTCTTTGACTTCGCGGTGGTACTGGTCGTCGAGGCGGTTCATCGTGATGGCGTAGACGAGGATGATGAGTACGAAGACGATGATGCTGCCTTGCTGGGCGAACCAGAAGCCCAGCGGCACGCCGCCGATGCTGGCCGCGTCGTTGAGCACATCCGCAAACAGGATCCCGCAGCCCAGCCCGACGAAGGCCCAGAGGCCCAGCAAGAAAATCATGACGGTGACGTTGCGACGCCAGTAGCGCTGCTGCGCTTGGCGGATGACGGCGGCGGGGTCAGGCATAGGAAAGAATCTCTCGGAGAACAGATGAAACACGGCCCGCGAGAACGCGGATCACAGAAGGGGAGTGGCGAGGGCGGAGCGTCACACTCACGGCCTTGCCAAGTCGCACACAAAGCCACCGTAATCACCTGAACGTGGTGACGCAAGAAAAGTCTAAAAGACTTCACTTACGTTTAAAATGCTTCTTATTCCGCACGGCGAGCGGGTTGAGGTTTGGCGGATGAATCGTCGGGGGGGATGGCAGAGGAGAACCGCGGTTTAGCTTTGGGCTTTGGGGGTGAATTCGAGTTCGATGACGCCTTGGCCGTCGGCGAGGGTGGCGGTGAAGACGTAGGTGACGCCGGGTTCGAGGGGGACGCCGCGGCGGGGGATGCCCTCGGCCCGCTGGAGTCCGCGGAGGCCTTGGCCGTAGCGTAGGGCTTTGGTGGGGCGCAGCTCGCGGGGTTCTTCGCCCTCGCGCGGTTTGCGGGGGATGAGGTGCCAAACGATTTGGTCTTCGGTTTTGAGGTAGACCTCGCCCTCGGCGGGCTCGACGGCGGGGCGGATGACTTTGACCTCGGTGAAGGTGAGTTGGTCGTTGAACGAAAACACCGGCGAGCTGCCGGGCAGTTCGACGTACATCGCTTCGACGGGCGGGACTTTGCGGGCGTTGAACAACACGAGGTAGCCCAGCCCGATCAGGACCAACACGACGAGGAAACCGGCGGTGCGTTTGTTCATGGCGAGGCCTCGGGCTGGTGGATACGCGGATGAGCCAATCTTGCGAAACGTCGGGCAAAGCGCTCGCTTCGACGCGGTGGAGTCTATAGGATAGATGCGTGAAGGGCCGATAACTTTGCCAATGTAGTTTACAGGATATTTTACGCCATGAAACCACGACCACAACGCCTTGGGTTTACCCTGATTGAGCTTTTGGTGGTGATCAGCATCATCGCCCTGCTGATTGGTTTGTTGTTGCCGTCGCTCGCCGCGGCGCGGGAGACAGCCCGGACGATGCAGTGTTCGAGCAAGATGAAACAGCTCGCCCTCGCGGCGGAGATCTACGCCAACGACAACAAGGGACGCTACCCCACCCGAGCCCAAAACCCGCGGTGGCCCGAGCAGTTCCGCGAGACAATACAGACAACCGAGCTCTTGGTTTGTCCGAATTCGTTCGATCCGCAGACAGGCACCGCGCCGGGGGTCGCCGACGAGTTCGATCTTGCCCCCCGAAGTTACATGTTCAACGGGTTCAACGACCTTCAGCACGACGACGCGACCACGTTCAGCGACGCGACCGACACGACGACCCTGCCTCGGGCGGTGCTGCCCAATTTCTCCAACGTCATTTTTTTCGGCGAAAAAGAAGACACCACCCGCGGCTACTACGTCGATATCTTCGCCAACATCAGCGACCCGCTGAACGTCCTGGAACAGTCCCGCCACGGCGGCACCGGCAACCCCGAACGCGGCGGCGTCTCCAACTACGCCTTCGGCGACACCAGCGTCCGGGCCTTCGGTTTCAACGAAACCATCGCCCCCGAGAACCTTTGGGCGGTGACTAAAGCCGTCCGCACCGGCACGCCGTAACGATGATGCGGGCGGCCGATCGGCGACCACCCCGGCGAATCCGTTACCGCATTTGCCTATGCCCCAATCTGCGGCATACTTCTGAGCAACCGCGACTACCCCACCGGGACGCCGCGGCGGTAGACTTGGTGTACCCGTGTATCACGGCTGGCTCGTGGCTGGCGTGCTCGACCGCTTGCGTCCATGCAGATCCTTTTCATCAACCAGACCTACGCCCCCGACGTCGCGGCGTCGGCGCAGCTGCTCGAAGACATGGCCCGGCAGTTTGCCGACGCCGGGCACGAGGTCGCCATCGTCACCTATGCCGGCTCGG
>CAYPCC010000283.1:0-3139 GCA_964409095.1 uncultured Phycisphaera sp. | reverse complement strand
TCGCTGCGGTTGGCGGGGCACCACCGTACATTCGCGCGGCCCGTGGCGCCCACCTTCTCACCGAAGACGGCGCCACGCTGATCGACTACGTCGGCACCTGGGGCCCAGCGATCTTAGGCCACGCCCACCCGGCCGTGGTCGAGGCCGTGACCCGAGCCGCCCGCGATGGCCTCAGCTTTGGCGCATGCTGTGCCGCTGAAGTCGAGTTCGCCGAGCTCCTGTGTAAACTCGTGCCAGCCCTGCGCGGCGGCCTGGTTCGCTTGGTGTCGTCGGGTACCGAAGCCACGATGAGCGCGCTTCGCTTGGCCCGTGGCTTTACAGGGCGCAGCAAGATCGTCAAAGCCGATGGCGGCTACCACGGACACGCCGACCTCCTGCTCGTCGCCGCCGGCTCGGGTGCCGCCACGCTGGGGATCCCCGGCTCGGGCGGGGTCCCCGAGGCGACCGTGCACGACACACTCACGATCCCGTTCAACGACGCCGATGCGTTTGAACAACTCCTGCTGGCCCACCCCGACCAAGTCGCGGCGATCATCATCGAACCAGTCGCGGGCAACATGGGCTGCGTCCCACCCACGCCCGGATACCTCGAACGCCTGGCCGCCCTGTGCCGCGCCCACGGAACACTCCTCATTTTCGACGAAGTGATGACCGGCTTTCGCGTGGCCCTGGGCGGCGCCCATGCCCGCTACAACATCGAACCCGACCTCGTGTGCCTGGGCAAGATCGTCGGCGGCGGAATGCCGTGCGGAGCCTACGGCGGCCGCGCGGACATCATGCAAAAGATCGCCCCTCTCGGCCCGGTCTACCAAGCCGGGACCCTCAGCGGCAATCCGCTGGCCCTCGCGGCCGGCCTGACGACAGTTTCATTGCTTGAGCAACAAAACCCATACCCCGCCCTCGAGTCGGCCAGCGCCGCCCTCGTCTCCGGGCTCGCGGACCTCGCCGCGCGCCACGGCGTCGCGTTGGTCGGCAACCGCGTCGGTGCGATGTTCACCGGATTTTTCCGCGACGGCGCCGTCAACAACTACAGCGACGCCCGCGGCAGCGACCTCGCCGCGTTTGCAGTGTTTCACCGCGAGATGCTAAGCCACGGGGTCTACTTGGCCCCGTCGCAGTTCGAGGCGGCGTTCTTGTCGGTCGCCCACACGCCCGAGATCATCGCCCAGACCCTCGCCGCGGCCGACCACGCGTTCGCAGCCGTGGCCCAGTGTTAAGCTACAAGCTATTTAGCATCGCCTGCGTAATCAGCGTGACCCCGGCGGGGGTCCGCGAGAACCGGCGTGCGTCGAGCTCGGGGTCTTCGCCGACGACCAGACCTTCAGGGATGACCACGCCGCGGTCGATGACGACGCGGCTGAGACGAGCCCCGCGGTTGACGATGACATCCGGCAAGACCACCGCCTCGGACAACTTGCTGTACGAGTTGCAACGGACGTTGGACGACAACAGCGACCGCCGGACATCGGCGCCCGAGATGATGCAGCCGGCTGAGATCATCGAGTTGAGCGCCTGGCCTCGCCGCTCGCCTTCATCATGGACAAACTTGGCCGGCGGGAGCTGCTCTTGCGAGGTCCAGATCCGCCAATTAGGGTCGTAGAGGTCGAGCGGCGGCACCAAACCAGTGAGGTCGATGTTGGCTTCCCAGTAGGCGTCGATCGTCCCGACGTCGCGCCAGTACACCGGCGCCTCGGGCTTGCTCTTGACGCAACTCTCGGTAAATCGGTGCGCATACACGGCCGACCCAGAGTTCACCAAGTACGGGATCAAGTCTTTGCCAAAATCGTGGGTGGTGTCGCTGGCCGCCGCGTCGCGACGCAGTTGGTCCCACAAGAAGTTGCCGTTGAACACGTACACGCCCATGCTCGCCAGCGCGACGTCAGGGTTGCCCGGCATCGCAGGTGGGTCTTTGGGTTTTTCGACAAAGTTGATGATGCGCTCTTGGGCGTCGATGTGCATCACCCCAAACCCGGTCGCCTCCATCCGCGGGACCTCGATGCACGCAACCGTCGCCTCGGCCCCGCGGACCACGTGGGACCACAACATCTTGCCGTAGTCCATCTTGTACACGTGGTCGCCCGCCAAGATGATGACGTGCGACGGACGTTGACTGAGGAAGATGTCGAGGTTTTGGTACACAGCATCGGCGGTGCCCAGGTACCAACTCTCTTCGTTGACGCGCTGCTGGGCCGGGAGCAAGTCGACGAACTCACCGATCTCCCCGCGCAGGAAGCTCCAACCGCGTTGCAAGTGCCGCAACAAGCTGTGCGACTTGTATTGCGTGAGCACGGCGATCTGGCGAAACCCCGAGTTGAAGGCGTTGGACAGGGCGAAGTCGATGATGCGCAGCTTGCCGCCGAAGTGCACCGCCGGCTTGGCTCGGCGGTCCGTCAGGGCCCCGAGGCGACTGCCCCGGCCGCCCGCCAGCACCAGAGTCAGAGCTGAACGGCTGAGCTCACGCAAGGTCGGTTCAAAAGCCATCGGTCGGTCGCCTCCTGGGCTCTTGGATATCACCCGCTGCCGCACAGATCAACGAAACGACCACCGCGGGGGTGCTCACATCCACTTGCGCCGGCGAAACCAGACGAGCAGGGCCGTGGCCGTCAGCAGCATCAGGCCGATCGCAAACGGGTAACCGAGCGACCAGTGTAACTCGGGCATGATGTCAAAATTCATGCCGTAGATCCCGGCGATGAAGGTGAGTGGCAGCATGATCGTAGAGATCTGGGTCAGGACCTTCATGATCTCGTTGGTCTTGATGCTGACGGTCGAAAGATAGGCGTCGACGGCGGCTTGGGCGGCTTCGCGGTAGCCTTCGGCCAAGTCGGTGACGCGGACACAGTGGTCGTCAATGTCACGAAAGAACATCAAACTGTCACGTGGGATCAACTCGAGGTGACCGCGGGCCAGGGACTCTAAGATCCGCCGCTGGTGTCCAGCCAGCCGCCGCAGCCTGCCGATCGACTTCTTGACCTCCAAGACGCTCTCGAGCAAGTCCGAGTTGGGCTGGTGAAGGATCTGGTCTTCGAGCTGCTCCAAGCGAGCACCGACTTCGTCCACCGCTTCGACCCCGAAGCCGAGACCTGGGACCTGGTGACTGGCTTCTGGGCTGGCTCGGGCCTGGCCGAAGGCAACGACG
>CAYPCC010000282.1:0-3159 GCA_964409095.1 uncultured Phycisphaera sp. | reverse complement strand
CGGTCGAGCGCCACGCCGTCGGCCTCCCCCGCTCCGTCCGAACCCCAACCTACGCACCGCCGCCACGCAGCGCACCCCCTCTGCGCGCGCTGCGCCCAGTCCCGCCCGATTCCCCTACAATCCATCGCCTATGTCCAATCCACCCTCCACCGCCACGGGTCTCACCGGCCCGGCGGACGATATCCAAGACGCCATCGAAAATCCCTCGACGCCCGCCGAGTTCGTCCACCACGCCCACACCGGCGGACAGTCCTCCCAGGCCGTCTCCCGCGAACAGGCCGGCAACGCCTCGGGGGCCGACGAACTCTTCGACATGTCGGTCAAGTTCGCCGACCTGGGCCTGCACCCCGACGTCGTCAAAGGCCTCGACGAACACGGCTTCGTCCACCCCACCGCCATCCAGGCCCAGATCATCCGGCCCATCCTCAAGGGCAAGGACGTCATCGGCCAGGCCCGCACCGGCACGGGCAAAACCGCCGCGTTCGGGCTGCCGTTCCTCACCCTCGCCATCGCCGCCATCAGCGAGCCTAGGACTGCGTCCTCGGACCACGCCGGCCCGCTGGGCCTGATCCTCGCGCCCACCCGCGAGCTCGCCCACCAGATCGCCGCCGAAATCGACGCGCTCGGCAAACACACCCCCATCCGCACCACCACCGTCGTCGGCGGCGAATCCTCCGACGCGCAGCGCAAAAGCCTCGACCGCTCGGCCGGCGGCCTGGTCGTCGGCACCCCGGGCCGGGTCCTCGACCTGCATCAGCGCGGCCAGCTCGACTTCCGCAACCTCCGCCTGCTCGCGCTCGACGAAGTCGACCGCATGCTCGACATCGGCTTCCGCGACGACATCAAGAAAACCATCCGCGCCATCGAGAAAGCGCGCCAAACCCGCGAGCCCAGGACGGAGTCCTCGGACCCGACGACGCAGTCGCCGGCTCGCCCGCCGTTGCAGACCGTCTTCGTCTCCGCGACCGTCGATCCCGCCATCGAATCGCTCGCCCGGCAGTTCATGCGCGAAGACGCCGAGAAGATCGTCACCGTCGCCGGCTCGCTGACCGTCGCGGCCGTGGACCAGAAATACCTCTCGGTCGAACCCTGGGACAAGCGCTCGCTCCTGCTCAAGCTGCTGCAAAACGAAAAGCCCGACGCCACCGTCGTGTTCTGCCGCACCAAAATGACCGTCCGCAAGGTCGCCGCCTATCTCAAGGAAAAGGGCCTCAACGTCCGTGAGATCCACGGCGACATGCAGCAGAACAAACGCAACTCGGTGATGAAGCAGCTGCGGTCGGAGAACGTCGATGTGCTGGTCGCCAGCGACCTCGCGGCCCGTGGGCTGGACGTCGATCACATCACGCACGTCGTGAACTACGACCTGCCCGAAGACCCCGAGGTGTACATCCACCGCATCGGGCGCACCGCCCGTGCCGGGAGGCGCGGCACCGCCTGGACCTTCGTCACCCCCGAGCAGGGCCAGCAGCTCACCGAAGTCGAGAAGCTCGCCGGCGCGATGATCGAGCACATGCCCTACCCCGCGTTCAAGCCCGGGCCGGTGCCCGCCGACATCCGCGACGACCGCGCCCGCCAGCGCCGCAAGCCCGATGCTCCCAGCAAAGCCAGCGACCGGGCCGTGGGCGTGGCCAGCAACCTCAGCGAGTACAGCGACGACGAACTCAAGGCCATGTTCCCCGACGGCAACATCCCCAAGACTCTGCCGCCCAAGAACCTCAGCGCCAAGTTCAAACGCCGCGGGCGGTGAGGTCCGTGTCGGGACGCCTTAGAAGTGGATCATCCGGCCGTCGGTTCCGAGCGCGGCTTCGTGGACGGCTTCGGACATGGTGGGGTGGGCGTGCATGGTGTTGATGACTTCGTCGGCGGTGGCTTCGAGGGATTTAGCCAGCGAGATTTCGGCGATGAGTTCCGTCACGCCTTCGCCGATCATGTGGGCGCCGAGGATCTCGCCGTGGTCCTTGGAGGCGATGAGTTTGACGAAGCCGGTGGTGTCGCCGAGGGCCTGGGCCTTGCCGGAGGCCTGGAAGGGGAAGGTGGCGGTGTCGTAGTCGAGGCCTTGCTCTTTGCACGCCTGTTCGGTGAGGCCGATGGAGGCGACCTGGGGGTTGCAGTAGGTGCAGCCGGGGATGGAGGTGTAGTCGATGTCGGGGGCCTCGTGGCCGAACATGCGTTCGACGCAGACGATGGCTTCTTCGGAAGCGACGTGCGCGAGCCAGGGCGGGCCGATGACGTCGCCGACGGCGTAGACCCCCGGAAGCGACGTTTGGTAAGTCGATCCCGGTTGCCGATAGTTGGCTTTGATGTGGCCTTTGAAGAGTTCGATGCCTAACGAATCTTCGAAGAGGCCGTCGAACCGTCCGCGGACGCCGATGGCGACGAGGGCGTGGTCGGCCTCGAGGGTTTCGGTTTTGCCCGACTCGTCGCCGACTTTGGCGATGGTGGCTTTGATGCCGGCGGGGGTGGTTTCGATGGACTTGGTGACGTGGCCGGTCTTGATGGTGATGCCCTGGTTTTTGAAGCTCTTGGCAATCTCTTTGGACACGTCGGCGTCTTCGATGGGCATCACGCGGTCGAGCATCTCGACGATGGTGACCTCGGTGCCGAAGGCGTTGTAGAAGAAGGCGAACTCCATGCCGATGGCGCCCGAGCCGACGACCAGGAGTTTCTTGGGCCGCTTGGGCAGGACCATGGCGTCCTTGGAGGAGATGATTTTTTCGCCGTCGTAGGGCGCCCCCGGAAGTGGGCGTGGCGAAGCGCCGGTGGCGATGAGGATGTGGTCGGCGGTGAGGGTGTGCTTGGGTTCGGCGGTGAAGCGGACCTCGGCGGGCATGTCCTGGTCGACCTTCTGGCGTTTGGGGTCGAGCGTGGCGTCGACGGCGGCGTGGTCGAAGACCTGGACCTTTCCGGCGGCGGGGATGAAGGCGTGGCCGTCGTAGTGGGTGATTTTGTTCTTCTTGAACAGGAAGCCGACGCCCTTGTTGAGCTGGCTGGAGACGTTGCGGCTTCGGCCGATGACCTTGTCCCAGTCGTAGGCGACGTCTTTGATGGTGATGCCGAAGTGGTGGGCTTCGTGCTTGGCCTTGTAGAACAGCTCGGCCGAGGCGATGAGGGCTTTCGTGGGGATGCAGCCCCAGTTGAGGCAGACGCCGCCGAGCT
>CAYPCC010000281.1:0-3160 GCA_964409095.1 uncultured Phycisphaera sp. | reverse complement strand
GTTTTGCCCGAGCCGGTGGGGCCGGTGACCAGGAAGATGCCGTTGGGGCGGTTGATGACTTTCTGGAAGCCTTCGAGGGTGTCGGGGCGCATCCCGAGCTTTTCGAGGCCCAGCATCGCCGCCTCGGGCCGGAGGATACGCATGACGATCGATTCGCCGTGGTAGGTCGGGCAGCAGGAAAAACGGAAGTCTACGACCTTGCCGTCCACCCGCATCTTGATCCGGCCGTCTTGCGGTATGCGCTTTTCTTCCACCCGGACGCCCGCCATGATTTTCAGGCGGGCGATGATCGAGCCTTGCGTGCGCTTGGGGATCGTGTCGCGTTCGTGGCAGACGCCGTCGATGCGGTACCGCAGACGCACGCGGTCGGCGAACGGCTCGATGTGGATGTCAGATGTTCGGCTGTTGACCGCCTCGGCGATGATCTGGTTCACCAGCTTGACGATCGGCCCCTGGTTGGGGTCCTCGCCCTTCGCGTCGATGTCGATGGATTTGTCCATCGACGTGTCGAGCGACGTATCGACGGACGTGTCCACGGACATGTCCATGGTGAGTTTGTCGATCGAGTTTTTGACGTCCGACATGACGTTGTCGATGTACTCACTGATCTTGCCTTTGGCGGACAACGCCAAGTCGATCTTGCCGCCCAGGCGGAACTGCAGGTCGTCGATCAGGTTGATGTCCATCGGGTCGTGGACGAGCACCTTGAGGGTGTTGCCCTCTTTGCCCAGCGGCAGGACGAGATACTTCTTGATCATGTCCTGCGGGATCAGGTCGAGTTGATTGCGGTCGATGACGTTGGGCTGGTCGAGATCGACAAATTCCAGGCCAAATTGCGACGCGAGCGCCTTGGCCACATCGTTCTCGGTGATATACCCCAAGGCGACCAGCGCGTCGCCGATGCGTTTGCGTGAGCCCTTGGAGATTTTCAGCGCTTCTTCGATCTGCTGATCGGTGACCAGTCGCCACTGCTGAAGGATCTGACCAAGTTGTAACCTCTTGCGCGCCATCGGCACCTCTGGATGGGAAAAGTAAAAAGCCAGCCCGGCGACGCCGAGCCCGACCCGGCGGGAGTAAAATTATGGACGCGTCGCTAAGGGATAGCAAGTATCTCCCGCCGCGCGAACCGAAAAATCGCAGAGTGCGTATGCATTTTGTGCCGCGTCAACCTCGTCAACGGCGTGGCCTCTTCTCTTTGATCCTCGGCAAGAAAGGAGCCGACATGAACCCCCGATTCGCTTTCCCCGCCCTGATATTCGCCACCGGCCTCGTCGGACTGACCCCGCCGGTCCACGCCGAACGAGCCGCGGACATCCCGCGCGCGACGCCGAACCAAACCGCCACGACATCGGCCGATAACCCCGCCGGGTTTCTCGGCGTCGCCGTCGCCGAGTCCATGGCCCCGCCCGACGCCGGGCCCGAGGTGCCGCGCACCGTTTTGCTGATTAGTGACGTGAGGCCCGATTCACCCGCCGACCAAGCGGGCCTCCGCTCGGGGGATATCCTCCTGAAGATCGACGGCCAGCACCTACTGCACCCCGTGCAACTCCAACGGCTGGTTTCGACGTATCCCGCCGGTCAAGCCGTCGAACTCACCGTCATCCGCGACGGCGACACTCAAACCTTGCCCGCGACCCTCGGCGAACGCCCCGCAGCATTCGCAAACCCGCAAAACGATGACCCAGGCCTCGGCCCGGCCCCCGCGCCGCTCCCCGAAGACTTCGATTGGCTCGCCCCCCAACCCATGCCCCGCCAACTCGATCTCCAAGAGATGCAGCAGCGCATGGACCGCCAGTTCGAGCAGATGCGGCAGATGTTCCGCCAAGGCATGAACGACGGCTGGCCCGGCGGCGAGATGTGGGAACGCGGCGACCCGATCGACCTCGACTTGCACTTCGATCTGGATGCCGTGCCCAGGGGCCAGCAAATCACGGTCCTGCAAGACAACGATCATAAGATCACCCTCACCCAAACCGCCGACGGCCGACACCTGCTTGCCGCAGACGCGCACGGCAACGTGCTCTTCGACGGCCCGATCAACACCCCGGCCCAACTCGACGCCGTGCCCCAAGCCGTCCGCCAAAAGTTGCCGCAAGCGGGAGAACCCGGCCGCATGAACTTTGAATGGTTTCGGCCGTTTGATCCAAACGAGTTGTTTGACCGGATCACCCCCCGTCCACCGCTGCCGCCCGACCACGATGGGCCGGGCGAACAACTCCCGGCCCCGGCGGGTCGGGCCGTATAAATTCGGTTAATCCACCATGGAAGTTCTGTTTTTTCGGCAAAGCCCTGCATGAGCGTGCAGGGCTTTGCCGATACTGCTTTGGGGTCCGAGGACCGTGTCTGATGCAGCTTCCGAAAAACCCAACGCCCGCCACGCCTCCGCTGACCGACACGGAGATCGATGCCGTGCTTCGTGAAATGGATCGGTTGGAGACACCCGCCGAGGTGATCGCCCAGCGTGAACATCCAAGGCAGTCCTACCGCGAACCCGTTGCCGTCGTCTGCGAAGCCGGCGACTGGCCGGGCGACGTCGTGCGGTTCACCGCGGTCTGCCACGATCTTTCGGATGGTGGCCTGGGCGTGCTCTCCCCGGTCCCGCTCAAACCCGGGACGCTGGCGGTCTTCACGCTGGTGTCGTCCACCGCCGAGGAATTCCCCGTCACCGCCACCCTGGCCTACTGCGACCAAGTCCGCGAAGACGTCTACAAGTGCGGCGCAAAATTCGACACCCCGATCGACAGCACCGCGTTCAGCACGATCCGCCGGGCGGGGTGACAGTTACTCGCACAAGGACATTTGAGTTGTGATTAAGTGTGCGGTTTTTATCGCCTAGGGTGGGTCTATCGCTTCAACGTACCTTGTGATCAGCGCTGATTATTAGTGCGGCATCGGGTAGCGTTTGCAGAGTTCCACCACGTCGCTGCGGACCGCGTCGAGTTTGGCTTCGTCGCCTTTGCTGGTGAGGACGCGGTCGATGAGGTCGGCGACTTCGGGCATCGCGTCTTCTTTGAGGCCGCGGGTGGTGAGGGCGGGGGTGCCCAGGCGGATGCCGCTGGTTTTGAAAGGGCTGCGGGTCTCGTTGGGGACGGTGTTCATGTTGGTGATGATGCCGGCGGTTTCGAGCCAGAGGGCCGCTTCTTTGCCGGTGAGCTCGGCG
>CAYPCC010000280.1:0-3167 GCA_964409095.1 uncultured Phycisphaera sp. | reverse complement strand
ACACGGGGTTGTTTCGGCTGAATAAACAGACCAAAGTCTCGGCGGTTCGGTTGGAGCCGATGAAGGGCATCGCCTCGGCCCAGCGGAGGGCGTGCTTCCGGCTCTCGACGGTGAGCATGGGGATGTCGGCGAAGTTCCGCCACGCGGAGTGGCCCGCCGCGCAGCGGCCGATCGCCGCGAAGGTGCTGGACCTCAGCGACCGCGGGCTGGGGTTGACCCTCGGCATGGAAGCGGCGCTGGCCCAAAAAATGAAAGACCGCGTCTACCAGGTCGTCATCCCGCTGCCCGGCCAAGACGAGTCGCTCGAACTCGACGCCCGGCTGATGCGCGTCATCGAAACCGAATTCCAAACCGTGATCCTGGGCTTCCAGTTCGAGTTTCAAAACCTCAGCGAGCAACGCCGCGTCGAGCGGATCGTGCAGCAATTTTCGGTCGAGCAGCAACGCAAGCGGCTCAAGCGGATGCGCGGCGCGGGTTGAGCGGCAACCGTGGGGAGCGGTAAACTCGGCCCGCAACCGAGGAAACTGAGAGAAAGCCATGCCCACTTGCACCCACGACGTCGCCCTCATCGGCGGGGGGATCGTCGGCCTCGCCACCGCGTACAACCTGATGCAACGCCGGCCGGGCCTGCGCTTGGTGCTTCTGGAAAAAGAAGCCCGGTTTGCCCACCACCAAACCGGCCACAATTCTGGCGTGCTGCACAGCGGCATCTACTACAAGCCCGGCTCGCTCAAGGCCATCAACTGCCGGGCGGGCAAAGCGGCGATGCAGGATTTCTGCGACCAGCACGAGATTCCGTACAAACTCTGCGGCAAGGTCATCGTGGCGACGCGCGACGACGAGTTGCCCAAGATGCGGGATATCTACGAGCGTGGCCGGGCGAATGGTGTGGATTGCGCGATGATCTCGGCCGAGCGCTGCCGGGAGCTCGAGCCGCACGCCGCGTCGATCGGCGCGATCCATGTCCCCGAATCGGGGATCGTGGATTACCAACAGGTCTGCGAAAAAATGGCCGAGCTCATGCGGGACGCGGGCCACGACCTGCGGACCTCGGCCCGGGTCACGGCGGTACGCCGGGTGGGCGGCGAAAGCGTCGTCCAGACCACGGCCGGCGACGTGACCGCGAAGCTGGTGGTGAACTGCGCGGGCCTGCAATGCGACCGCGTCACGAAGATGACGGGGGTGAAACCCGCGGCGAAGATCGTGCCGTTCCGCGGCGAGTATTTTGTGCTCAAGCCCGAGGCCGAGCACCTGTGTAAGACATTGATCTACCCCGTGCCCGACCCGGGGTTTCCGTTCCTGGGTGTGCACTTCACGAGCATGATCCACGGCGGCGTCGAGTGCGGACCCAACGCGGTGCTTGCGCTCGGCCGAGAGAGCTACGGCAAGTTTCAGGTCCATGTGCCGGACTTGCTGGAGTCGCTGACGTATCCGGGCTTCCTCAAGATGGCGGCGAAGCACTGGAAGATGGGCCTGGGTGAGATGTGGCGGAGCTATTCCAAACGAGCGTTCGTCAAAGCGCTGCAGCGGCTCATGCCCGAGATCGAGGCGAAGCACCTGGTGGCGTGTCCGTCGGGGATTCGCGCCCAAGCCGTGACCGCCGACGGCGGGCTGGTCGATGACTTCTTGATCGATGAGGCGGCGGGTGTGATCAACGTGAATAACGCGCCATCGCCCGCGGCGACGGCGTCGCTGAATATCGGAAAATTGATCACCGACAAGGTCGAGCCAAGATTGGTTTAGGTGTAAACCTGAGCAATCAAAAACCCTCAATCCAAAATCAAAAATGTTTTAGATCGTCCCGTTCCAGTTGGCGGGGCAGAGCAGGACGGGCATGTCGGCTTGGCGGATGATGTTGGCCGGGACGTCGCCGGCGATCAGGCGTTTGAGCACGCCCTTGCCGGTGAGTCCCAGCACGATGACGGTGCAGTCGCGGTGCTTGGCGGTGTTGAGGATGGCCTTGGCGGTGTCGTCGGAAAACAGCATGACGCCTTCGGTCTGGATCCCCGCGTCGCGGAGGGTGTCGACGATGAGCTTGAGGGTCTGCTCGCCCCGCTGGGTGGCGTCGGATTCGTGTTCGTCTTCGTCTTGGAGCGTAGTGACGTGCGACACCAACACCTGCGCGTCGAGACGCTTGGCCAGGTCCGCGATCGGCCCGGCCAACTTCTCACTGGCCCAAGGCGAAGACACGGCCACCAACATCTTGCTCTTACTCAAACCTTGACTCCAGAGGGACAATATCCAGCCTCATATCGTAACGAGTTGGCGCTGGGGGGGTCAAAAGAAGGCGCTAGGCGCTAGCCGTTGGCCGCTAGCCAAGACGCAAGCGTCGGTGCAACCTCTAGGTGGGGTCTGGCTAGCGGCCAACGGCTAGCGCCTCACGGCTCAAGGCTGCTTTCCCCCTCCCCCGCGCCTAAACTCTGCCATGACCCCACCGAAACACCCCACCCCCGCCACCCTCGGCCAACTCCGCGAAACCGACTACCGCTACCGCAGCGTCAAACAGGAACTCCGCGAAAACCTCATCACCCGCCTCAAGAACGGCCAAGAAGTCTTCCCCGGCGTCCGCGGCTACGATCACACCGTCTTGCCCCAGATCATCCACGCGATCTTCTCCCGCCACGACATGCTTTTCCTGGGCCTCCGCGGACAAGCCAAGACGCGGATGATCCGGATGCTGCCGTCGCTGCTGGACGAGTGGTGCCCGGTGATCGGGGGGATCGAGATCCCCGATGATCCGTTCGAGCCGATGACGGCGCTGGGCAAAAAGGCCGTCGCGTCCGGGGACGGCGACACGCCGATCCGCTGGATGCACCGCAGTGAACGCTTCAATGAAAAATTGGCGACGCCCGATGTGACCATCGCCGACCTCATCGGCGAGATCGACATCGTCAAGCACGCCGAGGGCCGATACCTCAGCGACGAATCCACCATGCACTTCGGCCTGATCCCGCGCACCAACCGCGGCCTCTTCGCTATCAACGAACTGCCCGACCTCTCGCCCCGCATCCAAGTCGGCCTGTTCAACGTCCTCGAAGAACGCGACATCCAGATCCGCGGCTACCCGATCCGCCTGTCGCTGGACGTCTGCCTCGTCTTCAGCGCCAACCCCGAGGACTACACCAACCGCGGCCGGATCGTCACCCCGCTCAAGGACCGCATCGGCA
>CAYPCC010000279.1:0-3177 GCA_964409095.1 uncultured Phycisphaera sp. | reverse complement strand
CCCAAGCAGGCAGCGTTGGCAGTGAGTCGACCGGATGGGTGCCAGGCTCCACACGTTGGCCAAGTCCGACTTCGTGCCAGCTTCCGTGGTTCTCGTGGATCGCAAAGCGCACACCTGAGGGTGTTCCGGCTGGCGCGCGCGCCACGAGCAGCGAGTCGTCGCCGTAGTCCCGGCGGAAGCCGGTGAGGCGAAACGCAATGAACTCGAACGGATACGCGGCGTCGGGGTCGAGTTGGTCGTGGAGGGTTTCGGCGTGACGCAGCAGCGTGGTGCGGTGGGCCACGTCGAGGGCCAGCCACGTCGGGGCAACGTCGGCGAGCGGCTTGCAGCGGTAGGCGGGGGAGTTGCGAGAGATGACTTTCCAATTTAGCCCCGGGTCAATGACCCGAGGGTGCCGCGGTTGCGTAATCACTTTGAAATCAACGTAATGATCATTACTGCTGCTGTTGAGATTGTTGCTGAACCACGCCGCCGTCGACCAACCCCAACGCGACCAACCGCCCCCGAAAATACGCGATCGCCTCAAGCTCTCGCGGCCCGACGGTGTATCGCAGGATACGCCCGAGGTAGTCCGCCGCGAGGTCCGCTGGCCAGCCGTGGGGCGCGGCGTAGGTGGACACAAGTTCGTCGAGTCGCCCGAGGTTGACTTGCAATTGCGCCGCGAGCTTTTTTGATAGCGTTTCGACCCCAGCCTTCCCGTCCGCGGTGCGCGCGAGCCACGTCGCAAACACAAACGGCTTGCCCGTCAGGTCGTGCCACGCCGCGCCCAGGTCCAGCTGATACGGGTACACCGTCGCGGCGGGGGCGTGGGTGACGACCTTGTCGCCGATGAGCAGCATCGCCTCGGGCGGGCGGGTCGGGTCCACCGGTTGCCCCGCCGCAAGGTGGGCGCGGGTGTCGTAGTGGATGAGCTCGGGCGTCAGGCCGTAGAGGTCGTGCAGCAACACCCGCAGCAGCAACACCGACGTGTGGCTGTCGGTATCCGCATGAACATGGGTGATCCGCTCGATCGGCACCCGGCTAAACTGCCGCACCGTCAGCGTCGGCCCCTCACACGCGATCCCGCCCACCGGCACCAGCCGGGTCCGCCTCGGGTGATGAAAATGATCCACCACCGAACACAACGCCAGGTCCACTTCCTCATTTAGCAACCGCCCGATCAACCGCGACGGCACATCGAGCTGCAGGTCAACCGCGTCCGCCGGCAGCCCGTGGATCAGCGGCTTGGCGTTGAGATACGACACGCACCCCACGCGATCCCGCAGCCTCGAAGTGGATTCAACGTCTACCATGGCGTTGAATTATAGTTGTGAATCAAGGCCCCGCCTCGATCCGCGCATCAACCCCCCTCAATCGCCCAATCACCACGACCCCATGACCCCACCCCCTTCGCCTATGCCCGACGACGACACCCCCGACACCATCACCGCTCAGGTCTTGGTCATCGACGACGAACCCGACCACGCCGAGGTCATGGCCGAGGCCCTCCGCCGCCTCGGCCACGTCTGCACCCTCGTCCATTGCCTCCCCGACGCCCAGGACGAACTGAAGCACGGCAACTTCGACCTCGTCGTCACCGACCTCAAAATGGACGCCGACGACGACGGCATGAACGTCCTCGCCGTCGCCCGCTCCACCCAGCCCAACGCCGAGACCATCATGGTCACCGCCCACGGCGACGTCCCCACCGCCAAGGCCGCCATCAAGGGCGGCGCCTTCGACTTCATCGAAAAACCCCTCGACCTCGACATCTTCCGCACCCTCTGCACCAACGCCCTCAACACCGTCTTCCTCCGCGCCCAAAACTCCGACCTCCGCGCCCGCCTCAACGACCACTTCGGCTTCGAGGGCATCATCGGCCACTCCCCGCTCATCCGACAACTCATCGCCACGATGAAGCAGATCGCCCCCTCGCCCATCCCCGTCCTCATCACCGGCGAGTCCGGCACCGGCAAAGAGCTCGTCGCCCAAGCCATCCACAACAACTCCAAACGCGCCAAACGACAGTTCGCCCCGCTCAACTGTGCCGGCCTCTCCGAATCCATCCTCGAAGACGAGCTCTTCGGCCACGTCCGCGGCGCATTCACCGGCGCCGAGAAAGACCGACAGGGCCGATTCGAGTACGCCCACCAAGGCACCCTCTTCCTCGACGAAGTCGGCGACATGCCCAAGTCCATGCAGGCCAAACTCCTCCGCGTACTTCAGTCCGGCGAGGTCGTCCGCGTCGGCAGCAACGAACCCCGCACCGTCGATATCCGCCTCGTCAGCGCGACCAATCACGACCTGGCCGAGAGCGTTAAAGAAGGCGAGTTCCGCGAAGACCTCTACTTCCGCCTCAAAGGCGTCGAGCTCAAACTCCCCGCCCTCCGCGAACGCCGCGAAGACATCCCGCTGCTCACCCGCCACTTCGTTACGAAGTACGCCCAAGACATGGAACGAGAGGTTCCGGGCGTCGCCGAGGATTTGCAGATGACGCTCATGCAATACGACTGGCCCGGCAACATCCGCCAGCTCATGAACGTCATCCAAAACATGGTCGTCATCGCCGAGGGCAACACCCTCGAACCCCGACACCTCCCCCCGGAAATCGCCCCCGGAAGTGCGCAAGCGGATGGCGAAAGCGGCACCAAATTTTCCGGCGGCGGCGGTATGAGCCTGGACCAACTCGAAAAACAAGCCATCCGCGACACCCTCCGTACCACCGCCGGCAACCGCGAACAAGCCGCCAAAATGCTCGGCATCGGCGAACGCACCCTCTACCGCAAACTCAAAGAATACGGACTCAAGTGATGGCGGATGGCGGATGGCGAATGGCGGATGGGCAAGGCAAAGGCCAGGCATTCACGCCCCAGATGATGATTGCGCGAACCAAGGGTTTCGCCAACCGGGTCGCTAAACTCTGCCGAGCCTTGCCCACAAATCCCGAAGCCATGAATATCCGCCGCCAACTAGGGCGATCGGCAAACTCGGTGGCGGCGAATTATCGTGCGGCGCAGCGCGGCCGAAGCAAAGCCGAATTTCGCGCAAAACTCGGCATCGTTGAAGAAGAAGCCGACGAATCTTGCCATTGGCTCGAAGCCGTGATCGAACAAAAACACCTCCCGCCTAACCTTGTCGAACCCTTGCTCGACGAAGCCCGACAAATCACCGCCATCGTCGTCGCCGCCATCAAATCCG
>CAYPCC010000278.1:0-3198 GCA_964409095.1 uncultured Phycisphaera sp. | reverse complement strand
ATCATGCTGGTGACTAAGAAAAAAATCAGCAGCAAAAACACGCAGTCGATCAGCGGTGACATCGCGACCTCGGCCTCGTCTTCTTCGTAACGACGCATCCGCATGGCGTTTATCCCTTGGTCGGTGGCGTATTCGTCGAACGCTCCGCCCCCGGTGCGGTCGGTCGGACCGGGGGAGGCGCTGCGGGTCGTTTGGCGCTCGGCCGCGGGGCGCTCACGGACGCGGTGGCGGCCGCCGCAGGGGTGAGGAACCAAGCATTGAATAGGGTTTCGGTCGCAGCTTCGAGTTCCGTGCCGACGGCTTGGGCGCGGTGTTTGAAGAAGTGGTACGCGATCATCGCGGGGATCGCGAGCACCAGGCCCACGGCCGTCGTGATCAACGCCTTGGAAATCGACCCGGCCAAGAGCGACGCCCCGCCCTCGTCGCCGAAGACTTCAACCAGCTTGAAGGACTCGATCATCCCGATCATCGTGCCGAGCAAACCCAGCAGCGGCGCGATGCCCGCGATGACCGCGAAGGGTTGGCAGCGCCGTTCGGCCGCGGTGATCGTCCGTGCGCCTAAGTCGCCCGCCGCGGTCAGTAAAATTTGCGCATCGGCCTTGCGGTGGGGCACCAGAAACACCGCGATGTCCGCCAGGGCCGAGGGCTTTTCTTGACAACACGCTTTGATGGCGTCGTACCGCTTCTGATGAAACAACGGCAGCAGCTCCGCGAGCAACTCCGAAGGCACCACCGACGACGCCCGCAACCGCACCGCCCGCTCGATCAAAAGCGCCACCAGCGCCACCGACAACGCCGCCAGCGCAACCATCGTGAAGCCGCCCTGGAGCATCTCATCAAACCAGTTGACCTGCACCAGTTCAAGCTCATCCCCCGACAAGTCGGCGACGCCCTGCGCCAAAGCCAAGCCCCCTAGCCCCCGACGGCAACCAAGGCTGCCGCTGGAAACACAATCGATCTAAGAGTGGGTTTTATCATGCCGCAAACTACTTACGATCAAAGATTTGATCGTTTTTGAGTGCTGATTTCATGCTATGCGTAAGGCGGGGTGTAGACGATATTCCTCGTCAAGCCCAGCATCTGTCGGCGGGTGGGCCTCATCACGGTCGGGGGTGGACCGCTTTGTCCTAGCGTGGCCGTCAGCGTTTTGCCCCCAACCCCGCACGGCTTGACCCGCCGCTTTAATATGCTGTCATGTCATCGTTACGCCAAGCCATCGTGGTGGGCTTCGGCCCGGTCGGCCGGCTTGTCGCCGAGGGGCTCGCCGACGCCGGGTTCGAGGTCACGATCCTCGAAGCGAACCGCAAAACCGTCGAGCAGCAAAAACGCTTGGGCCGCAAGATCATCTTCGGCAACGCCTGCGTCGCCGACGATCTTGTAGCCGCGGGCATCGAGACCGCCGAGACGTTGGTGCTCACCATGCCCAACGAAGCCGACGCGCTGGTCGCCTGCCGCACCGCCCACGCCATCCGCCCCGAGGTCTTCATCAGCGCCCGGACCAACTTCGTCAGCCAGGGCATGTTGGCCATGCAAAACGGCGCCGACCACGTCGTCGTCGAAGAACTCGTCACCGCCGAGGCGATGCGCAAAGCCATCGTCGATCATCACAAACCCGACTGAACGCAGGCCTGCTTGGTTGGATGACGCCCGGCGTTGCCTACCGATTTGCGCTGAACTTATTCGCTCGCAAAAATCTCGTCGAAAAACAACTTCATGTGGGCCCACGAACGCTGGTCCGCGCTGCGGTCGTATTCCACGCCCGGGATTTCGCCCGAGGCGCCCGGGTCGGTGAACGCGTGGACCGCGCCGCTGTACAACACCGTGGTGACGTCTTGCTCGGCGGCTTGCAGCGCGTCGATCACGCCCAGCAGGTCTTGGTTGCTGTAGAGCGGGTCGGCCTGGCCGTGGGCGATCAAGACCGCCGCGTTGATGTTCGACGCGTCGTCGCTGCCTTCGCGGGGCGGCATCAGGCTGCCGTGGAAACTCACGACGCCCGCGAGGTCGGCCCCGCTGTACGCCAGCTCCAACACCGTCGTCCCGCCGAAGCAGTAGCCGATCGCGGCGAGCCGATCCAGATCGACGTTGGGTTGCTGCTTGAGCATGTCCAGCCCCGCCGCAGCGCGGGAGCGAAACAAATCGCGGTCCTGATAAAAGGCCCCGGCCAACTGGCCCGCTTCGGCGGGGTTATCGGTGTAGACGCCCTGGCCGTACATGTCCAAGACGACCGCGATATAGCCCAGCTCGGCGAGCTGGCGGGCGCGGTGGCGGGCGTATTCCCCCTGGCCCCACCAGGCGTGGGCGATGAGGATGCCGGGCGTCGGGCCGGTGACTGCCTCGGGCCGGGCGATGTACGCCGACAGCGTAACGCCTTGATCGTCATACGCCAGCGAGCCGGTGAAGATCTCGGCCGACTCCGCTTGCGTCGGGGCCGCGGTCATCACCACCGCGAGCAACACCATGAACATCGAGCAAACCAAAACAGTCGGGCGGTCAAGGGATCGGGGCATCGGGGTTCTCCGGGGATAGGCAAGGGGGAGGTAAACACGGGAGCAACCCATCGGTCGTCGGGTCGCGGTCTTGGGATTTTAGCTGCAAAGTCCTCGCGGCCGCGGACCGCTTGGGTTTACAATGGTCCGGTACGGCGGACACGAAACCACGCCGCGGCGGGCCTTTGCTTTTTTCCCCGGGATCAACCTAATGACCACGACACGACAGAACCCGACGGCCTGGGCCGTGTGCAGCGCGCTGGCCTTGGCGCTCTGCCTCGTTGGCGCGGCCCCGACCGCCCACGCCAACTCGCGCTACGCCGTGGGCGACGCGGTGGCCTTCGAGATGACCACCACGGACCGCGAACGCTTCTCGCTCGAAGACCTGCGCGGCAAGCTGATCGTGGTCGAGTTTTGGGCGACCTGGTGCGGGCCGTGCATCCAGATGATCCCACACCTCAAGCAGATGCACCAGGACTACAAAGACCAGGGCGTCGTGATGATCAGCGTCAGCGTCGACGACGACACCAAGGCCGCTCGCCGCATGATCCGCGACAAGGAAATGGACTGGGTCATGGTCCTCAACAACGACCAGACCACCAAGCCCAACGGCCAATTCTTCTCGGGTAGCTACGGCATCCCCCACGCCTTTCTCATCTCCCCCGAGGGCAACCTCCTCTGGAACGGCCACCCCGCCCGGCTCGAAGCCCAA
>CAYPCC010000277.1:0-3207 GCA_964409095.1 uncultured Phycisphaera sp. | reverse complement strand
TTGCATCCAACGCCTGGTCCCGGTCCGCGACGGTTACATCCTGTTGGTCGAGGACGACGAAGCCCTGCGCGAACTCCTGCAGCGCACGCTGATCGAAGAAGGCTGGTCGGTGCGGATCGCCGAGACCGGTCGCGCGGCCCTCGACCTCATCGAACAAAGTCGTCCCGGCCTGATCCTCCTCGACTTGCGCCTGCCAGAGATCGACGGCTTCGATGTCATTGCAAGCATCCGCAGCCGTCCGGACTTCATCCGCGTGCCGATCACCGTCATGACCGCGATGGACCTCGGCCGCGAAGATTGGGAACGCCTCAACGGCCGCGTCGAACAGGTCATCCAAAAAGGTCTGTACTCGCGCAATCGCCTCATGCGTGAGGTCCGGCGCCTCGCAGCGCACTTTGTCGAGCGCTAAATTGCCCGCGCGTTTCGTGTAAACGCAACGACCTTCGTGTCTGCAGACGGCTGTCTGTGTCATCCGGGGGTTGTGTTACGATGCCGCGGCGATGAAGCCTGCGGCGATTAGCGACGACGAGCGCACGGCAGTTCAGGATAGCCTGCGTCGGTTCGTCGACCGCGACGTGCTGCCCCACATCGAAGCTTGGGAAGAAGCCGGAAGTTTTCCCCGGGCGCTCTACCGCCAAGCCGCGGAGCTCGGCCTGCTCGGGCTCGGTTTCCCCGAAGACCTCGGTGGTTGTCCTGGCGATAGCCTCACGGTGATCGACGTGTGCAACGCCCTCGCACGCACCGGCTCTGGGGGTCTCATCGCCGGCCTGCTCAGCCACGGCATCGGCCTGCCACCGATCCTCCACTTGGGGGACGACGCCCAACGGCGGCGGTGGATCCCCGACGTCCTTGCTGGCAAGAAGATCGCCGCGCTCGCGATCACCGAGCCATCGGGCGGGTCCGACGTCGCCAACCTCAAGACTGTCGCTCGCCGCGACGGCGACCACTACATCGTCCACGGCGCCAAGATGTTCATCACCTCGGGCATGCGCGCCGATGTCATCACCACCGCCGTCCGCACCGGAGACCCAGGCCTCGGCGGGATCTCCCTGCTGGTCATCGAAGGCGACACCCCCGGCCTGACCCGCACACCGCTTAAAAAGATGGGCTGGTGGTGCTCTGACACCGCCGCCCTGTACTTCGACGAGTGCCGGGTCCCCGTCGCCAACCGCTTGGGCCCAGAGAACCACGGTTTCTTGGGGATCATGCACAACTTCAACCGCGAGCGCTTGATGTTGGCAGCGATGGCCGTCGCGTTTGCCCAAGTCTGCTACGACGAAGCCCTCGAATGGGCCCGCCAGCGCGAGACCTTCGGCAAGCCCCTGCTCACCCGGCAAGTCATCCGCCACAAACTCGTCGACATGCTGACGCGGATCCACCCGGTGCGGGCGTGGCTGTACGACCTCGCCCGGCGCATCGACGCCGACGAGTGGCCGATCGCCGAGATCTGCATGCTCAAGACTTCTGCCACCGCTTGCCTCGAATTCTGCGCCAACGAAGCCATGCAGGTCCTCGGCGGCGCGGGCTACATTCGCGGCGTTAAAGTTGAACGTATCTACCGTGAAACCAAAGTGCTGACCATCGGTGGTGGTTCGGCGGAGATCATGAAAGACCTCGCTGCGCGCCAGCTTGGTTGGTGAACAAAAACCCCAGGAACAACAGATGAACGCGGTCCCCGACAGCATCCCGGCACGTTTCTTGTCTCAGGGCAAAGCCCGCCCCAACGCCCCCGCAGCCCACACTCGCACCGCGAGTGGCTGGCAGACGCTGACGTGGCAAGCCTACGCCGGCCAAGCCCGCCAAGTCGCCCGCGCCCTGATCGCCCTCGGGTTTCAGGCCGGGCAAGCGACCTGCATCCTCGGGTTCAACCGCGTCGAGTGGGTCACCTTCGGCATCGGCACCATGGCCGCAGGCGGGGCTCCAGCAGGCATCTACACCACGTGCTCCGCCAGCGAAGTCCAGTACGTCGTCGCTCACGCCGATGCCCCGGTGGTCTTGGTCGAGAACGCCGCCCAGTTCGCCAAAGTCGTCGAGTACCGCGACAAACTCCCGAAGTTGCAATACATCGTGCTTATGCAAGGAGCCCGGGTCAACGACCCGATGGCCTTGACGTGGGAAGAGTTTTTGGAACGCGGCAACGGCGTCGAAGACGGCGCCGTCGATGCCCGGCTCGCGGCGATCACCCCCGACACCACCGCGACGTACATCTACACCTCCGGCACCACCGGCCCGCCCAAGGGCGTGATGCTCAGCCACCACAACGTGTTGTGGACGGCCGACACCACCGTCGGCTTGCTGCACTTCAACGCCGACGACAGCATGTTGTCGTACTTGCCGCTGTCGCACATCGCCGAGCAGTTGATCTCGATGTACGGACCGGTCGTGCTCGGCTGTCAGGTGTACTTTGCCGAGTCCCTCGAAAAAGTCCCCGACAACCTCAAAGAAGTCCAACCGACGATCTTCTTCGGCGTCCCGCGGATCTGGGAAAAGTTCCACGCCGCCGTCAGTGCCAAGTTGGTGCTCGCCACCGGCATCAAGAAGCTCCTCGTCAACTGGGCCATGGGCGTCGCCCGCCGCGTCCACGCCCACAATAACCGCAGTGCCTCACTGCCGACCCTGCTCGGCTGGCAGTATGCGCTCGCCCAGATCTTGGTGTTTCGCAAACTCAAGGCCGCCCTCGGCCTCGGGCGTGTCCGGGTGTGTGCCTCGGGCGCTGCACCGATCGCCTCGGACGTGCTCGAGTTCTTCACCGGCCTCGACCTCGTCGTCCACGAAGTCTACGGCCAATCCGAGGACTGCGGCCCGACCACCGTCAACCTCCCCGGCAAAACCAGGTTCGGCGCCGTCGGTCTGCCGCTGCCCGGTGTTGAAGTCAAGATCGCCGACGACGGGGAGATCCTCGTCCGCGGCCCCAACGTCTTCAAAGGTTACTTTAAGGACGAAGCCGCGACCGCCGAGACCCTCATCGACGGCTGGCTGTACTCCGGCGACTTGGGCAGCTTCGACGCCGATGGCTTCCTTCACATCACCGGCCGCAAAAAAGAGATCATCATCACCGCTGGCGGCAAGAACATCGCCCCAAAGAACATCGAGGCCGCCCTCAAGCAACATCCGCTGATCGAGGAAGCCGTGGTCATCGGCGACCGCCGCAAGTTCCTCAGCACTTTGTTGACCTTGCAAAATCCTGCCGCCGCCAACTGGTTGCAA
>CAYPCC010000276.1:0-3209 GCA_964409095.1 uncultured Phycisphaera sp. | reverse complement strand
TCCACACCGCACCCCGTGGTCCGACACTAAGGGGCGAGGCGAACGGTTTGTGCGCGCTTTTCGTAGATGAGCGAGCGTGCGGCAACGCTAAGCCGTGAGCGGCGATGGAGTTAAAAATGATGGGTGGATTCAGAAAAAGATCGCGGTTTTGGTGTTTTTTTGTGCGCACCAAACAGACGCTTACCTGCCCATAAGGGTTTCGGCACGGGAGCGGGCGGAGTTGATGTCGGTGATGCGGATGCCGAAGTTTTCGCCGACTTTGACCGCGCTACCGGTGCCGATGGTTTTGTTGTTGATGCAGAAGTCGAGTTCTTCGTCCGCCGACTTGGGCAGCTCGATGATCGAGCCGGGGGCGAGCGAGAGGACGTCGCTGAGCGGGAGCTTGCGCTTGCCGATCTGGACAATCATCGGGACGGTGAGATTCAGGATGGTTTTGAAGTCGGTAGCCACGCAAAACTTATCGGCCAAATTGGGCATGGACGTTGATCAAATGAGGCCCGGGTCATTGACCCGGGGCTAAATGCGGGCGGGGGTCAGGTGAATAGATGCTCGGCGACCTCGACGGCTTTGGCGAGGGCGGCGGCTTTGTTCACGGTTTCCTGGTGCTCGGCGTCGGGATCGGAGTCGGCCACGATGCCCGCGCCGGCTTGGATGTGGACGGTCCATTGGGGGGGAAGCCCGGGGATGGCCATCCCCGGGCTTTGGGGGGTGATGATCATGGTGCGCAGGGCGATGCACATGTCCATGTTGCCGGCAAAGTCGGCGTAGCCCACCGCTCCGCCGTAGGGGCCGCGGCGGTGGGGTTCGAGGTCGTCGATGATCTGCATCGCCCGGACCTTGGGGGCTCCGCTGACCGTGCCGACGGGCAGGCTGACGCGCAGCGCGTCCCATGCGGTGAGGCCCTCGCGGAGTCGGCCGGTGACGGTCGAGCTGAGGTGCATGACGTGCGAATATTTTTCGACCGCGAGCAGTTCGGGTAGTTCAACACTTCCGGGGGTGGCGATGCGGCCGATGTCGTTGCGGTGCAGATCGACGAGCATGATGTGCTCGCTGCGGTCTTTGGGATCGTTGACGAGTTCGTCGGCGAGGCGTTGATCTTCTTCCGGGGTCGCGCCGCGGTGGCGGGTGCCGGCCAGGGGTCGGCTGGTGGCGACGCGGTCGGTGACGTTGACGAGGATTTCGGGGGACGAGCCCACGAGGATGCCGCCGTCGATCTGGAGGTAGAACATGTACGGCGAGGGGTTCACCACCCGCAGCGCCCGGTAGATATCAAACGGGTCGGCCGTGGTCTGGAGCTCAAACCGCTGCGACGGCACGATCTGAAACGCATCGCCGGCCTGGATAAATTCTTTGCAAGCCTCGACGGCTTTTTGATAGCCGCCTTTGCCCATGTTGCTGGTGGGCAACGCGGGCGGCGGGCTGTCGAGGGTGATATGGCCCGGCGGCAGACTGACCCCGTCGGCCGCGTCGGCGTGGAGCAATCGACCCGACAACTCATCGAGACGCGACTGCGCCGCGGCGTAGGCGTCGACGGCTGTGTCATGTTGATCGCACGATGCGAATGTGAGTAGCAGCAGCGTCTTCTGCACATGGTCGAACACGACGGTGTCCAGATACAACTGCATGTGCAGGTCAGGCAGCCCGCGGTCGTCGGCGGGCGGGCTCGGCAACGATTCGCCTTCGAGGTAACGCACGGTGTCGTACCCCGCCACGCCGACCCAGCCGCCCGCCCCCGGAAGTTGGGTCGGCAGCAAGGCGTAGGTGGCATGATCCAACACGAAACCGGCGGCGAGTTTTTGCATCTCCATCAGCGGGTCGTCGCTGGTGAAGGTGCGTGACTGAGCCGAAGCGGAGGCCGGGGCTTGGTGGTTGATGTAGACCACCTCGTGGCCGCGGGCGACGACCTCGGCGGCGGGTCGGCTGCCGAGAAAACTGAACCGCCCCACCCGGTCGCCGCCGACGACAGATTCAAAGAGGTAGCTGGGGGCGAGGCGGGCGTCGGGCCGAACGAGTCGGCGGTAGGCGAGTACGGGCGTCAGCGAGTCGTTGAGCAGGCGGCGGAAGACGGGGATGAGCGTGGTGCGTCCGTCGGCCCCGCGGGTCTTGGCGGCGGCGAAGCGTGCGTGAAAAAGATCCGCATCGGGTAGGCAAGGCGGCATGGGGCTGGGGGGCTGCGGCTGGGACATGGGACCTATTCGACGCGGGGCGGGGCAAGACGTTGGCGAGGGATGAATCCCCCTTCATCATCGCTTCCCGTCGGGGGGCGGGGTTGGAGCTAAACTCTGGAGTGGGGTAGTGTATAACTCGGCCGGGCACAACGCACGAACGCGCGACGCGCAGTGGGACGATAGACCTATGAAAGTTGAGAGTTTTCTCGCACATCACGGCTTGATCGAAAACCCGTTCGCGGCCGAGGAAGCCCGGCTCGACGCGGTGTTCAACCGCCTGGCCGACTCGTCGCTGCACCACCCCGACATCAACAAGATTTTTGGCACGCTCGAACAGCCCAGCACGGCCGTGGTCTTCGGCGAAAAGGGCTCGGGCAAGACCGCGATCCGCCTGACCATGCAGCGTAAGATCGCCGAGCACAACGCCAACGTCCTCGATGCCGACAACCACCAGCGGGTGCTCGCCGTCTCCTACGACGACTTCAACCCCGTGCTGGACAAGCTCACCCGCGCGGGCAAACAGGATTCTTCGCAGGTCATCCGCAACTTCCGGCTGCCCGATCACCAGGACGCGATCCTGACCGAGGCCGTGACCAAGTTGGTCAATGCACTGCTGAAGGAAGGCGTGAAGACGAGCGACACCGGCATGTCGCTGCCGGACGAGAAACTCAAGAAGCTGCGCAAACGGCTCTCGCAGCAACAGCGTCTGGACCTGGCGGTGTTGGCGGGGCTCTACGATCAGCCGCCGTCGGGGATCGTGCTGCCGCGGTGGCGGAAACTGCGCAAGACGCTCAAGCTCAAGTGGCGGCTGCCGATCGCGTTTTGGCGTAACTCGGCGGTCTTCGTGACGCTGGTCGGGCTGGGCCTGGGCGGTTGGTTTGCGTGGCTGGATTATTCCAAGACGGTCGAGGATGCCACGGGCGTCGTCACCGGCGGGCCGGCCGGCTGGATGATCCCTGTGCTCGGGTTGGCGGCGGCGGGGTCGCTGGCGTTGTGGGCGGCGTGGGCGTATCAGTTCACGCGGACGTGGGGCCTGGCCCG
>CAYPCC010000275.1:0-3248 GCA_964409095.1 uncultured Phycisphaera sp. | reverse complement strand
CCGCCCAACCCCCTCTGCCCCCCGCCCACCCCTACAGCCCACCCCCCACAAAATGGTGCACCACGATCCCCGCCGCGACCCCGACGTTCAGCGAATCGGTCCCCGCGTGCATCGGGATCCGCACCTTCCGATCGCACCGCACCACCAGGTCCGCCGGCAACCCGTAGCCTTCGCTGCCCAGCAAAATCGCCGTCCCCTTCGCCACGTCGCTGCGTTTCGCCTCCCGCAGCACCTGGGCGTCCTCATCAATCACCGTCGCTATCAACTCGTACCCGAACTCGTCCCGCAGCCGCCCCAAGTCCGCCTCCATATCTTCACTCCGCACCATCGGCATCGTAAACACCGCCCCCATCGACACCCGCACCGACCGCCTGAACCACGGATCGCAACACCTGGGCCCCAACACCATCGCCCCCACCCCCAACCCCGCACACACCCGCACCAACATCCCCAGATTCTCCGTATTCGTAATCTCCGGACACACCACAATCACGTTACTGGATACCCCCTCGCCCCCCGGGCGTGCGGACTTCAGGACGCATGAACTCCCTCCCACCACCTCATCCAACGACAATTCCGATGGCGGCTCCACCGCCGCGATGATCCCCTGGTGCAACCGCATCCCCACCGCCTGCTCCATCACCGCCTTGGAACACACCAACACCTCAACGTCGTCCTCCTCCAGCGCCGACTCCGCGATCATCGCCCTCACCCGTTCCGCCTTACTCTCCACCACCAACACCGACCGCACCCCCGGAAGTACCCCCGGAAGTACCCCCGGAAGCAACCCCGGAAGCAACCCCGCCCCCACCGCCGCAAACGCCCGCCGCACCACATGCTCCCCCTCCGCCAAAAATAACCCCGTCTCCCGACGGATGTCGCGGTCTTTGGTGTCGAGGAACACCGCTAGCCGCGGATCGTCTCGGGACGTAATGGGCGATAGTGCCATGTCGGTGTAAGATATCAGGTGATGATTTGCGACACTTCCCCCGACGCCCAAGCCGTGCTAACCGACCTCTACCGCAAGATGTCGCCGGCGCAAAAAATACATCGGGTCCTCGAACTTTCACGCCTCACCCGTGAATTAGCCCTCTCCCGCATCCACGAAGCTCACCCCGAATTCAGTAAAAACCAAGCCCAATCGCAACTCATCGAAGAGCTCTATGGCGTCCACCCCCTCGCCTGACGCCACGCTGCGCCTGGTCGTTTCGGCCTTGCTGGACGCAGGTATTCAGTACATGGTCACCGGCTCGTTTGCGAGTTCGGTCCACGGCGAACCCCGGGCCACCCAAGACCTCGATCTGGTCATCGCCCCCACCCCGCAAAGCCTAAACCAACTGCTCAACGCCTTCCCCGAAGACCGCTTTTACGTGAGCCATGAGGCCGCCCGCAATGCGCTTTCCAATCGCGGCATGTTTCATATCATCGAGTTTGAAACCGGCTGGAAAATCGATCTGATGATCCAGAAAGATCGGCCGTTTAGCCGCGAGGAGTTTTCACGGCGTCGGGAAACTCAGCTTTTCGAACAGCCGCTGGTCTTGGCTTCCGCCGAAGACGTGATCCTCGCCAAATTAGAATGGTCCCAATCCGGCGGGTCGGCCCGGCAACTCGAAGACGTGGCCGCGATCGTCCGCACCCAAGGCCAAGACCTCGATCGAAACTACATCAGCAAGTGGGCAATGCAACTCGGGTTCGCTGAACTTTGGCAAAGCATCGACCGCCGCCAGTCACTCTGACGCCAGCCTGGCCTTGATCTTCTCGCCCACCACCTTCGGGTTGGCTTGGCCCTTCGACAGTTTCATAAGTTGACCGAGCAGCGCCCCGATGGCTTTGTCTTTGCCTTCTTTGATTTGGCCGATGGCTTTTTCGTTTTGGGGGTCGGCCAAAACCTGGGCGATCCATTGGTCGAGTTGGCCGTCGTCGCTGACCTGAAGGAGGCCGTGTTGCTCGGCGAGGCTTTCGGCGGGCTCAATACTTTCACACGCATGACCAAACAATGTGTCGGCCGCGCTGGCGCTGATCTTGTCGCCGTCTTGCAGCGCGACGATGTCGGCGACCTGCTGCGGACTGATGCCCAGACCATCGAGCGAGACGCCCGCTTCGTTGGCACGCTTGGCCCCGGCGTTGAGCAGCATCGCGGCGATCCGGCGTGGCTCGCCCCCGGACGCTTCGACGCAGGCCTCGAAAAACCGCGTATTGGCCGGCTCAGCAATCAAATTGTCCGCGTCGATCGGCTTGAGGCCCAGCTCTTGCACGTACCGCTTCTTCCGCGGCAAAGGCAACTCCGGCTGCTCGGCCCGCAAACGCTCGATCCAATCTTCGCCGATCTGCAGCGTCACCAGATCCGGGTCGGGGAAATAGCGGTATTCATCCGCGTCTTCCTTTTCGCGCTGCGGCGTGGTGACGAGTTTGGCATCGTCCCAGCCGCGGGTGGATTTGGCGCGGGCGCCCATGACCTTGCCGTCGTCGAGCCACTGCTCGATTTGGCGGTGGTGTTCGTACACGATCGCGCCGTGCACGGCCTTGAAGCTGTTGAGGTTTTTGATCTCGACCACCGGCGTCTTAAACACCTCGCCCGCGGCGTTGGTGATGATGACGTTGATGTTGGGCTCGAACCGCATGTGGCCCTTTTGCATGATGCCTTCGCTGACGCCAAGGTGCCGGCACACGTCGCGCAGCGCTTGGCCGAAGGCCACCGCGTCGTCGGCGGTGGTGAAATCTGGCTCGGTGACGATCTCCAAGAGCGGCGTCCCCGCGCGGTTGAGATCGACCAACGACCCGTCGCCCCCGGAAGCGAACCCACCGCCCGGCAGGTCGTGAAGCAGTTTGCCTGCGTCTTCTTCGAGGTGAGCACGGGTGATACGGATACGCTTCGTGTCGCCCCCGGAAGCCAAAGAAGTCACGGCATCCGCGTCGCTGCTGCCGGGGACTGGGAGGTCAAACGCGCCGTCGAAACACACCGGCCGATCGAATTGGCTGATCTGGTAGTTCTTGGGCAGGTCGGGGTAGTAGTAGCTCTTGCGGTCCCACTTGGTCAGGGAGGAGATCGAGCAGTTGAGCGCGAGGCCGACGCGGATGGACATTTCGACGGCGGTGCGGTTGATGACCGGCAGGGTGCCGGGCATGCCGAGGACCACGGGGTCGAGCAGCGTGTTGGGGGCCGCGTTGAAATAGTCGGGGTGGGCGAGGTTGGGGGCGCTGGTCCACATTTTTGAGCGGGTGGCGAGTTCGACGTGGATCTCCATGCC
>CAYPCC010000274.1:0-3265 GCA_964409095.1 uncultured Phycisphaera sp. | reverse complement strand
CCACCGCCCACACGCCGAACACCCGCCATTTCGATCGATTGAGCATAAGTCGCATGATATGCAGCCTTGAGACGTGTTGATTCCATAACCCCGGGCGAGCGTGATTCATTCCCCGCAGCCAGATTCTAGTGAGGTTTGCAGACGATCGGCCCTCCTGCCCGATAAGTGTACGGTGACTGATGCGCCTGCGGCGTATCGGTTCCGAGAGCTCATGTATGGCTGAAGTCCTTGACCAAAATGAAGTGGATGCCCTACTCGCCGCGGTGGACGCCGAGGAATCCTCCGCCGAGTCGCACGGCGGAGCCCAGGTGTTCTCCACCCGCCGCCGTCCCGGCGACGAAGAACTCGAAATCCGCACCTACGACTTCAAACGCCCCGAACGCGTCTCCAAGGACCAGATGCGGGCGCTCGAAAACCTCCACGAAGCGTTCAGCCGAAACTTCGGAGCCGCGCTCTCGGGCTTCCTCCGCACGATCATGGAGGTCAAGGTCGCCAACATCGAGCAGATGACCTTCAGCGAGTTCACCCACTCCCTGCCCAACCCGACCTGCTTCAACCTGCTCTCGTGTGCCCCGCTCGAGGGCAGCATCTGTTTCGAGATCAGCCCGCTGATTATTTATCCGGTGATCGACCGCCTCTTGGGCGGGTCGAACGCCGAGTTGTTCATCCCCCAGCGCCCGCTGACCGCGATCGAAAACCGCTTGGTCGGCAAGATCCTGGCCCGGGCGATGACCGCGCTCAAAGAGGCGTGGGCCAACATCATCGATGCCAACTTCAAGCTCGAAGAAACCGAGTCCAACCCCGCGCTGGTTCAGATCGTGCCGCCCAACGAGGTGGTCGTGGTCGTGGGGTTTGAATTGAAGATGGGCAACCGGGCGGGCACGATGAGTCTGTGCATCCCGTATGCCGTGATCGAGCCGGTGGTGGACAAGCTCAGCAGCCAGTCGTGGTCGAGCTACAAAAAACTCACCCGCGATTCCAAGCTCCGCGAGCGCATGGCCGGGTCGCTCGAATCCGCCAAAGTCGACGTCGCCGCGGTCATGGCCAACACCACCATGACCCTCCACGACCTGGTCAACCTCCAGGTCGGCGACCTGATCCTCACCGAAAAACCCGCCTCCGCTCCCCTCGCCTTGACCATCGAAGGCAAACGTAAGTTCGTCGGCCAACTCGGCCAACACCGCGGCAACCGGGCGTACAAAGTCACCCGGTCGATCTCGCCCAAAGACCGGGTGTGAGCGGCGGCTGGTTTCCATCAAGCCAAACCAACCACTGAGACGCCGAGGCACCGAGAAAATCATTTTTCGTGGTTTTGTCTTGTCTCTGTGCCTCTGCGTCACTGTGGCTCATAGTTCATATCCTTAAGCATGATGCCCACCACCTTCGCCATCGACTACGGCAGCAAACTCGCGGGCACCACCGTCGTCGTGCAAGGCGACCCCACTGCCGCCGGCCCGCTGGCGCTCACCGCCTCGGCCAAAAAGCAAGACGCCGACGCGATGATTGGCGACCTGCTCGCCGGGCACGACGCCGCCCGCGTCTTCCTCGACGCTCCGCTCTCGTTGCCGGGCGTCTACCGGCAGCTCTCGGGGTTCGACGATTACCATCTCCGCCACGGCGACCGCGAACTCGCCGCCATGTCGCCGATGTTTTTGGGCGGCCTCACCGCCCGGGCCATGCGCCTCGCCGCGGCTAACCCCCACTGCACCTGGCACGAAACCTACCCCGCCGCGCAAGCCAAACGCCTCGGGCTGCCCAAGGACCAATACAAAAAAAACGCCGACGCTTTGCCGACGCTCACCGCCCTACTCGCCAAGTTCATCGCCTCCCCGTTCGACCCGGCTGCCGTGACGACTTGGCACCACTTCGACGCCCTGCTCGCCTGGCTCGCCGCCGAACGCCACGCCCGCCGCGAAGCCGTCCACTACGGCGACGCCGACGAAGGCTTCATCGTGGTGTAGAGGTTGAATCTTTCATCACCCCGGCCTCAAGCGACCAGTTCATCCGCCCGCTTGCGGATCGGCACGACCCGGGCGTGACTCACCAACAAGATCGGGTTCATGGTGATCGTCCCGATCGCGTACGCATCGGCCCCCGCGTCGCGGTACTCGTCCAACTCGGCCACGCTGCGGATCCCGCCGCCGCCGACAATCACGATCTCCTTGCCCCACGGCTTCTCCCGCAACGCCCGGATACACTGCAGCGCCACCGGCTTGAGCGGCCAACCGCTCATCCCGCCCGCGGGCACCGGCAGCGTGTTGCAGCAGTGAAACGCCCGCACGCCCTGCGCAAACGCCATCGCCGCCATCGCCTCGTAATTCACCGGCGGCAGCTTCACCACCACCGGCACCCCCGTCTCCACCGCCCGCCGAAACAAATCGCCCGGCCAATCAATATGCCCCACATTCGGGCAGCTCATGTTCAACTCCATCCCCATCGGTTTGAGCACCGCCAACCGCTCCACCAAGTTAAACCAATCGTGCTCGGTGAACCCGTGGATCGAGACGAGTTTGTCCGATAGATCGAGCTTACCCGCCGCGACTTTTTGCTCGACCCAGCCGAGGCCGGGGTTACGCAAGCCGATCTTGTTGACCCACGCTTTGAGCCGGGGGTAGTAGCGGACGGTTTTGAGGATCCGCCACACCCGGCCGGGCCGGGCCTCGACGGTGAACGTGCCGAGCGTCGCGGTGCAGCCGTCGGGTTGGATGTAGTTGCCGAAGGGGGCGGACACCGACAACGGCCGGAGGCCGGGGACGACGGTTTGCAGGCGGGAGGCGGTCATAAAAAGTCTTCCTTGGGCTGGGCGAGTATAACGACGCTCATGCGACGAGTGGCTGGATACCTGCGGGGCGTGTTGGACGAGGTCATGCCCAGCGGGGTGGATGCCGCGGTGGCGCTGGCCGAGGGCTGGTCGCCGGACTCGGCCGACCGGTATTGCCCGCGCTGCGGCGCGTCGACGGGTCCGGGCTCGGTGACGGTGCATGGCTGCACGTTTTGCCTCCAGCAAAAAATCCACTGGCACCGGATCACCCGGCTCGCCGCGTACGACGACCCGATCGACGGCTGGATCAAGGCCATGAAGTTTGGCAAGCAGTGGAGTTGGGCGACATGGTTCGGCCAGCAGCTCGCCGAGCAGATCGGCACGCCGTTCGATGAAACCAAAACCGTCGTCTGCCCCGTGCCGATGCCCTGGCTCCGCCGGTGGTCGCGCGGGTTCAACCAAGCCCGGCTGATGGCCGAGGCGCTGGCGGCCGTGCGCGGGTAT
>CAYPCC010000273.1:0-3266 GCA_964409095.1 uncultured Phycisphaera sp. | reverse complement strand
GTTCGCAGTTGATCAAGAAGTAAATCAGGTCGCGGACATCGTGCCCCGCGCCGCGTTCGGACTCGGCATACGCCGCGAGGTTTGCGTCGTTGTCGATCGTCACCGGCACGCCGAAGACTTCCTTGAGCACCGCACGCAGCGGGTAGTTCTCCGCGTTAAACCAACGGGATCGCAAGACTAAACCGCGGTACGGATCGACGATGCCCGGCACGCCGACACCCATCCCGCGAAGGCGCAGGCGGCCCAGCCGTTTGAGCGTCGCTCCGACCCGCGGCTGCAAGATCTCGGGTAATTGATGCAGGTCGCGGCCCAGTTCAAAATAATCACGGTCTAGCACTTTGCCCCGCGCATCCACGTAGAGCAGAGACACGGCCCCGGCCTCAAGGCTGACCCCAAGAAAACAGCCGAAGCCCGGATCGATATCCAAGAGTTGCTGCGGCTTGCCGACGCCGGTGGTTTCGCGCTTGCCCGCCGAGTGGACGATGCCGATTTCCATGAGGTCGCGGGTGATATAGGTCAGCGTGGACGAGCGGAGCTGGGTGCGTTCCGCCAAGTCGCTGCGCGACATCGGGCCGGCGTCGCGGAGGAGGCGGACGACTAGTTCGCGGTTGCGAATGCTGGCCTCGGTTTGATTCGAGCCGGTGAATTGGGGGTCGCGTGGGTGCGTCATGAGTTGGGCCTAAAAATTGAAAAACAACACATCGGTAAATGGGTCCACAAGGCAGCGTTAATTGATTTTGTTGTCCCAACGGACCAGATCGACCGTGATGTCGTCCCGCTGAAATCCCGCGGCGTAGCCGTCGTGGAAAAGCAAGTTGCCGCTATCGCTGGGGTGCCGTTCAAGCTGCGGCCGGCGTTCGATGCCATCGCCGGTTAGAGCCGTGGCCGAGAAGTTATTGCGGTCAAAAACCCAGCCTTCGACCGCTGGGCCGACGAGGGGTTCCGCTGAATCCCAGATATTGACAAACTCGCTCTGCGAAACAATTGAAATCGTTGAGGCACCCACGGGGGCGGTCGCCACCGCTTTCAGCCAGACCGCACCGCCCTGCCCGGAGGTCAGGTCGAGGTTGAAACCATAACCGCCGCCGTATTCGACTTTGCTGGTGGTGGGGACGAGCGTGGGCTGTGTTTCTGCGGGGCACGTCAAAACGCTTGCGTCTTCGTCGTAGGCACCCAAGTAGCCTTCCTCAAAAACGACCAACGACCAACGGTTGGCAATCCCATCGTTGTGCCTCAGCCAAAAACCGTCGAGCCCGGCTCGATGACGCTTGCTGAAGAAAAAGCTCAAGCTCTTCGCCCCATCACAGGGCTGTGGGTCTGGCAAGACCGCTGGGTGTCAGACCTCGCGGAACAAGACCGGATGCTCGACTTCGCCGAAGAGCACGGCATCAACCTCTTCCTAGTCCAGATCCACCAAATCGGCGGCGGCACGCTCAACCCCCAACTGGCCTACTCCGAGCAGCTTACCCGCCTCATTGAAGAGGCCGGCAAGCGTGGCATCGTCATCGAAGCCCTGGACGGCGACAAAGACCAAGCCCGCGAAGCCAATCAGCCCGCAACGCTCGCCATCCTCAAAATGATCCTCGACTTCAACGCCAGTTTGACCGGCGAATACCGCTTGGGCGGCGTCCACTACGACATCGAGCCTTACATTCTTCCTGGCTGGCAGGAGGCTCAGAGCCGTCAAGTCATCATGTATGACTTGGTGGACTTCTTTGCCGACGCCAAGCAGATGATCGCCGACGACGAGGCCGCCGCGGCCATGGGCTTCACGTTGTCGAGCGACATCCCGATGTGGTACGACGCGATGGGCGAAGACGCGACGCTTGAGTTCAACGGTAAGACCGCCAATCTCCACGAACACATCCAAGACCTCTGCGACTACATCGGCATCATGTCGTACCGCACCCACGCGACCGGCCCCAACTCGGTCAGCGAGCACATCGCTGCCGAAGTCGCCTACGCCGAGTCGATTGGCAAGTTTGTCTGCGGCGCACTCGAAACCCTTGAACTCCCCGAAACGCCGCAGATCACGTTCTACGGCCAATCCGCCGACAGCTTCCTCGCCACGCTGGAGCAAGTACGCATGGAACACGCCGACCGTCCGGGCTTCGGCGGCATGTTGATCCATTGCTACGCCTCGGCTCGAGCATTGCTGGCCGCCACCGAATAACCCAGCAACCCGGACCTCGAATCGTTCGCCGCACCCCCGCAAGTCAAAGCTCCGGGGGTGTTTGGCATGTTGCTGAAAACCGAAATGTCCCGTGCGGGTACGCAAACCGGCAACCCCACCGTATACTTTGCGTCTACGCCACGTTAGCTCAGTTGGTAGAGCAGCGGTTTTGTAAACCGCAGGTCGTCGGTTCGAGCCCGACACGTGGCTTTGGGGTTCTGGGGAAGCATCAATCGCAGCCCATCAATCGCGCTTCGCTCCGTGTTGGCGGAGCGGGTAGATCTGCACGTCCACCTGCGGAGACCACGCGGCGTGGACCGGTGGGGTCGCGGGCGGGTTCAACCCGTTGAGCGGAAAGAGCTGGGTGTCGTAGCGATCCACGGCGGGCGTCGCCAAGCGGTAGGGCGAATGCTCGACGCGGCCGGAGTAGAGCTGCCCGCGGCCGGGGTGGTAGCTGAATAAGACGTAGCGTTCGACGAGGAATTCGGCGAGCGAGCCGGGCGCGGCGGGCCGGGGGTCGGCCGGGCGGGTGTAGGAAAAAGCTGGGGCTTGGGAGGCTTGCGAAGTGGCGGAAAGTCGGCTCGCGGGCCGGTGCCAGTGGTAGTCAAGACGGGGGCCGTGGTGCTGGGCGTCGATCTTGGCGTAGTGATACGGCAGCCGAAAAAACTTCCGGGCGATGGCGCAGGCGAGGCGTTGGTGGGCGTCGAGCGAGTAGAACCACACGCCCGGCGTGCCATCGTCCGCCACCACATAGGTCCGCAGATTCAGCTCACCGAAGTTCGACAACCCCGGTACCGCCGGCAGATACACCGGCCGCACCCCCCGCATCTCGAACGGCACCACGCCCAGATACGCCTTGCCCCCAAACGTATCGGCCCGCAGCCCCGGCGGCAGGGTCGGGGCAATCTCCTGCGCCGCGACTTCCCAGTGCAAAAACAAAAGGTCCACCCAACGCTGCCGCATCACGACCGGGCCCGTGGGCGGCGGTAGGTCACGGCGGGCTGGGGATACCGCGGGGTCGGGCGGCTTGGCGGGTGGTTGGGAGGCGGGTTTGGCGAGGCTCGGCATGGTGAACTTTAGCCCGGCCGGGGCC
>CAYPCC010000272.1:0-3266 GCA_964409095.1 uncultured Phycisphaera sp. | reverse complement strand
CGACGACGAGGACGACGGCGGGGAGGCCGAGGGTGGCGAATTGGCCGGGCTCGAAGTCGGGGACGTCGTGGTCGTTGTACTGGATGCGGAAGACGGCGAGGTCGGCGTGGGCGTGGGTGCGTTCGACCAGGGTGGCGTTGTGGGCGTCTTTGGGCATAGGGCGAAAGCCGAGTGGAGAGATGGAAAGATGACCAAGAGACGATCCGATGTCCCCGGAAAAACGCCACCTTCAAATGAGCCACTCAACCAACGGGTGGCCTTAAAAATTCCGGGGGGCCATAAAAATTCCGGGGGGCGTTAGTCGATGATTTTGATTTGTTTGATGTCTCGGACTTCGATGTTGGGTCGGTTCTGGTGTTGGGTGACTTTGCCGGTGACTTGGATGGTTTTGTTCATGAAGTAGGTTTCGGGCGGTTCGGGCAGGTCGGCAAAGACTTCGTCGAAGACGGGGATGTAGAACTTGCCTTGCCAGTTTTCGGAGAAGTTGAGGAAGCAGATTTGGCCGCGGTGGTTGTAGGTGTTGACGATTTTGCCTTCGACGGTGATGCGTTGGCCGATGTAATTGTGGGCGGCGCCCCAGGCCACCGGGCCGTCGGGTCGATCGGCCTTGACTTTGTCCCCGCCTTCGTCGACGAGGCGTTTGTAGGGTAACGGCTCGGTGATGCGCTCACCCTCGAGCGGGATCGGGCTGCGCCCCGCTGCGGCGATGTACGGCTGGCCCCGGTCCAGCACCACGTCCGCCTCGTCGTCGGCCGAGGCCAACGACAGGTCCACGCCGCCCATCGCGACGAGGGCCACCGTCGCCACGCCGGTCCGCACGACAGAGTTCCAAGGGGATCGGGGCAGTTTCATCATCACGGACTCGCTTTCGGATCAGAGGGTTAAGCAGCGTCGTTATTGTACGCCGGGGCTGGCCGCTGGGGAAGCGTCGGCCGGTTAAGATGCGGTTCATGGATCGCATCCACGGCCAACTGCACGCGCTCGATCAGCTCCACGCCCAACTCGCCTCGGGCCGGGTCCACCACGCCCAGATTTTTCACGGCCCCGTGGGCGTCGGGAAATTCACCACCGCGCTGGCGTTCACCAAGGTGCTGCTGTGCTTTGATCCCGTCGCCGATTTGGCGGGCCGTCGGTCGGCGTGCGGCCGGTGCAAGTCTTGCCAGCTGCTTCGACAAGTAGGCGATTTTGACTTCGACGCCTCGCAACTAGCCCATCCGGACCTACATATTATTACCAAGGAACTCGCAGCCACATCGACTGTGACGAAGCTCAGAACAAGTAAACAAAGCCGGATCCCCGTGGATTTGCTTCGAGAACTCATGGTCGGAGGCAAGACGAGCGATGACCATTACCACGATCCGATCGTGGGTAAGACATCACAAATCGGAAACGGGAAATTCTTTCTGATTGATGAAGCCGAGTTGCTCAACATTGAAGGCCAAAACGCGCTGCTCAAAACCCTTGAAGAACCACCCACGCCCGATCAAGGCGGCGGGACGACGATTATTTTGGTGACGTCCAACGAAGACCGTTTGCTGCCGACGATCCGCAGCCGGTGTCAGCGGATCGCGTTTGTGCCGTTGCCCCATGAGGTCTTGGATCGTTATCTGCAGGAGTACGCCGAGCGTCTGGAGCCGGTCGAGCGGTCGTGGCTGGTGGGATTTGCGCAGGGCAGTTTGGGTCGGGCGAAGCTGGTGCTGGATTACCAGCTGACCGAGTGGGCGCGGGTGGTTCTGGCGCAGGTGGAGCAGTTGGCTCGGGGTCGCGCCGAGCCGAGCTTGGGGACGGACATGGCCGAGCGCATCGGCGGGTTTGCCGAGGCGTGGGTGAAGCAGCACAAAAACGCCTCGAAAGAAGCGGCCAACAAACTCGCTGCGGGTTTGATGTTTTCGCTGGTGGCGACCTACGCCCGACAACAACTCGGCAAGCTGGCCGAGATGTGCGACGCGGCGGACCCCGAAGCGGCCGAGGCGGCGCTGTTGCCGTGGGTCGGCGTGATCGATGCGTTGGGCGTGGCCGAGGCCCGGCTCAACAGCAACGTCAACCTGGGCCTAACCTGCGACGGCCTCGCCTCGTCGATCGCGGTGGCATTGCGTCAGCGAGTGATGAGTTAAAAAAATAACGCGTGACGAGTGTTGCGACTGGGCTATGCTCTCCAAGGCTCGTTGCCTAAGCTCATCATGATTCACAGTTCATTCATCACTAAAATTATGAAGTACCAGATGATTGCGCTTGATCTCGACGGCACCCTGCTCGGGCCGGACCACACCGTCAGCGCCGAAAACCGCGCCGCGATCGCCGACGCCCAAGACGCCGGCGTCTTGGTCGTGCCCTGCACCGGCCGCGGTTGGCGCGAGTCGACCAACGCGCTGGGCGACCTGCCCAATCTTTCGCTGGGCGTGTTCAACACGGGAGCGGTGGTGGTGGAGATGGAGCAAGGAAACGCGGTGGACCTCGCCGATTTTGAGCCGCATCTCGCGCTGGAGCTGGTCGAGTTCATGCGTGACCTGCCGCAGGCCGTGCTGGTCTTTCAAGAGTACGGCCGCACCGGCCGAGACTTCCTCGTCACCGGCGACGGCGAGATCACCGACAACACCCAGCGCTGGTTCGCCATGAACAACCTGCTGGTCGAAGAAAACCGCCACCCCACCGCCGACGACCTGCACCACAGCCTCCGCGTCGGCGTCGTCGCCACGGGACGCGCCGCGTTCGACGTCGAAGAGCGCCTCGTCGAACGCTTCGCCGACCGCGTGGACCTGCACTGCTTCGCCGGCGTGCCCACGGCCAAGGCCGAGGACGCCGTGTTCATCGTCGAAGTCTTCGCCAAGGGCGTCAACAAATGGCGGGGCTTGTCGTGGATCGCCCAGCAACACGGCATCCCCCGCGACGCCGTCGCCGCGCTGGGCGACGAGATCAACGACCTGGCCATGCTCGAACACGCCGGCCTGGGCATCGCCATGGCCAACGCCGTGCCGCGCGCCATCCACGCCGCCGACCGCCAAACCCTCAGCAACGCCGACCACGGCGTCGCCCACGCGATCCGGCAAATGCTCGACGGGAAATGGTGATGCCGATCATCACCATCGAAACCCGCATCGCCGCCCCGCTTGATGTCTGTTTTGACTTGGCCCGCGACATCGATTTTCATGTGCGGTCACTCGAACACACCGGCGAGCGGGCCGTGGCGGGCGTGACCTCCGGGCTCATCGGGCTCGGCGAATCGGTCACTTGGGAAGCGAAACACCTGGGATTCCGCCAACGGCTGA
>CAYPCC010000271.1:0-3270 GCA_964409095.1 uncultured Phycisphaera sp. | reverse complement strand
CGTGAGCTGCCTCAAGCGCATCTGCGACTGCATCGAAGACCCGACCCGGATGCTGATGGAGGCGTGATGTCGAGTGGAAAACCAATCAGGCAACGCAGAAAGTACCCAAAACTTTGGGGTATGCAGACATCGCCGATCGCCAAAGGTCTGGGGAAGATCGGCTGGAATTGGAAGGACGCAAAATTTGCGATCGAATCTCTTTGGAAACGCCAGTACAGTGAGTACGTAGATTACAACGTCTCGTCTGTGCGGCAAGCGATCTCAGACGGACGGAGCAAGAATCCGCGTGACAACAAGCATGCAGCCGTTCTATCGCCTGCTCAAATCGATGAGCTGAACGAAGCCCTGGCCGCTATTAAGACAACGATCTTTCCGGACGAATTGCCAATCGGCAGGCTGCTTCACGAAGGCGCGAAGTGCCAAGTTGTTGTGAACGCCTACGAACGAAGCCGCGAAGCACGAGCCGCATGCTTAGAAGAATATGGTTTCGAATGCAACGTTTGTGAGATAAGCATGGCATCCATGTACGGCGAGATCGCGGAAGGCCGCATCCACGTCCACCATCTGAAGCCGTTGGCCGACATTGGGGAAGCGTACAAAGTCGATCCCATCCACGACCTGCGGCCCGTCTGCCCCAACTGTCACATGGTGTTGCATCTGACCGATCCCCCGATGACCATCGACGAGCTTCGGAAGCGGATCGTCGAGCAGGCGGCTTCATGAACCGATCAACAGTCGGATACCCAGGAGGATTTGTTGCGTGGTGGTCGCGGGTAGTTGACGGACTTGCTCGGTGAGTTGGCTTCGGTCCAGCGTGACGATCTGGGTGATGTTGGCAACGGAGGGTTTGGCGAGGCCGGTCGTCTCGGGATCCAGTAGGACGTTTCCCGGAGCGTCGGCGTGACGCAGCGTGCTGGTGACAATCACACAGACCACGGTCCGCAAGCCACAATCATTGAACGGGTTGCTCTGCACCACCACCACCGGCCGACGAAAACCCGGGGCGGAACCAACCGGATCGGCAAGGTCCGCCCACCAGACTTCGCCTTGCCGGATGGTCACCACGGACTTCGCTCCGAGGTGTCACGGAAAGCCCGATGCCGAAAATCCGCTTCTTGGTCGTCCTGGTCGGCGTAGGCGCGTTTGAGTCGTTCAGCAAGTGCACCTTGATTCTCAGCCGCTTCCGCGACCCGCTCGATCAATGCTCTCAAACCGGTCTCAACGAGCAGGCTCTCCTCGTGGATGCCTGTCGCAAGGCGCGCGCGCTCTACAAGATGCTCGTCTAACTCAAAAGTGGACTTCATACACATCAGTATGAAGGAAAGCATCCCACCGTCAAGAGTCGTGAGCACACCCTAAATCATGGGATACCGCTGGGATCACTCCGCCAGCTTCTTCTGAATATCCGCCAGGATCGACTTGCCCAGCTCGTTGTCGCCCAGCGTGCCGACGTTGACCGTGATCTCCGAGCCGGCCGCGGCCTTGTCGACCGTCACGGTGATGACCGTGCCGTCGGCGGTTTTTCCCACGGCCTGGCCGTCGACCGCGGTGGACGACGAGGCGATGTCCGTCAGCTTGAGGTCCTCGAGCACCTCGGCGGCGGCCTGCGTCGTGTCCTCAACGCCGTTGGACACCGTGGTCCATTGGCTGCGGTAGGTGCTCTTGACGCCGGCCTGGTCGGTCTTGCAGGCGGGCAGCACGGTGAGGGTCAACGCCGCAAGCAGCGTGGGCACCACGAACGTCATCGGGCGAAGCATCATCGCAGGGCTCCCTGATCGGGGTGAAGGGGATTGAAACACTCCGATCAGAATAACCCCGGACGCGGCCCGAGAGAACCGCCGCGCCGCCCGCTCACACCGACCGCGCCCAACGCGGCCCGTCACGCAGCACGGTTTCGTACCGGCCCAAGGCGTCGGTCATCCGGTGCATCGCGTCGGCGTACTGGCCGAAGCAGCGGGCGAACAGCTCGCCACGACGCCGGCAGTCGCGCTCGAACGCGTTGAGCCCGGCCAAGTCGTCGGTCGTGCACGAAACGGGCTGGGCCGAACGCGGGGTGGCATGTTGCATCGCAAGCTCCAAGGGGGGGATTTCGGGAAGGCGGCCGATACGGGCCGGGATCAGTCACGCGGGGAGTCTCGCATTCACCCGCGGCGAAACCGTTCAAATCGTCTGCGTTTTGTCGTTTTGGTCGGTTTTCCGGGCCGTTTGTCGGTTCTGGCGCGGTTGATCGGCGTGGGCGGGAAATCGGGGCGTATGATGGATCGCGTGAGTGGGGGACGAGGTGCGGGTGGGAACCGAGCCGACGACCACGAGGACGCCTATGTCGCTGATGGTGACCGAAGCCGCGCGGGACGAGTTGCTGAACATGCTTGAGGAAGCGGACGTGCCCGACGTCTCGGCCGCGCGGTTTGTGATCGACGGCAAGGCCTTGCGACTCACCATCTCCCGCCGCAAACGCGGCGACGCCAAGGTCGACCACGCCGGCCGAACCGTCCTGGTGCTCGGCCCCCGCGTCGCCCGTCTGCTCCACAACCACCAGCTCGACAAGGTCGAAACCGACGAGGGCTACGGCTTGTCGCTCACCCACCGCGATCCCCGCGCCGGCGAGATCCACGACGACGACATCCCCTTCTGAACATCCCAACCGAGAGCTCGGCATGCCCAGCCCCGACAAACTGACCCCGCCGATTTCCGACGACCAGGCCCAAGGCCCCGTGGCCGAGCTGTACGAACGTGTCCGCGCGCGGCGCGGCGGCCGGGTGTTCGGCGAGTTCCGCATGATGGCCCGCGCGCCGCAGCTCGCCGACGACGCGATGGACCTTCAGGACCGCCACCTGCACGCCGACGACGGCGTCCTCGACGCCAAAACCCGCGAGGCCATCGCCCTGGCCGCCTCCGTCGCCAACGGCTGCGCCGACTGCGCCAAGTCGCACGCGCAGCGCGCCAGAAAACTCGGCTGGTCCGAGGACGACGTCTCCGCGATCCTCGGCCTCGCAGCCGAGTGCGCGATGCTCAACGCCTACCACCGCCACCGCGAGCTCGACCCGTCCCTCCAACTCCCCGCCGAATCCGGCCTGCCCTTCTCGCTCATCCAGCACCCGACCCTGCCCCGACTCACCGTCGAACTCATCCTCACCGTTGTCTCGGGCCTACTGGCCTGCCCCGCCTGCGCGACCTTCCACGCCAACGCCGCCCGCGCGCTTGGCGCCACCGAAGACCAGCTCCGCGAGGCCGTGCGCGTCGGCGCCGCCATGACCGCGTTCAACGTGT
>CAYPCC010000270.1:0-3273 GCA_964409095.1 uncultured Phycisphaera sp. | reverse complement strand
CTGGGCGGTCGCGTCGGGCGTGGGTTGGCGGATGATCGTGGGGGGCCGAGGCGTGGGGGCCGAGAGGGTGGGGCTTTGGCCGAAGGCGTCAGACTTGGGCGAGTCGCTGGCGGTTGGGGGGTCGGCCTCAGAGCCGGTCATCTCGCGGAGCGTGTCGGCCGAGCGCTCATCACCGGACGGAGAAAGGCCGGTGGATACGCCAGCCGGAGGCGGCGTGGGTGTCGGGTTCTCTCGACTCATCGCCAGCGCAGCGTCGGTTGCCATGGGGGTGACGGGCGAGTTGGGGGTGCCGGGGGTGGCGGGGGTGCTGGTTATTCCGGGGGTGCCGGGGGTGCCGGGGGTGCCGGGGACGACGCCCGCGATGGGGGTGGCGGTGTCGCTTGCGTTGATCGCCCAGAACGCTCCGCCCGCCGCCAGCGCGATAAGCACCAGCGCCGCCAACGCTTTTTTGCGGGATGAACGACGCCCCGACCACGCGGGGGCGAGGTCTTGCTGAGATTCGGATTCCACCCAGTCGGGTTCACGCGGCGCTGCGTCCGGGGCAGCGATCGGGGCATCCGCCGAAGCCGCCGCTAATGGACCTTCTTTCGGCGGGCCCGGGACCCGTGCGGGGTCGTCTTCGAGTTCAGCCGCGAAACCCGACCCGTGGGGCAGCTCATGGTCCAGATCCAGCCCGGTTGCCTCGGCCGAGGCATCGGCTGCGGGCTCATCGTCGAGCGATAGGTCGCTGAGTTCGTCAACGTCGTCGTCCCGCGAATCCGGGCCGGGCAGGTCCAATGACAGACCCACCATCGGCGGGGCCTCGTCGTCCTGGTCCTCGTCCTCGTCCACATCGCTAAATGAACGCTCAGCCTCATCCCCGGCCGAGGACGGTTGTGTGTTGTCGAGCGGCGAATCGGGCCGCACGATCGGGCCCGCGAAATCAGCCGTCGCAGCGTATTGGTCTTCTTTTTTTTCTTCCGCGGGTTCCACGGCCGATGGACGTGGCGAATTCCCCCGATCGTCATCGCTCGCCCGGTCCCTATAGGCCTGCGCATTCGCCTGCTGCTCGTCCGTGGCGGCGTGCAGCGGGGCGATCGACGAGGCGTCGAGTCCCAGCAGTCCATCCGCGTCCGAATCCCCCAAGCTCATCAGGTCCGCTTCGCTGAGCATCGGGTCGTCATCCGCCCGTTCCGAACCCTCGCTCGTCCCCGCCGAAGCAGAGGTGGCCGCATCATCCGACGCCTCGGCCGAGGCTTCGATCGATTCGTCATCGAAGGCGAAGTCAATCGACTCCAAATCGAGTTCCGCGTCGAGTGGCTCTTTCGCAGCGCCCGCCGTTTCCGAGGCGGTGTCGTCGGGGGCCGTGAGCGGGGACGCCGCCACCGTCGTTTGGGTATCGACGTGTCCGACCAGCAGGGTCATCCGCCCGATGACCAGGCGGTCGCCTTCTTCGAGTTCACACAGGCCTTCGATGCGTTCGCCGTTGACCCAGGTGCCGTTGGACGAGTTGAGGTCGCGGATGACCCACGTGCCGTTTTGCACCGACACCTCGGCGTGCTTCCGGGAGATCCGCGAATCCAGAAGCTGCACGTCCCCGTGCCGACGCCCGATGACGTGAGCGCGGTCATCGGCCAAGCGGAAGCTCTGCGGCTTCTTTCGTTCCTCGGGATTGAACTGGATCAGCGTGAGCAAGAGGGCGGGTCCTGACTAAACCGAGCGTTGATGCGGACGGTGGTTTCCGGCGGCGGGTTGCGGGGTCCAAGCGGGTCGCGGCGGGCATCGGGTAAGCGCTTAGGGGCCGAGCTTTCGATCATGATTCGCATCCTGCGGGCAGGGTCTGCGTCGTGCCGATCGGTTACGGGTTGAACGCTATTCACGACACCTCTTAGTTTACCACAGCAATGCCCCGATGCCCCTGCGAATTGAACTCTAACACCGCGCCCGCGCTTTCCCTGCAAATCTGGCCACACCGCCCGCATTGACGTTCTCTCGGGAGGGTCTGTAACGCTTAGGACGCTCCGCCAAGAAAAAAAGTTCGCTCGCGCCGGTTTTTTGACAAAAATCAGCCGTTTGACCCATACGGCCCAGCCCATCGCTCAAACCATCTGCCGCATCATTTTGATCGCCCACCCCGCCCTATGAGTTTTCTCGAGTCCCCCCGGTTGCCGAGTCGGCGAGGATCGCTAGAATGTCGAACCGACCGAGGTTGGCCCCTTCGTCTAGTCTGGTCTAGGACACTAGGTTTTCATCCTAGTAACACGGGTTCAAATCCCGTAGGGGTCACTTTCTGTGAATCGCTCTGACGCCGCCCTGTGCGGCGTTTTTGCTTGTCCTGATTGAACTTATGAGAATCGTATTCGAGGGATGTAGTGACGCTTTGCGCCACTTGGGGTCCCTGCGCGTCCATTTCGTGTGCGTCTATGTGTGCGTCATCAAAGCGAGGCATGCCCGCCATCAGGGACTGCACCGGTAGGTGCTGGTTGTGGGTGTAGCGCTGAAGCTGGGAGTCGGTCTTGTGCCCCGTGAATGCTTTCACCGTGGCCGAGGATTGCCCGGCGGCGGCGGCCCACGTCGCGGCGGTGTGGCGCAACGCATGAAAATCTATCTTTCCCTCGAGGGTCTGAATCGATACCCCGGCCCGCGTGAGATCCGCTTCGAGAAACGCGACGCCCCAGCGTGGCAGCAGGCCGGCGAACACCCGGTCGGACGGCTTGGCGCTGGCGGGTCGCAGCTGCCGCAGAGCCAACGCCAGGTCGTCGCGTATGGGCTGAGCGTGTTGCGATCGGTTCTTTAGGGTGGACACCACAGGGCGAATCGTGGGGGGGCTGCCGTCGAGTTCTATATTGGCCCAGGTCAGGCGGTAGAGTGTGTCGCGGCGGTAGGCGGTCAGTAGGGCGGCGAGGTACAGCACGGCACGATCGCCCGCGACGGCCAGGAGCTTACTTGCTTCGTCAGTGGTTAAAGCCCGGCGTCTGAATGTCTCCCGTCCGCGTGCATCAATACGTTTCACCCCGGCTAGCGGGTTGCGTTCGATCAGGCCAGCTGCGACGAGCCACGCCATGAGGCTGTTAATCGCGGCCAAGTAGTCATTGAGGCTCTTGGCGGACAAAGGGCGATCAGCCCGCAGTTGGCGCGGTGATGCGGCCCGCCAGGCGGTGAACGATTCCGCGGTGACGGTGTTGCATGTGGACCACCCGCACTCAGAGACGAGTCGACGAACACGGCTTCCTTGATCGGATCGATATTGATCGTCCGTTCCGCGGGCTTTGAGGTCGGCCAGATAATCGCCTA
>CAYPCC010000269.1:0-3309 GCA_964409095.1 uncultured Phycisphaera sp. | reverse complement strand
TAACGGTCCGACCACACCGCGAGCACGTTGCCGGAGGGATCGGCAAAGTGAAACCGGCGACCACCCGGGAACGGAAAGATCGGGGCAGTGATCACGCCACCTGCAGCCTCGACGGCCGCTTGGCTGCCTTCTAAGTCGACGGAGTACATGATCACGAGCGCCCCACATTCGCCGTGCACCCGCTCGCCCCGGCGAAATCCGCCGTCGATGCGGCCGTCGGCGAAGGCCACGTAATCGTCGCCGTAGTCGGTAAACTGCCAGCCAAAGGCTGCGGTGTAGAAGGCTTTGGTGCGGGCGAGGTCGTCGCTGACAAACTCGATGTAGTCGATCGTTCGATGCTTGGTCGGGGTGTCCATGGCGTCTGTCCGCTTAGGTTTCGTCGTCTTCCCGCGGGGGCGTGCGCAGGACTTTTAGAATTAAGGCGATCGCCACGCCGGCGACGACTGTCCAGGTGACGCTGAGCATGATCCACGCGCTGGTTGTCATTGTGGTGCTTCCCCTTGGCTTTGCTCGGGCGGTGGCGCTTCCATCGGTGGCGGGTTACCCGCTGGGACTTCGTCGGGTTGGTCGGGCGGAGCCTGAAGTGGGGGCCGTGACGGCAACTCGCTCGGACCCTCCTCTGGCGGGACTTCTTTGGGTTGACCGGGCGGAGCTTCGATCGGGGGGTCTTTCGGAAGTTTGGTCATTGTTCCTCTTCCTTACTACGGTTACGCCATGCTCGCCATACGAGCGCCGCGAGCAGCGCAAACACGGTGACCAACACCAACCGGGTCACGTCCTCGACAAACACTCGCGTCACGCCGTGCTCACCAAACCATCCATCGTCGGTGCCGACGTGCAGCAGCTTCCCGATCACGCTGTCTGGCGCCCACGGCCAACGCCCGGTGGTGGTGAGCTGCGCCCAGGCTTCGCCCCACGTGCCGCGGGGTTTGACGAGCGCACCGGCCAAAACCACGGCGATGAAGGTGGGCGTGACGAACTTGAGAACGTACTTAAAAAAGTTCGGCAAGCGCAGGTCGGAGCCGCGTTGGACCTCGGCCCATCCGCGGTCGATGCCAAAGACCCACCCGAAGATCAAGACCTCGGCCAACGCGAAGACGATCAGCGAGAAGGTGCCCGTCCAGAAGTCGAACTCGTCGAACGTGCCGCCGGGGTAGAGCACCACGCACATCAGGCCGAGCACCAAGGTTGCGCTGCCAAACGCCAGCGCGGCGCGACCACGGCGGACTTTGTACTCGTCTTGCAAGAAGGCGACGACCGGCTGGCCCATCGCCAGCGACGAAGTGACGCCCGCAAAAAACAGGAGCCCAAACCACATCGCACAGGCGATCGTACCCACGCCGCCCCAGTTGCCAAACAGCGTGGGCAAGGTGAGAAACGCCAGGCCAAACCCACTGCCGCCGGCCGTCGCTGCTTGTACAACGTTGAGGCCCAAGTACGCAGTGGCGATCGGGATGAGGATCGTGCCACCCAGGATGACTTCGACGAACTGGTTGACGCTGCCCGCCGCGGTCGCGTTGAGGGCGATGTCGTCGCGTTCGCGGAGGTACGACGCGTAGCAGTGGATCGAGCCCATCCCGACCGACAACGTAAAAAACACCTGCCCGGCCGCCGCGAGCCACGTGGTGGGGTTGTAGAGCCCTGACGTTTGCGGCTCCCACACAAAGTTGAGGCCCGTCAGCGGACTGTCGATCACGCCGGGGTCGCCCGGGCCCAAGGACAGGCCTTTGATCGCTAGCACAGCCCCGAACAGCAGCAGCATCGGCACGCCGATCTTCGCCGCGAGCTCGACCCCGCGGACCAAACCTCGCGACAAGATCCACGTGTTGAGGGCGAGCGTCGCCAAGAACCAACACGTGGCCTCGACTGGGATCGCCGTGATCGTTGCGGTGTCGGTGCCCAAGTAGTGCGGGAAGAACTCGGTCGGGTCGACGCTAGAGAACGTGCCCGCGACCGAGTGCCAGACGTATGCCAGCGTCCAACTCTCGATGTAGCAGTAGTACGCGGCGATCGTGAGGTTGGTGAACAGACCGAAGACGCCGAGGTACTTGAGCCACCGCGAGCGACCGAGGCGGTTGAACATCCCTGGGGCCGAGTGATGGCCATACTTGCCGCCATGCCGGCCGATCGCCCACTCGACCCACAACAATGGCAGACCCATCAGCAGGAACGACACCAAGTACGGGATGATGAACGCCCCACCGCCGTTTTGGGCCGCCTGCGCGGGAAACCGCAGGAAGTTGCCGAGACCGACAGCGTTGCCCGCAACTGCCAGAATCAGTCCGAGTCGCGTCCCCCAACGTTCTTTTTTCGCCGGTGGTTGGTCTGCCACGCGGTCAGGCTACATGCCGAGGCAAATACTTGTCAACACACAAAAAACCGCCCGAAACCCGGCCCTGCGCCCGAACTGGCCCGAATCTGGGCCCGGATCTGTTCGGCGATCAACCTTCTGCGGCGAGGACCTTGATCGCTTGCGCAGCGTTGGCGGCCCGCTGCCGGGCTTGCTCGACCGTGTCACCGCGGGCCAAGACGACGCCCATCCGGCGGTACGGCCGGGCGTTGGGTTTGCCGAACAGGCGCAGCGACACGTAAGGATCCTGCAGCGCTCGCTGCAAGCCAACATAGCGAGGATCACCGCCGGCATGATCCGCGAGGATCACACTCGAAGCGGCAGGGGTGCGCAGTTGGACCTCGACGATCGGCAGCCCGAGAATTGCCCGCACGTGCAACTCGAACTCGCTGAGGGCTTGGCTGGCCATCGTCACCATCCCGGTGTCGTGGGGCCGCGGACTGACTTCGCTGAAGATCACGTCGTCGCCGGCCAAGAACAACTCGACGCCAAACAAACCGACCCCGCCCAAGTTCGCCGTGACTTGGGCGGCGATGTCTTGGGCCCGGGCCAAGCTGGCGGGGGTCATCGCGTGGGGTTGCCACGACTCGACGTAATCGCCGCGGACCTGGCGGTGGCCGATCGGTGGACAAAACAACGTGCCTTCGTTGTGGGTACGGACCGTGAGCAGCGTGATCTCGCTGTCGAATTGGACGAAGCCTTCGACGATGACCCGCACCGACTTGCCGCGGGCACCCGCGAGGGCGTACTCCCACGCGAGCGTGAGGTCGTCCGCGGTGAGCACGGTGCTTTGGCCCTTGCCCGAGCTCGACATCACCGGCTTGACGACGCAGGGAAAACCGATCGCCTCCGCGGCCGCGGCCAACTCGGCGAAGGATTCGGCGAAGGCGTAAGGGCTGGTCGGCAGGCCCAAGGTTTCGGCGGCGAGGCGGCGGATGCCTTCGCGGTCCATGGTCAGG
>CAYPCC010000268.1:0-3352 GCA_964409095.1 uncultured Phycisphaera sp. | reverse complement strand
GTTTTCGATCGGCGTCGCGTCGCCGATCGTGGCGGATGACCTGGGTTGGCCGGTGGGCGAAGTCCGACACACGCTGCCCGGAACGCTGACGAACGTGCGCGTGATTTATTGTCCGGGCGAGCAGATCGACAGCCGCGGCAACGTCCGGCAGATGGCCCCGCAAGTCTGGAGCCACGTCAACGCCGCGGGCGAAAACCGTTGGTCGCCGGATGAGCCGTTGGTGCTGGCGGGTCGGCCCGATGCGAGCAAGCGGGAAGTGCTCTACGCCCCGTTTCGCCCGTGGAACCAGATCAACTTTGAGCGCGACTGGAAAGGCGAAGGGTTCTTGGGCCGACGCATCGGCGAGCAAAAGGGGCCGGGCCTCGGCGATCTCGCGGGGGCGGGCGGCGGCGCGGCCGACGAAAGCGTCATCGCCCGGCACTTTGAACTGCTGACGTTCTTCGACGCCCTGCCCCCGCCCGATGTCCGGCGGAACCCGGATGTGGTGGACTGGACCGGCAGCTATGTTTTTTCGCGCCGCCTCGGCCAACGCCTCGACCTCACCCCGCTGACCCAAGGCCGACGCGTGATCCTCCTCGCCCACCTGCGCGACTCGCCGCTCCCGGTGCCGCTAACCATTGATGGCCAGACCCCCGCCAGCAACGGCTGGACGGTGGTCCGCTGGGTGTATGATTTTTAATGGTTTAGCGGGCGATCCAAGATCGCCGTGCTCGATAAACTCCGTCCCATAAAGCGGCGATCTTTGATCGCCCGCTAAACGCCCAGAGAACCCCCCATGTCCATGATCCAAACCATCAACCTGACCAAGCGCTACGGCGAGTTGATGGCGTTGTCGAACCTCAACCTCACCATCGAGGCCGGCCAATGCTTCGGGTTCATCGGCCCCAACGGCGCAGGCAAAACCACCACCATCAAAATCCTCGCCACCCTCCTCAAACCCACCTGGGGCGAGGCCCGCGTCGATGGCCTCTCGGTCGGCCCGGTCAACGCTCGGCAGGTCCGCTCGATGATCGGCTACGTCCCCGACTTCTTCGGCAGCTACGACGACATGGTCGTCAAAGAATACCTCTCGTTCTTTGCCGCCAGCTACGGCATCGTCGGCGATCAACGCAAACAAGTCATCGGCGACGTGCTCGACCTCACCGACCTGGCCTACAAAGCCGACGCCGAGGTCAACTCGCTCTCCCGCGGGATGCAGCAACGCCTCTCCGTGGCCCGCGTCCTTTTGCACGACCCCAAGGTTCTATTGCTCGACGAGCCGGCCTCCGGCCTCGACCCCCGCGCCCGTATCGAGATGCGTGAACTGCTCAAAGAGCTGCACCTCATGGGCAAAACGATCTTGATCAGCTCGCACATCCTTTTGGAGATGGCCGACCTTTGTAACGTCGTGGGCATCATCGAGCAGGGCGAACTCAAATTCACCGGCACGATGGACGAAATCATCGAACGCGCTCGCACCATCGGCGGCGGCGGCCGCGTGCTGACCGTGGCCGTGGCGAGCAAAACCGCGCAGGCTCTGGCCCTGCTCCAGCAGACCCCCGGCATCGTCAAGGTCGAAGCGGTCAACCAACACCTGCGCGTCAGCCTCGCCCCCGATGCGCAAAGCGCCCACGAAGCGGCGCCCCGCATCGCCGCGGCCCTGGTGCAAAAAGGTTTCGCGCTGACCCGCTTGGAAGAAGAACAAGTCAACCTCGAAACCGCGTTTATGCGCCTGACCAAAGGGTTGGTGCAGTAGCCAAGCCGCGGGTGAGCCGACAAAAAAGCCCCGGGTGATGGGTTATCATCATCCGAGGCTACTTAGAGGTTTGCTTACGGCTCGCTCGCGGAGTTTTATTCTTCGCGTTCGCGGTCCGCGTTCTTCTTTCCTTTTTTGCCTTCGCCTTTTTCTTTGCCTTCGCCACGCTCACCGCGCTCGCCGCGTTCGGCCCGGCGTTCTTCGGCTTTTTCTTTGAGCTTGGCGAGGTTTTTGTCGAACTGCGTTTGCTGGTCGACGGTCAGCTCGGCCCGCACAGCTTCGTGGGTTTCGTCCATCAACGCCGCCATCTTTTCGCCGACGGCTTTCATGGCTTCTTGATCGCCTGACTCGCGGGCTTCACGCATTTCGGCGCGGATCTCGTCGAGCTCTGCTTTTTTGCTTTGCATCACTTCACGGACGGCCTCTTGCTGCTCGTCGGACAAGTTGATGTTCTCGAACAGGGCTTTCGCTCCGCCGCGTTCGCCGCGTTCACCCCGTTCGCCTTTTTCACCGCGTTCGGGGCGATCGCCTTTTTCGCGTTGGCTGTCGCGTTGACGCTCTCCGTCGCCGCCGCCGGGCGCGGCCGAGGCCATCCCCGCACACATCACCACGGCCAGGACCGCGATCAGGCTGATTTTGAGGTTGCTTCGTTCCATGATGAGTCTCCAAAATAGGGGTGTTGATTGAAAATGGACTGATTCTTCCAGCCTAACGCGGCCCTCTGCGGTTTATTGCGGGCGACTTTTGCGTTCGCTAGCCGGGCGGATGGCGGTGGTCTATGATCGCGGCATGACCGCCAGCAAAGATCAAGTTGTCAAAGCCCTGCGTGAGATCGAAGACCCCGAACTCCGCCGGGATATCGTGGGCTTGAATATGGTCCAAAGCGTTGAGGTCGAAGGCGGTCGGGCGACGGTCAGCATCAAATTGCCTCCGCGGGCGGGTCGTTTCAAAGAGCAGTTGCGGGCCGCCGCGTCCGAAAAAATCGCGGCGCTGGGCCTCGTGCCCGACGTGTCGTTTGCGATCGAACTCGCATCGACCGCGGTGCAAGGCAGTCCCGCAGGTCAAGCGTCCGGGTCCGGGGTCGGGGGTGGGAAGGATGCGTCGGCGTCTAATAACCCGTTGCCCCACGTCAAGCACATCATCGCCGTGGGCGCAGGCAAGGGCGGTGTGGGTAAGTCCACGGTCGCGGTCAACCTCGCCGTCGGCCTCGCCCGGGCCGGGGCCAAGGTCGGCCTCATGGACGGCGATATCTACGGCCCGTCCCTCCCCACCATGCTCGGCACCGACCGCTACGAAGTCAAAACCCACGGTAAAATGATCGTCCCCTTCGAGCTCCACGGCATCAAGTCCATGACCATCGGCGCCCTCGTCGAAGACGACAAGCCCCTGATCTGGCGCGGCCCGATGGCCCACGGCGCGTTCCAACAACTCGCCACCCAAACCGACTGGGGCACGCTGGACTATCTCATCATCGACCTGCCCCCCGGCACCGGCGACGTGCCGTTGACCATGAGCCAGCTCCTCCCGCTCACCGGCGCGATCGTGGTGTGCACGCCGCAAAAAGTCGCGCAGGACGACGCCAAGCGGGCGATCCAGATGTTCCGCCAGCTCAACGTC
>CAYPCC010000267.1:0-3360 GCA_964409095.1 uncultured Phycisphaera sp. | reverse complement strand
TGGGCGCAACCGGCACCGGCAAGACGTTCACGATGGCGCACACGATCGCCCGCGTCGGCAAGCCCACACTGGTGCTGTCGCACAACAAAACGCTGGCGGCGCAGCTGTACGAAGAGTTTAAGGAGCTCATGCCCAACAACGCGGTGAGCTACTTCGTCAGCTATTACGATTACTATCAGCCCGAGGCGTATATCCCTCAGCGGGATATTTATATCGAGAAAGACTCGTCGCGGAACGATGATTTGGATCGTTTGCGGATGGCGAGCACGACGAACCTGGTGTCGCGGCGGGATGTGGTGGTGGTGGCGTCGGTGTCGTGTATTTTTGGGTTGGGGTCGCCGAAGGAATACAAGGAGTCGGTGATCTCGATCAACAAAGGCGACCTGATCAATCGCCAGTCGCTGCTGCGCGGGTTTGCGGAGTTGCAGTACACGCGCAGCGAGTTCGAGCTTAAGCGTGGCGGGTTTCGGGTGCGGGGGGATGTGATCGAGTTGGTGCCGGCGGCGGAGGAATACGCCTACCGCATCGAGTTGTTTGGGGACGAGGTGGAGAGCCTGGCGCTGATCAATCCGACGTCGGGGGAGTTGCTGGCGGACACGGATCGGGTGGATGTGTACCCAGCCGTGCAGTATGTGCTGGATGAAGACAAGAAAGAGTTTGCGATCAACGCGATCAAGGCGGAGCTGGAAAACCGCGTGATGGAATTGCGCGGCGAGGGGAAGCTGCTGGAGGCGCAGCGGCTACTGGCCAGAACCAAGTACGACTTGGAGATGCTCGAAGAAGTCGGCTTCTGCAACGGGATCGAGAACTACTCACGTCATCTCGACGGCCGCAAGCCGGGGGAGCGGCCGTACTGTCTACTGGACTTTTTCCCCGATGACGATTGGCTGATGCTGATCGACGAAAGCCACGTCACGCTGCCCCAGGTCAAAGCGATGTACTTCGGGGATCGGCATCGCAAGGAAACCCTCGTCGAACACGGCTTCCGCTTGCCCTCGGCGATGGACAACCGGCCGCTGAAGTTTGAAGAGGTCGAAGCGATGCTGCCGCAGGTGGTGTTTGTCTCGGCCACCCCCGCGGACTACGAACTCGACAAATCCGGCGGCGAGGTCGTCGAACAGATCATCCGCCCCACCGGCCTCGTCGATCCGGTCATCGAGGTCCGCCCCGCCGCCGGCCAAGTGCCCGATCTCTTGGACATGATCAAAGCCCGCACCGCCACCGGCGAACGCACGATCGTGACGTGTTTGACGAAGCGGTTGTCGGAAGATTTGGCGTCTTATCTGTCGGACAACGATATCCAGTGCCGGTACCTACACAGCGAGGTCGAAACGCTCGACCGGGTGGTGATCTTGCGGGAGCTGCGGGAGGGCCAGTTCGATGTGTTGGTGGGCGTGAACTTATTGCGGGAGGGTTTGGACCTGCCCGAGGTGTCGCTGGTGGCGATTATGGATGCGGATAAGACGGGCTTTTTGCGTAGCGGCACGTCGCTGATCCAACAGATCGGCCGGGCGGCGCGGAACGAAAACGCCTTCGTGGTCATGTATGCCGACGAAGTCACCCCGGCGATGAAAGAAGCCATCGACGAAACCAACCGTCGGCGGTCGCTGCAACTCGCCTACAACGAAAAGCACGGCATCACGCCTAAGACCATCAAAAAAGCCATCCGACGCGGCATCGAGATGGAACTACGGGCCCGCAAGACCGCCAAGCAAGCCCTCTCGGGCGACGACAAAGAGTACGACCGCGCAGAGCTCCTTCTGGAACTCGAAGCCCAGATGCTCGAAGCCGCTCAGGCGCTAGAGTTTGAAAAAGCCGCGTCGATCCGCGACAAGGTCAAAGAGATCAAAGCCGCCCCGGCCATGACCAAAGTGAAGCTCTCTAACAAACGCCCCAAGCCCAAGCCCGGCACGCCCGGCACCAAAGTCCTCAAGCGCGGCAAAAAACGGAGTTCCCGTTAATCTACGACGATGAATACTCAGCTTTTCTATCGCCAAGACGCCAAGACGCCAAGACGCCAAAATGAAAGTCAATACCAAATCGGTTCAAGACGGCCTTCTTGCCTTCCTTGGCCCCTTGGCCCTTTGGCGTCTTGGCGTTTAACGGTTTTATTGACAGCGCTGAGCCTGTGCATCTCCACGACATCGCGGGCTGAGCCGGTCGAGGGCATCGTGCTACCCAGCAAGCAGGTGGTGCTCAACGCGCCGCTGCCGTCGATCCTCAAAGAGTTTGTCATCAAAGAAGGCGACCGCGTCGAGAAAGACCAGCCGTTGGCTTACATGGACGACGGCCTCCAGCAGGTCGCGGTGCAATCGGCGGAGTTGCAGGCCAGCAGCACGACCGCCATCCGCAACGCCGAGCTGGTCCTCGAAGACGCGATGATCCAAGTCGAACGCATCCTCGAAGCCCAGCAGTCCAACGCCGCCAGCGAATGGGAAGTCCGCCGCACCCGGCTCCAAGCCGAGACCGCCGCCGCCCAACTCGAACAAGCCCAGGAGCAGCAGGAGCTGGCCCGGATTCAACTGGACCTCGAACGCGAACGCCTCGCCCGCTACGCCGTGCTCGCGCCGTTCACGGGCCGCGTCCTCCGCACCGATGCCGAGGCTGGTGCCTCGCTGACCCAGCAGGACCAACTGCTCACCCTCGTCGCCATGCACCCGCTCGAAGCCCAATTCCACCTGCCTCGTACCGATTACGGACGACTCGTCGTGGGAGAGGCCTACCCGCTACGGACCGATGACGAGGGAACTTCCGCGTTCAGGGCCACGCTCAAAACCATCGACCCCGTCATCGACCCGGCGAGCCAGACGTTCCGCGTGGTCTTCGAGATCGATAACGCCGATGAATCGATGCCCTCGGGTTTTCCGGTTTGGTTGGATATGGATGCGCTTGACCCGCCCCAAGCCGCCGAGGCTGAATAAGCAAATCTGGGTCATACCGATGCGGTTTATTCGATCCCGGCGAAGCCGAGTGAATCCGCGGTCTGCTCGTCTTGTTTGAGCAACCGCTTCCGCATGCCGCGGGCACGGACAGCGCTTCGCCGCTGCGCCCGGGTAAAGAAACCCGGCAGCCAGCGCCACCGGCCGTAGCGGCGGACGAGTTCGTCTTCCAAACTCAGAAACATCACCGCGTCACCGGGATCGCCTTGCCGGCCCGCCCGCCCGAACAGCTGCCGATCGACGCGGCGAGAGTCGTGCCGCTCGGTGGCAATGATCTGCAAACCGCCTAACTCGGCCACGCCTTCGCCGAGTTTGACGTCCGTGCCGCGTCCGGCCATGTTCGTGGCGATCGTGACTTGGCCGCGTTGGCCGGCGGCGGCGACGACCTGAGCCTCTTCGGCGTGGCGGACGGCGTTGAGCA
>CAYPCC010000266.1:0-3365 GCA_964409095.1 uncultured Phycisphaera sp. | reverse complement strand
CCCCCTTCCTCTTCCTCGGCGAAGGCAAATTCCTCGACGCCACCGGCAACCGCCACTCGATGCAGGCCGCCTTCGCCTTGCCCGGTGCCGGCGGCACGCTCGTGTTCGTCGGCCTGGTCTTGGGCGAACTATCGTTCGACGACCCCGCGTTCCACCGCAAAGAACTCACGCTGTTGTCCAGCCGCAACGCGACGGCCCAAGACTTCCGCCAGATCATCGACGACATGGAGGCCGGCCGGATCGACGTCGCCCCCTGGATCACCCACCGCACGACCGCCGCCGAGCTCCCCGGCCAATTCGAAGACTGGCTCAAGCCCGAATCCGCCATGCTGAAAGGCGTCATCTCGTTTTGAATCCCCCCGCCCCCGCAAATGCGTTGCCCCTGGGCCCAGTGCTCTTTGACCTCACCGGCCAACGCGCCTTGGTCACCGGCTCGACGCAGGGCTTGGGCCTCGCGCTGGCCCGCGGTTTGGCGGCGGCGGGGGCATCGGTGGTGATCAACGGCCGGACCGCCGCGAAGGTTGAACCCGTCGTCGCCGAGCTTACCGCCGCGGGGTTTGACGCCTCGGCGTTGGTGATGGACGTCACCGATGAGGCCGATGTCGTGCAATCCCTCAACGCCTTGGCCGAAGCGGGCCCCAATGCGGGGGGTGGCCCGCTGGACATCCTTGTCAACAACGTCGGCATCCACGACCGCGCCCCGCTCGCGGACATGACCACCGACGCCTTCCGAAAGGTGATCGACGTCAACCTCACCAGCGCGTTTGTCGTCACCCGCCAAGTTGCTCAAGGCATGATCCAGCGCAAGGCGGGCAAGATTATCAACGTGTGTTCGTTGATGAGCGACCTGGGCCGACCCACCACCGGCAACTACGCCGCGGCCAAGGGGGGGTTGCGGATGCTCACCCGTGCGATGGCCGTCGAATGGGCCGCCCACAACCTCCAGATCAACGCCATCGGCCCGGGCTACTTCGCCACCGAACTCACCCAATCCCTCGTCGACGACGAAAAGTTCAACACCTGGATCTGCGGCCGCACCCCCGCGGGCCGCTGGGGCCAACCCTCGGAACTCATCGGGGCCGCGGTCTTCTTCGCCAGCCCCGCCTCGTCGTTCGTCAACGGCCAAATCCTCTACGTCGACGGCGGCCTGACCGCCGCGATCTGAACCCTCGCGTTTACCCCGAATTCGTTTCCAGCCCGATACCAACCCCGATTTTGCCCGCGGCGAACGGCGGGTCCATAGGGGAAATATTTATCCAAATAACTTCGCTTTGTGCCGTCTAAAGGGTATTGTTATTCTATCGGGTACGTCCTATTGATGAGGGAAAGCCAGCCTCGCGGGTCATGCCGCCGGGCTGGGGAGCAGAAGGAACTGAAGTTGTCCAGCGGGAAGAAAGCACCTGAGATGTGGCGTGTGTTGGTCGTCCACAACCGCTACCTCCAAGCGGGCGGCGAAGACGCCGTGTTTACCGACGAGGTGCGGATGCTGCGTGACCGGGGCCACGCGGTCCACACCCTCGAACTGAGCAACGAGCCGTTGGTCCAACTCAGCACCCCCAAGGCCGTCGCCGTAACGGTCTGGAATCGCCGGGTCGCCAAGACCATCGCCGCCGAGATCGTGGCGTTTAAACCCGACGTGATGCACGTCCACAACGATTTCGCCTACGCTTCGCCGTCGATCTATTACGCGGCCCACCGCCTGGATGTCCCGGCGGTCCGCACGCTCCACAACTTCCGTGGGCTCTGCGCCAACGGCCTGCTGTTCCGCGACGGCAAAGTCTGCGAAGAGTGCATCACCAGCCCGCTTTCGCTCCCGGCGATCCGCCACGGCTGCTACCGCGACAGCAGCGCCGCGACTTTCGCCGTCGCCGCCCGCCGGATCACCCACACCGCGCTGGGCACGTGGCAGCGACGCGTCGCGGTCTACATCGCCCCGACCCAGCTCGTCCGCGACCGCCACATCGCCGGCGGCTACCCCGCCGACCGTATCGTCGTCAAACCCCACTTCGTCACCGGCAACCCCCAGCCCGGCCCCGGCGGGGGGGGCTACGTCCTGTTCATCGGCCGACTCTCGGCCGACAAAGGCCTCGACCGCCTGCTCGACGCGTGGCGTGACCTGCCCGGCAACACCCGCCTGAAAATCATCGGCACCGGCGACGAACTTCAGGCCGACGTCCAAGCCGCCGCCGCCGACCCCGCCCGACGCATCGACGTTCTGGGCCGCAAAACCCCGGCCCAGGTCCAAGACCTCCTCGCCGCCGCCGAGGCCGCCGTGATCCCGTCGCCGGTCTACGAAACCTTCAGCCGCGTCGTCGCCGAGGCCTTCGCCGCCGGCACCCCCGTCATCGCCCCCGACCACGGCGGCCCCGGCGAACTCGCCGACCACCGCCACACCGGCCTCCTCTACGACTACCAACAACCCGACGCCCTCCGCGACACCCTCCACAAAGCCCTCGCCGACTCCGCCGCCTTGGCCAACATGCGCCCCGCCTGCCGCCGCGAGTTCGAATCCCGCTTCACCCAAGACGCCAACTACCCCCAGCTCATGTCGATCTACCGCCGCGCGATGGGACTCAGCGAAGACACCCCCAGCCCCTTAACCGTTCGACCACACCTCCAGCCCGTGTGAGGCGTCGAATGTCGTAGAGTTCACTCGCCTTCATCCCTCTTCCTCAAGGGAGAGGGGCGAAGACATAGCCAAGTAGCTGCTTACTCCGCCTGCCGCAGCGGCCGGACGATCAGCTTGTGCAGCACCGCCATCAGCGTCGCGGGGTCGTTGAGATAATTGGCGGGGGGGCGGTAATAAACCTGGTTGTTATCCAACACCGTGGCCCGGCCCGGTGCGCCCCGGAATAGCTCGGCGACCTGTTTGGGTTTGGTGGTGGTGAAGATCAGGTCCGGCGCTTGGAGTTGGATCTTGTCGATGCGCTGCGTGCTCGCGGCGACGCGGAGTTCCATGAGGTCGATGAAGTTTTGGGCGGCAGTGGGGGGCTTGCCGTAGGCATCAACGAGGTCTTGGGTGACCTGGTCGAGTTCTTCGAGGGTATCGATCCGGGTCAGCCGGCGGTAGGCCTCCATGCGGTGTTTGTCGCTGGCGATATAGCTTTTGGGGACCGAGCTGCCGGGCGCGGGCGAGGGGAGTTCGAGGTGGCATTTGCTGGCCTCGATGATCGGCTCGTGCCGGAGTTTTTTGGTTTCTTGTTCGAGCAGCAAGCAGTACATCTCGTAGCCCACCGCGGCGATGTGGCCGGACTGCTCGGCGCCCAGAAGGTTGCCCGCCCCGCGTATTTCCAGGTCGCGCATGGCGATCTTGAACCCCGCGCCGAGCATCGAATAATTCTCGATGGCTTTGAGCCGTTTGGCGG
>CAYPCC010000265.1:0-3365 GCA_964409095.1 uncultured Phycisphaera sp. | reverse complement strand
CGACGCCAAGTACGGCTTCCGCGACTACCGCGGTGGCGGTCGTTCATCAGCGCGCGAAACCGCCGCCCGCGTCGCCGCCGCCGCCATCGCCAAGAAACTGCTGCACGCCGCCCACGGCATCACCGTGCTGGGCATGGTGGACCAAGTCGGCGACATCCACGCCGACATCCCCGATGTGACCAAAGTCACCCTCGACCAAGTCGAGGCCAATGATGTCCGCTGCCCCGACCCCGTTGCCGCGGCGAAGATGGAACAGCTCATCAAGGATGTCCGCAAGCAGCAGGACTCCATCGGCGGCGCGGCGAAGGTGGTTGCGCTCAACGTCCCGGCCGGCTGGGGCGAGCCGGTGTTCGATAAACTCCGCGCCGACTTGGGTAAAGCCATGTTCTCGTTGCCCGCCGTGATGGGCGTTGAGTTCGGCCAAGGCTTCGCCGTCGCCCACACCCGCGGCACCGGCCACAGCGACACATTTGTGCCAGACGACGGAAAAGCCCCGCCCATCGCCACCGACACCAACCGCCACGGAGGGATGCTCGGCGGCATATCCTCGGGCATGCCCATCGTCCTCCGCTGCGCCGTCAAACCCACCAGCAGCATCCCCCAAGACCGCCCCACCGTGGACACGGCCGGCAAGGCGACCACCCTCGCCACCCGCGGCCGCCACGATCCCTGCCTCCTCCCCCGCTTTGTCCCCATGGCCGAGGCCATGATGGCCCTGACCCTCGCCGACCACATGCTGCGGCAACGCGCGATCACTACGCGGTAATCATTCGGCCACCATCCGAACTCATCCGCTCCGTTTTTGTCTTGTTTTACAAGCAAAAACGGACATCCCCCGTCCGGTTGCATCTGGGCTTGGTTGTCGTATTCTTCGGGCATGAACACCACCGCCCCCGCCGAAACTGACCCCGGAAACTCCCCCGCCGCGACCCGTGAACTCGTTCACCCGCGGGACGCTCTCATGCAGACCATGCAGCGGATTTATAACTACCGCATGACCACGACCAGCGGCGGGAACCTCTCGGTCCGCGACGCCAACGGTGACATCTGGATCACCCCCGCCCGCGTCGACAAGGGCAACCTCCGACGCGAAGACATGATCCGCGTCGATAGCGACGGCGTCGCCCACGGCCCGCACCCGCCATCCTCCGAATACCCCTTCCACAAAGCCATCTACGACGCCCGGCCGGACCTCGGCGCGATCGTCCACGCCCACCCGGTGGCGCTCGTCGCGTTCAGTATTTCCAAACGGGTGCCCGACACGAACCTGTTCGCCAAGAGTCGGCACACCTGCGGCACGCCGGGCTTCGCGGCGTACGCCCTGCCGGGCTCCGTAGCACTCGGCAAAGTCATCGCCGACACGTTCCGGGCGGGGCATGATGCGGTGGTCCTTGAAAACCACGGCGTGGTCGTGGGCGGCACAAACCTGCCCGACGCCTTTGGGCGGTTCGAGACGTTTGAGTTCACCGCCAAGACCGCGGTCAAGGCCCAGCAGCTCGGCGAGGTCACGCCGCTGACCGAAGCGCAGATCAAGCTGCGCGACACGCCGCCGCCGACTTGGCCGACGTTTACGCCCGGGCGGGCGACCGTGGCCGAGAAGGAAGCGCGTCAGAAAATCGTTGACTTCTGCGAACGCGGCTACCGCCAACGCCTGCTCATCAGCACCGAGGGTAGCTTCTCGGTCCGGCTGGGCGACAACGAATTTGTCATCACGCCCAGCAACGTGGACCGCCTGACGATGTCGGTCCACGACCCGGTGCTGATCGAAAACGGTCGGGCCGAGGCGGGCAAACGCCCCAGCCGGGCAGCGCAAGTTCACGCCGCAATCTACGCCGCCCACCCCCAGATCAACGCGGTCATCAACGCCTACAGCGTCAACGCCACCGCGTTCTCGGTCAGCCAAAACCGCCTCGACTCCCGCACGATCCCCGAGAGCTATGTGTTCTTGCGTGACGTGCAGTGGATCACTTACGAAGAAGCCACGTCCGACCCCGCCGCGGTGGCGAAGCACGTCGGCGCGACCAAGCCGGTCGCGCTGATCCAAAACGATGGCGTCATCGCCACGGGCAAAGACATGCTCTCGGCGTTCGACTGCCTCGAAGTGCTCGAGTCCACCGCCGAGGCGATCATCAACAGCCGACCGCTGGGCGACGTGTCGCCGATGAACGACGAGGCGATCCTGGAACTACGCCGAGCGTTTTTCGGGGAGTGATGCCCGACCCGTTGTACGTTGAAGACTGACCCCTTTCGATGCTCAACCGCCCCGCGGATTACACCTCCGACAGCCGCGGCGGGTGGTGCTTGGCCGTGCCGGGCACGGGCTTGTCACGCCACACGAGCGACTGGGCGTTCATCCGCGAAATCGTCTTGTCGTCGGCCCGACTCATCCGCTCGGCGATCGCCACGGCCTGAGCGAGCTGCGTGTCGTTGAGCTGTTTGTACGCCCGCAATCGACGGTCCAAGTGGTTGTACCAACAGTCGGCAAACAGGTGATCGAGCACGATCCGCATGAAGCAGTGGTCTTCTTTCACGACCCAGCCCCGCGTTCGGCCGAGCGAGGGGAGCGTGACGCGGGTCAGGTCGAGGTAACGGTTTTGGAGGTCGTAGCGGTCCATACGTTTACGATAGCGCGCCGAAGCGATTTGGCGTAGAAAAATCCGCTTGGGTTAGGTAAAAAATCAAAGAAAAAGCCCACCGACGATGGGGATCGTCGGTGGGCTTGTTGGATTTTACAAAGATAGGGTGGGCGATCAGTCGGTGGACGCGCCGCCTTGGCCGAAGGTGATCTTGTCGGTGCCGAGGTGGTCGGCGTCGCCGAGTCCGCCGCCGCCCGCACCACCCGCGCCGCCGCCGAAGCCCGCGTTACCGCCGGACTTCTTGTCGTTGCGTTCGGCGGCCTGGTCTTGCTCGCTGGTCCACATCGCCCGCTTGAGCGACAGGCCGATCTTGCGATCGTCGAGGTCCACGCGGAGGATCTTGACTTCGATCTCTTGGTCTTGCTTGACCACGTCCTGCGGGTTCTCGACCTTGTGGTCAGCCAGCTCGGAGATGTGCAAGAGGCCTTCGAGGTCGTCTTCGAGCTCGACGAAGACGCCGAAGTTGGTGATCTTGGTCACCTTGCCCATGACGATCATGCCCGGCTGGTAGTGGGTCGGGATGGCTTCGTCCCACGGGTCTTCGGACATCTGCTTGAGGCCCAGCGCGACGCGCTGTTTTTCGCGGTCCACTTCGAGGACGACGCACTTGGCGTCGTCGCCCTTCTTGAGCAGCTCGTTGGGGTGGCTGATCTTCTTGGTCCACGACAGGTCGCTGACGTGCAGGAGGCCGTCGATGCCCGGCTCGATCTCGACAAACGCGCCGTAGCT
>CAYPCC010000264.1:0-3391 GCA_964409095.1 uncultured Phycisphaera sp. | reverse complement strand
CCAAAGCCTTCGTCGGCCAGGTCGCCGTCCTCACCATGATGGCGCTCTACGTCGGCCGACGCCGCTACCTCTCGCCCGAGGCCGTCGCCGACTACCTCCGCCAACTCGAACAAGTCCCCGACCACATCGCCACCATCGTCAAACAGTCCGAGATGATCCGCGACGCGGTCGCCCAAGTGGTGGACCGCGACAATTGGCTGTTCCTCGGCCGAGGCTACTCCTACCCCGTCGCCCTCGAAGGCGCGCTCAAGCTCAAAGAAATCAGCTACATCCACGCCGAGGGCATGCCCGCCGCCGAGATGAAGCACGGCCCCATCGCGCTGATCGACCAGGGCATGCCCGTTGTCTTCGTCGCCACCCAGGGCAGCCAATACGACAAAGTCATCAGCAACATCGAAGAGGTCAAAGCCCGCGGCGGCCGCATCCTCGCCGTCGCCACCGAGGGCGATACCCAGATCGAAAAATACGCCGACTTCGTCTTCCGCGTCCCCCACATCGCCGAGCCGCTTCAGCCCCTGCTCACCGTGGTCCCGCTGCAACTCCTGGCCTACCACGCCGCCGTCCTCCGCGGCCACGACGTCGACAAGCCCCGCAACCTCGCCAAGAGCGTCACCGTCGAGTGACTTGCGATCAGGGTAAACCCTAGACCGTGGGTGTAGGCGTTTTTCCTAATAGCAGTGGAGAGAATCTGCGGTCATCTGTTCAGATGAGGGGGGGCGATCAGCCCACATCCTGCGGATCGTCTTTCCGGAACCAGCGGCATGTGTCGCGGCCAGCTTTTTGATGGACTCGGTCCGTCGGCACCCCGTCGACGCGCCCGCGGAGACTTGAAATGCGTCGCACCTCTGGTTTTACCTTGATCAAACTTTTGGTGGTCATCTCGATCATCGCACTGCTGATCGGCATCCTCCTACCCGCCCTGGGCGCCGCCCGCCGCACCGCCCGGCAGCTCACCAACTCCACCCAACTCCGCGGCATCCACCAAGGCTGGGTGACCTTCGCTCAAAGCAACAAGAAGGGCGGCAACGACGGCTGGTTCTCCGGTTTCGATCCCTCCGGCTCGCTCACAGACCTCACGCCCATCCCCCCAAGCCGACATCGGGGCCAACGCTGACGTCGCGGTGCCGTTGGCCAACGGCGGCAACCCGAAGAACCCCATGGCCGGTTTGACCTGGAGCAATTATGTTTGGGCCGCCATGCTCGCCGGCAACTTCTATACCCCCGATTACACCGTCAACCCCGCCGACACCGAAGTCAATGCCTTCGAACAAGACGGCACCGCCGCGTACGACGCCGAGACCGCGGTGTCTTACACCACGATCCACCCCGAGGACGTCGGTCTGCTGGTCGAATGGAAAGAAACCCTCAACACCTCGGCCGTGGTCGTGGCCGATCGATTGATCAACGACGGCCTCCCGGTGACAGACTTTAATAGCGTATGGACCGAGACCGATAGCGGCGACTGGCGCGGCACCATGACCTTCAATGATAACTCCACTTCATTCGAAACCTCACCCGAGGTCGAAAACCTCAAATATGGTAACGGCGCTCCGTTCGACGCTAACCAGGCCGCCGGGGCCACCAACGCCTGGGGTATCTTCACCCGAAAGCAAGTCGGTAACCCCGACGGCACCGGCGCACTCAGCACGACCAACTCGTCCGGTGGCTAAGCCAGCCTTCCAAGTATAAAAACACGTTCTCCCGGCCCGCGTTCTCGAACGCGGGCCGGGCTGTGTTATGATGGAACGAACTTTCTACCATTCGATCAGGGACGATCCACATGCCGCTCAAACTATTTTCGCTTCTTGTCTTAGCGTTGCTGCTCTCGCTGGGCCTGCCCGCGTGCTCGCCGTACACCAACATCCCCGCGGACAACGGCGACCTCGCCTCGTCCAACCCCAACACCAAGCCCGTCATCGGCGTCGCCATCGCGTCGATCCAAAAGGCCCTCGAAGCCGAGCCGATCGGCGGCCCGTACACCGTCGCCATGCCCCGCCGCACCACGCCCCAGACCTACGCCCTGATCGTCCACGCCCTGGGCAACGACGCGCTCATCCCCACCAACGTCCCGGTGGTCCAAATCGGCGACAACGGCAAGCCGGTCAAAACCGACGAAGAACTCCAGCCGATCGAATCCCCGATCGCCCTCGCCGAGTTCCCCACCGTCGAAGTCCGCTCGGTCTACATCCGCGGCGCCAACGCCAAGGTCGATATCGTCCGCCCCAGCACCAGCGGCCGCCGACTCTCCACCGTGGACCTCGTCTGGGAAGCCGGCTTCGGCTGGTCGGCGGTCGATATCCGCGCCTGGCGCGTCGATCCCGACACCCTCCCCCAGCAAGGCACCCCGCCGTCCGAACAGCCCCTGAAATCGCAAGGCGACGCGGGATAAGCTCACACCACGCCACGCTCTTCAGACCCCCCGCCCTTGAGGGGGGGGGTTAGAGGAGGGTGCCGAGCATGAAGGATTCAGGGACAGATCGAAAGCAGCCGACGCCCTCCCCCCGCCCCTGCCCCATGGGAGGGCAGTCAAGGCAAAACGTGCGAACCACCCCATTGATGAAACGATTGCTCGTCCCAACTTGTGCCGCGATTCCGATGCTGTGCAGCATGGTCTTCGTTCACGCCCAACCCGGCACCCCGCGTGAGATCATCGACCAGCTCATCGCCGAACGCCAGGCCGAGCCCGCCACCGTCGCGCCCAACGCTCGCCCGGGCATCGAAACCATCCCCAGCCGTGTCGGCGTCCCCGCCGCGGCCGTGGACCTCGACGCCTCGGTCATCGGCGTGCTACCCGGCGCGCCGCTGGCCCGGCTACGCCGTGAGGGCGAGTTCATCATTGAACGCCCCGGCGAATTGCTGGCCGTGGAAGGCGAAACCGCCTGGGTCTTCGCCTTCGACTCCGTCCCCGGCCAACCCGACCTCCGCCCCATGATCCTGCAGAAATGCCAACGCCTCGCCTCGATGCAAGACACCCTCGAGCAGCGCAAAGGCAGCGACCTAGGCTTCACCCTCACCGGCCAAGTCCACACCTACCGCGGCGTTAACTACCTCCTGCCCACCGCCATCTCCGGCACCCGCAAACTCCCGCCCGGCACCAACGCCGATCAGGCCAACGCCGACCAAGCCCAAGACGACCAAGCCAACGCCGTCAACAACTTCGACCTCGCCAGCAACGAAACCCCCGCGACCTTTGACAACCCCGTCGGAGCCAACGGCGGATTGGCCGATCCCATCGACCTGATGGAGGCGATGCTCGACGACCGGGTCGAGGCCCCGCGTCGGCCGGACACCGCGCCGGTTTCTTCGCCGCTCAACGAAGAACTCGACGAGGCGCTCCAAGGCATCAAGCCCAAGACCGAGGACATGAAAATGCTCTTCGACGGCATTCCCC
>CAYPCC010000263.1:0-3411 GCA_964409095.1 uncultured Phycisphaera sp. | reverse complement strand
TGCAGGTCGGCGGCGCAGAGCATCACCGATTTGCCCTGTTTCTTCAGGACGGCGGCGAGCTTGCCGCAGGTGGTGGTCTTGCCCGAACCCTGGAGGCCGGCCATCATGATGACCGTCGGGCCCGGCGAGACGAAGAGGAGGGGCTGCTCGGCGAGGCCGGCCTGCTGATCGTCGGCGATCTCGTCGCCGCCTAGCAGTCGGACGAGTTCGTCGTTGACGATCTTGATCATCTGCTCGCCGGGACGGACGGCGTCGAGCACGGCGGTGCCGACGGCCTGCTTCTGCACACGCGAGCAGAAAGATTCGGCGACTTCGTAGTGCACGTCGGCTTCGAGCAGGGCTTCGCGGACTTCGTCCATGGCCTCGCGGACGTTGGACTCGGAGATCTTGTCCTTGCCCGAGAGCTTGCGGAGGGCGGATTCGAATTTGTCGGAGAGGTTGCCGAGCATGGGCGATCGCTTTCGTCACCCGGGAGTCGGGTGAAGGAGGACGGAGTTTCGGATCGAGGCTCTGACCGGAGCGAGGTGGAAGATACCGAAAGCGATCGATGCTTGCCTCGGGAGACTCGTTAGAGTCACGCGATGCCGGCTTCCGATGTCCGAATGATGTTGATTTCAAAACAACGTCAGGCGTACGCGCCCATTGATGCGGAGAAAGTCGGCGGCGGAAGGTTTTACACGACCGGGCAGGGGTGGTTGTATCCACAGGTATGTGCGTTCATCCAGGCCACCGGCGCGGCCTGTCGCGTCGACCCCTTTGCAGGCCGCGGCGACTTGTTGGCCCACGCGGCAGCAGAGCTCGGAGCGTGTCCGCAAGTAGGCTACGACCTGGACCCCAAGTCCGATGCGATCGAAAACGACAGCCTGCTCGACATCCCGTCGCATCCTCAAAGCGTGATTCTTACCAATCCGCCTTATCTGGCCAGGCACAGCGCAAAACGCAAGCGGGTCTGGAACGAGGTGGCGCGTTATTTCAAGGGTTCGCATACGGACCTGTATCAGGTGGCACTGGATCGCTGCTTGGCTTCATGCCCGAATGTTGTGGCGATCATCCCCGAGACGTTTCTGAACTCCTCGTACCCGAAAGAAAGGCTGCGACATGTGACGGTGGCCGAGCGCAGCTTGTTTCACGACACCGATTGTCCGGTCTGCGTCGCTTGTTTTGACGGCGAACCTAAAGCGTCAGATGCCATCGAGGTGTTCCGTGACGAAGTGAGACTCGGAAACCTTGGCACGCTTGAAGCTTCTCGACTCAAGCCCGCGCATTCGACGCCGATAAGTTTCAATGACCCGCACGGCACGATCACGCTTCGCGCGATCGATCTGCCTGACCCGGGCAAACCGATTGCGTTCATGCGGCGGGAGGATTCGGATTATCCAGTGTCGATGATCAAGGTCAGCTCTCGGCTGGTGACGTTCCTCTCGATGCCTCGGATTCACGATCATCAGCGTGATGCACTGATCAACGCAGCGAATCGGCAGCTGGCGGCGTATCGGGAACGCACCGCCGACGTGACGCTTTCGCCCTTTAAAGGCAACCGCAAAGACGGCCGCCGCCGCCGCCGCTTGGATTATGCGACGGCGCGGGCATTGCTTGAACTGGCCGCTGAGGAAGTGCTACAGACGCCTTCGTCGGATACGGGACTACTCTTCCCGGTGCGATCGTCATGAGAACGAACATCGAATTGCTGGCTCTCTCCAGGGTTCATCCCGAGCCCTATGTCAGCCCTGCGTACACCAAGGATTTTCGCGTCATCACGGACGACCCTGCTCGGCCGAACAAACTGATGCGCGTGAACCGTGAGGTCTTGGACCTCATCACGGCATACCACGTCTGCGATCGGCAGGGCAACCGCCCTGCGTGCGAGCAACACGTCATTGATCTGGCGGGTTTATTGATGACGTCTGGGATGAATCACTCGGAATTCGCCAGCTTCTGGGCGATGTTGGATGTTTCTTACAGCGCATTCAAGGCGATGTCCGCGCAGGCACGCATCGGCTTTCTCCAAGAGGCGGTGCCGGCTTACATCCGTGAGCGCCACGCTATGTATCAGACGCACGGCTACACGCCGACCACGTTGCAAGTGAAGGCGGATTCATTCGCTCACAAACGCAGCGGAAGTCTGGCCCGAAACAAAGTCGTCGGCCAGTTTCTGGCGGCCGGCATCGAGAATCACCGAGACGTGCAAGCTCGCAATGATCCCCCGGCCGTATACCATTTTCTTCCTGATGGTGGCCAACGGCTTCTTTTTCAGCAACATCTGCGACGTTGGAATGCGGACTTTCTTTGGGGCAAGCGATATGACGGCAAGTTGCCGGATTTTGCGTTTGTGGTCGGCAAGCGCTTCTACGTCGTAGAACACAAGCACACCAAAGAAGGAGGTGGGGGTCAAAATCAGACGCTTGTTCAGATCGCCGATTTTGTCGAGCAACACGAGGCATCGTCGGACGTTGTTTATGTCGCTTACCTGGACGGAGTCCTGTTCAATCATATTTTCGAGACATCGGGCAGTCGTGGGAAGGGTCCCGCCCAACGTGTTCGAATCGAATCGGCGTTGACGGCAAATCCTCAGAGCTTCTATGTCAATACGGTCGGTTTCGATGCTTTGTTGGCAGATGCGCTGGCTGAATTGGCAAACTGAATCGGACTCGCTTGGCGTGCGTCATGATGGGGATGTTTGATCCGGAGTTGATCATGACCGACACCGATGCGTTGATGCGGTATGCGAGGAGGGGGGACGCGGAGGCGTTTGCGGCGATCGTGCGGCGGTACGAGGGGCTGGTTTTTGGGGTGTGCGTTCGGCAGCTGGGGCGGGGCGCGGACGCGGAGGATGCGGCGCAGCTGACGTTCATGAAGCTGGCGCGGTCGTGTTCGACGATTCAAGGTCGGTTGGAGGGGACGCTGGGTTCGTGGCTGCACACGACGGCGGCGCGGACGGCGATGGATGTGGGTCGCCGGCGTCGGGCGCGGCTGAAGCACGAGGCGGCGGCGGCGGCGGCGGGTTTGGCGGAGCGGGGGGCGCGGGGCCATGCGGGGGCCGCGGCGGGCCTGGCGGAGGAGGGTTGGGGGGCGGCGGCGTTGTCCGAGTTGCAGGGGGCGGTGGACGCGGCGTTGCTGGATTTGCCGGCGGATCAGCGGGCGCTGATTGTCGAGGTGTTTTTCCGTGGGCGGACGCAGCGGCAGGTGGGCCGGTCGCTGGGTCAATGTCAGTCGCGGGTAAGCCGGGAGCTCAAGGCGGCGGTGGAGGCGTTGCGGGGGTCGCTTCGTTCGCGTGGGGTGGTGGTGCCGGCCGGGTGCTTGGCGGCGGGTTTGGCGGGCGTGGGCGAGGCGGGCGCGGTGCCGGTGGGGGTGACGTATGGGTGCGTGAAGCTGGGTCTGGCGGGGGTGGGTGGCCCGTCGGGGCTGGGGCTG
>CAYPCC010000262.1:0-3526 GCA_964409095.1 uncultured Phycisphaera sp. | reverse complement strand
CTTCGCCGACGCCTACGAAACCCAGCGCGTCCTCGAAGCCGTGGCCCAGTCTGCCAAACACCGATCGCCCATCAAACTGTCGGAAATCAAGTAAACTCTCGGGCCGTAATCGGTTTTGGCATAAGCCCAGGAATGCCATAATTTTTTTACCCCAAGCATAGGAATCCTCATGGCCAAGATCATCAGATACGGCGTCATCGGCGCGGGTGCCATCAGCCAACGCCGCCACCTCCCCGAAATCCACGCTTACGCCCATTCGGAAGTGGTGGCCATCGCCGACCCCGTCAAGGACCGCGTTAGCAGCGTCGCCGAGTGCTACGGGGCTGCGGCTTACACCGATCACAAGAAGATGCTCAAGGAAGCCGACCTCGACGCCGTCGTCGTCGCCGGACCCAACGCGTTGCACGCCCCGCAAACCATCGACGCCTTCAAAGCCGGCTGCCACGTCCTGGTCGAGAAGCCCATGGCCACCACCAAGCAAGAAGCTAAGGCCATGATCGCCGCTTCCAAAAAAGCCCAAAAATATCTGATGATCGGCATGAACCAGCGGCTCATGGCCCCCCACGTCAAAGCCCGCGAAGTCCTCGACCAAGGCAAGCTCGGCAAGATCCTCGCGTTTGAAACCAACTTCAAGCACGGCGGAGCCGACAACTGGTCGGTCGATGGCGCCAAGTCGTGGTTCTTCAAGAAAGCCCAGGCCGTGATGGGCGTCAACGGCGACCTCGGTATCCACAAGGCCGACCTGATGCGGTTCCTGCTCGGCGAAGAATTCACCCACGTCGGCGGCTTCATCGAAACCCTCGATAAGAAATACCCCAACGGCAAACTCATCGCCGTCGACGACAACGCCTACCTCACCCTCAAAACCGACGCCGGCACGATCGGTTCGATCCACATCTCGTGGACCAACTACGCCGGCATCGAAGACAACGGCACCGTCCTGCACTGCACCAACGGCGTCATGCGTATCGGCATGGACCCGACCTACGGCGTCATGGTCGATTTCAAGAACGGCACCAAAGAACGCTACGCCGTCGGCCAAGTCGCTACCAACGACAAGCAGATCACCTCCGGCGTCAGCGACAGCTTCACCGACTGCATCCTCAACCGCCGCAAACCCACCATCGACGGCGACGAAGGCTATCGCGCTCTCCAAGTCATCCTCACCGCCGTCGAGGCCGCCAAAGCGGGCACGATCAAGAAAATCCTTTACTGATTCACTTGCCCTACTCGACACCATCAACCCTAAAAACGACGCGAAATCCGCGTCGTTTTTTCTTTGGTCTGCGGACGGCATGAGCATCAACTCCAACCCCACCCAGCCACCACCGCACACTCAATGCAAAATCTCGTCCAGATAAAACTCGTAATCCATGAGTTCGAGCTGAGCCAGCGTGTGATACACCCGCACCGCCAACAGCAGCTGGTTGATCCGTGCCGCTTTGGGCAACACCGCGGGCAACGACGCATCTTGGCCGCAGTGATGCGCGATCCGCACCGCCCGCTGCTCGCGCGGGTCCAGCCTGCGGATCGCTGCGCCCGACGGGCCTTGATCCAAGTCCGCCAGCTTATGTCGGGTTTTTTCGATAGTCGCTTGGACCTTCCGCATGCGCCGCGACCCCGCGGGGATCGCCCGGCCAAACCGGTTGAGCCCTTCCGCCCACGATTGGTCCAACGCCCCGACGACATACTCCGGATCGAACCGTCGGCGTAATTCGGTCGCCAACTCAAAATTCAGATAAACCGCTTTCTTCATCAGATTTTTCGCCAGCTCCGGCTCGCGGTTGAACACGCGCTGAAACACCCGCCGCCGCGTGTCGATCAACTCGACCAGTGCTTCGTTACCCAGTGTCTTGGCCAGCGCCGCCTCTGCCATCGGGTTGGGCCACAAAAAATGATCGGGCAGAAAATCAAAATCCGGATAGTCTTCGTCCAGACGCCGGCACGCCTGAGCCACGCGGATTTGGATGGCCCGCGTGATAAAGCGCATCCACATCGCTTGCGTGGAGCGCAGCCTGGCGCTGCGCAGCGAGTCGAACCAGTTCATCCCCGCCATCCGCTGGGCATCGCCCAGCGCGTCGCCCGCTTGGAATTGTTCTTCGAGCTTGGTATCGGTTTGGTGGAACGGGGCCCCGTCGTACCAATGCGAGACTTTGGAAAAGTCGTACCGTAGCCGTTGCCGCAACACGCTCCGGGGCAGCGGCGTTCGCACCGCGTAGTCGAACGCCACGTGGAAGCCTTCCTCGGTCAGCCCCAACCCGTCGATCACCAACGGCGGGGCCGATGCGCCGCGAAACACGTTCGCCATCATCCGCTCGATCGCGTCGCGCTGCGTCGCCAAGGTCTGTCGTTCGTCGGCCACCGCCTGAGGATCGGCCAATCGCTGCTCGTACACAAAGACGTGGTCCCACAACCCGTCGGCGTGGATCGCCGCCCGCGACTTCTTCATGTTTTCTAATAAGTTCGAGCCCTTGGCCTCAGCGAGCTTGAGGTCTCGCCGGGCGACCGAGCCGCTGAGGACCATCAGCACGATCCCGCCGAGAAAACTCACAAGCAGGATCAGCCCGGTCCCCGACAGGGCCGAACTCAGCGAGACGCCGGTATCGACTTTTTTACGCAGCACGAGCAAGCCCGCAAACGTGAGCGCCACCGCCGTGGTCCGCCGGGCCGTGCCTTTGTAAAGCCACAAGCCCACGACCCCCAGCACATCCGCTGGCGTCACGAGCCCGTTCAAGTCTTCCCAAATCCGTCGCACCCATTTCATACCTTCATTTTAGTGTGGGTTGGATGGAGAAGTCTGCGGCTCGCTGGGTTGCAGAAGCTGATAAGGCGAGCCGAAGTTAAGCGGCAGCGGCACCGCGGCGCCAGTCGGCCACCCCGATGAACTGACCGGTCTGGGGATCGATGGCGATTGAGTTGGCTGAACCAAGTCGGCCGTCGCTCACGACACGATGTCCCATGGCACGCAGTGCAGCCACTTCCTCGGCGAAGGCGTCTTCGTCGGCGACTTCAAACTCGATTTCATCGGGCAGCCATTGGTGGTGCATGCGTGGTCCGTCGATGGCGTGTTCGAGCGACATGTCGTAAGCCAAGACGCTGACCAAGATGTTGAGTACGGTATTGGTGATCGTTCGTCCACCGGGGCTGCCGGTGATAAGTACGACTTGGCCGTTTTGCTTGACGAGGGTGGGGGTTTGCGAGCTGAGCATGCGCTTGCCCGGCGCGATTAGGTTAGGCGGCGTGCCGATTTGGCCGGTGGTCTTGGTGATGCCAGGTTCACGATTGAAGTCGCCCATCTCGTTGTTGAGGACGATGCCGCGGCCCGCGGTGATCATGCGGGAGCCTCAGCTCATTTCGAGGGTGTAGGTGTTGGAGACCGCCAAGCCGTCGGCGTCAACGACGGAATAGTGCGTGGTATCGGGACTTTCGTCGGCCAGTTTAATTTTCGGTTGGAGGGAGGTGCTGGGTGTGGCTTGGTCGGGATCGATCGTGGAGGCAAGCTGTTGGCCGAAGGCGGGCTGTCCGA
>CAYPCC010000261.1:0-3538 GCA_964409095.1 uncultured Phycisphaera sp. | reverse complement strand
ACTTCACCCTCGGCAAAGCCTGCGACTGCATCGAGTCTTGGTTAGAAGACGGGATTGAGTTGGCGATGACGAAGTTTAATGGGTAAGGATTACTTCGCCACGACCGGGGTAAATTGATTTAGGATTTGATAATCCTCACCCGAGGCTTGAGTAAGATCAATCAATAATTTCTGAGCCGCAGCATTGAAACGATCAATTTCATCTTGGGGCCACGGCGTCGGGTTTAGCGGATAGTCCCAATCAATACTTGTGTTGAACCACGCCGTCAGATAATTGACACGTCGCCAGAGATTTTCTGGAATCGGCAACTTTGAATGGTCAATGGGATACGTGTATTTTTCGCGCTCCGCATCATTCGCCGACCACAAGCATGTACCGCCGTAATCAAAAAAGTAGCGCGGTACATAAGTTGGTGACTGAGGTTTATCTTCTTTCCAGATCGCCATTTTAGGCCACCGACGACTCCACGGCTTTGATCATCGCGTACACCTCTTCAGCCGTCGCCAACGATTTCATTTTATCGCGGGCGTCGGCGTCGATGAGCATCCGGCTGATGCGCGACAGCGCTTCGATGTGCGGGCCGGTTTGGTCGAGGGGGGACGCCAGGAGGATGATGAGTTCGACGGGGTTGCGATCGATCGCGCCGAACTCCAAGGGCTTGGCGGTTCGGCCGATGGCCATGTGGAGGCTGGGGACGCCGTCGGTCTTGCCGTGGGGCACCGCGACGCCGCCGCCGATGCCGGTCGTGCGCACGGTTTCGCGTTTCCAGATCGCTTGCTTGAGGGCGTCGGCGTCCTGGATGTCGGTCTTTTCGACCAAGAGGTCGGCCAACTGGAAAATCGCCGACTGCTTGTCGTCGGCGACCAGCGGGACCAGGACGCAATCGGGTTGGAGGATGTCGGTCAGCAGCATGGGCAGAAGGCCGGGCGAGGATAACCAGATCGAGCGGCCGCGAAACATATGCGACACCTTGGGGACAAGGTAGCCGTAGGCTTGGATGGCCGCAAACGGAAAAGTATTTGGTGTGATGAATAATACGGCGGGAGAGTTTTTAAGGCAGTCGCCTGCGCGGCGAGCGGCAGGGGCTCTGCCCCTGCACCCCGTCACGCAATAAAACGTCGAATACGGATTGACGCTTGTTGGCCTTTGGGGGTGCAGGGGGCAAAGCCCCCTACCGCTCGCCGCGAAGGCGCTTGCCTCAAAAAACCACCCCCATCAAACCCTTCCCGATGTGCTAGGCTTGGGGCATGTCCGTTGCCGACACCAACCACCTCAACCACCTCAACCACCTGCTCAAGCAACACTTCGGCCACGACGATTTTCGGCCCCAGCAGCGGGCCATCATCGACGACGCCGTGGCCGGCCGCGACGTGTTTGTCATCCTCCCCACCGGCGGCGGCAAGAGCCTCTGCTATCAGCTCCCCGCCCTCGCCGATGAGTCGGGCGTGACCATTGTCGTCTCGCCGTTGATCGCGCTCATGCAGAACCAGGTCGATCTGCTCACCGCCAACGGCATCCCCGCGACGTTCCTCAACTCCACCCTCGACCGCGACGAACTCTACCAACGCGAACAAGACGCCATCGCCGGGCGCTACCGCCTGCTCTACATGGCCCCCGAACGCCTGATGGCCGCCCCCGGAAGAGCGTTGCTCGCACGGCTCAACGTCACCCGCTTCGCCATCGACGAAGCCCACTGCATCAGCGAATGGGGCCACGACTTTCGGCCCGAGTACCGCATGATGGGTCAGCTACGCACCGGCTTCGACGGCCGGTTTGCCGACACCCCGCTTATCGCGCTCACCGCGACCGCCACGCCCCGCGTCGCCGACGACATCGTCCGCGAACTCGGGCTGCGTGATCCCGTGCGGCACCAAGGCGGGTTCGAGCGGACCAACCTGTATTACGAGATTCGTCAGAAGCAGCAGGTTGTGCCGCAGATATTGGATTACCTGCGTGAGAATCCGTTGGCCGAGGGGATCGTGTATTGCCAGTCGCGCAAGCGTTGCGAGGAGATCGCCGACAAGATCAAGGCGTCGGGCGTGGCGGCGCTGCCGTATCACGCCGGGCTCGACGCTCAAGTCCGCGAAGCCAATCAGCACGCTTTCATCTTCGGCGACGCCCGCGTCGTGTGCGCCACGATCGCCTTCGGGATGGGCGTCGATAAGCCCGACGTCCGCTTTGTGTTCCACGCCGACCTGCCGCGTCACATCGAAGGCTACTACCAAGAGACCGGCCGGGCCGGCCGCGACGGGCTGCCCGCCGATTGCATCTTGTTTTACTCCGGCGGCGACCGCGCCAAGATCGAGTTTTTCATCAAGCAAAAAGAAACCGAAGCCGAGCAGGAACACGCCCGGCAACAGCTCGAACAAGTCGTCAAATACTGCCACACCACCGGCTGCCGAACGACGTCGCTGCTCCGGCATTTCGGCGAAACCCACGCCGGGGCCTGCGGCCACTGCGACAACTGCATCAAACCGCCTAAAGTCGTCGATGCCACCGAAGACGCGCAAAAGCTCTTGTCCGCCGTCGCTCGCACCGATCAACGCTTCGGCACCAGCCACGTCATCAACGTCCTCCGCGGCAGCGTCGCCGAGCGCATCACCAGCCGGGGCCACCACCAACTCACCGTCCACGGCATCGGCAAAAATCAGCCCGAAGGATACTGGCGCCAGCTCGTCGAACGCCTCATCCAAGACGACCAACTCGCGCTGACCGACGACGAATACCGCACCGCCTACCTCACCCCCGGCAGCAAGCAGGTGCTCAAGGGCGAAGTCAAAGTCGAGCTCGCCCAAAGCCGAGTCGCCAAACCGTCGCCCGAACGCCGCGTCCGCGCGACGGCCATTTCCGGGGGCGGGGTGGACCCCGACCTGCCGATCGACGAAGCGTTGTTCTCGACGTTGCGTGACCTCCGCCGCGACCTGGCCCGCCAGCATGGCGTCCCGCCGTATGTGGTGTTTGGCGACGCCGCCCTGCGGCAGATGGCCCAAACGCTTCCCACCACCGACGACGCCTTCCTCAAGATCAACGGCGTCGGCCAAACCAAACTCGACCGCTACGGCCCGGCGTTTCTGGAAGCCATCCAAGCGTATGTCGATTCGGGTTCTTAGTCGTTTGATTTTCTAAGGCAGTCGCCCGCCGCGCAGGCAACGGCCTTGAAAACTCCTACCCAATCGACGACAATTCGCGGTTCCCCGCCCCCGGTTCTCAATCCAAAACTCCCCATGATGAAGGCTGAAAATCTTACCAAGTGGTTCGGCCCGACCCTCGCGGTCGATGGGTTGTCCTTGGAGCTTGAACCGGGCAAGATCGTGGGGTTTTTGGGGCCTAATGGTGCGGGAAAATCGACGACAATTCGGATGCTCACCGGCTACCTCCCGCCGACCTCGGGCCGGGCGACGCTGGACGGGCACGATGTCCTCACCCACGCCGCCGACGCCCGGCGCAAACTCGGCTACCTGCCCGAGTCCAACCCGCTGTACCCCGAGATGCGCGTCGAGGAGTACCTGCACTTTTCGGGCAAACTCCACAACATGCC
>CAYPCC010000260.1:327-3540 GCA_964409095.1 uncultured Phycisphaera sp. | reverse complement strand
CACGAACAATACACCCGCAACATGGCCACCGGCGCCTCCACCGCCGACCTCGCCATCATCCTCATCGACGCCCGTCACGGCGTCCAAACCCAGACCCGCCGCCACTCGTTCATCGCGTCGCTCTTGGGCATCAAACACGTCATCGTCGCCATCAACAAGATGGACCTCGTGGGTTTCGCCGAAGACCGCTACAACGAAATCAAGCAAGACTACGCCGCGTTTTCCGCCAAGCTCGACCTGCCCGACATCCGCTTTGTGCCGATGTCTGCCCTCAACGGCGACAACGTCGTCAACGCCAGCGAGCACACGCCGTGGTACGATGGCGGCACGCTGATGCACCTCTTGGAAAACGTCTACATCGGCAGCGACCGCAACCTCATCGACCTGCGGCTGCCCGTCCAATACGTCAACCGCCCGAACCTCGACTTCCGCGGCTTCTGCGGCACCCTCGCTTCGGGCACGATCCGCCCCGGCGACCACATCATGGTCTTGCCGTCACGCAAGACCTCCAAGGTCAAGTCGATCGTTACTTTTGAAGGCGAACTCGACGAAGCCTTCGCCCCGATGTCGCCGACGATCACGCTTGAAGACGAGATCGACGTCAGCCGCGGCGACATGCTCGTCCACCCCAACAACCAGCCCAAGGTCGGCCAGGCCTTCGAGGCCATGCTTGTTTGGATGAGCGAAGACGCCATGAAGCCCGGCGGCCAATACCTCATCAAACACACCACCCGCCAAACCCCCGGCGTGATCTCCGACCTGCGCTACCGCATCGACGTCAACACGATGCACAAACACGAAGAGGCCCAAACCCTTGACCTCAACGAGATCGGCCGGGTCGTCATCGAACTCGCCCGCCCCATCGCGTTCGACCCGTACAAGAAAAACCGCGGCACCGGCGGGTTCATCGTCATCGACCGCCTGACCAACAACACCGTCGCCGCGGGCATGATCCTCGATCAATCCGCCACCGCCGAGCAGGTCGCCCGCGACCGCCTCGCCCAGTCATTAGCCACCGAAGCCCGCCAGCACACCTCACTCATCACCCCCGAAGAACGGGCCACCCGCCTCAAGCAAAAACCCGCCACCGTGTGGCTCACCGGCATGACCGGATCGGGCAAGTCGCCCGTCGCCTACGCCCTCGAACGAAGGCTTTTCGACGAAGGCTACACCCCGATGGCCCTCGACGGCCGAACCGCCCGCCTCGGCCTGTCCTCCGACCTGACGTTCAGCGACGCCGACCGCGCGGAAAACCTACGCCGTGCCGCCGAGCTCGCCAAGACCGCCAACAGCGCGGGCCTCATCAGCGTCTGTGCCTTCCTCTCCCCGTCGGCCGCCGACCGCGCCACCGCCAAAGCCATCGTCGGCGAAGACCGCTTCTTTGAAATCTTCACGGATGCCCCCGAAGACGTGTGCAAAGCACGCGCTAAAGAAGAAGGCTCCAACATGGCCGCGTTCAGCGACATGGCCGCGCCTTACCAAGCCCCCGATTCGCCCGCCCTGCGATTGGCAACCAACGACCTGTCGATCGATGAATGCGTCGAACAGATCATGGGACTGCTGCGGGGTCGCGGCATCCTCGGCAAGTAGGTCGCAGAACTATTTTGTCGACGTGACGGCGGAGGGTTGGCTGGCCGTTTCACTCAATCAACTTCAAGAGCCCGCGTCTTTTTTGGGCGCGGGCTTTTTGGTTTCGGCCTTGGGCTTGGTGTCGGCCGACTTGGTCTGGGCTTTTTTCGTGTCGCCGGACTTGGTGTCGCTCGACGTGGACTCGCTTTTCGCCTCGGCGGGTTTGTCCGCCTTGGCGTCTTTGGTATAGCTGTCCGAGCGGTAGTCGGTTTCGTAGAACCCGCCGCCCTTGAAGATGACGCCGGCCCCGGTCCCGATGAGCCGGCGGAGCTTGGGCTTGCCACACCCGGGGCATTTCTTGAGCACCTTGGCGGTCATCGACTGAAACTCTTCAAAGGCGTGCTCGCACGCATCGCAAACATAGTCGTAAGTGGGCATGGGTCGAGTTACTCCATTTGGCGATGCTGCGACAAGCGATGGGGTGATTGGATCAACCATCACTCAATCGCACCATCACACCATCGCACCGTATTTACTCCGCCACGCTCACTTGGGCGGGTCGGACGGGTTGATTGTTGAGGACGTAGCCGGGCATGAATTGGGCGGCGACGTGGTTGGATGCGATGTCCTCGGAGGGCTGACGCATCAATGCTTCGTGGAGGTTGGGGTCGAATTCGTCGCCGGGCTCAACGGTGATCTTCTTGAGGCCGAAGCCTTCGAGGGCTTGGATTAACGCCGACTGGATCGAGGCCGCCCCCTTCTGCATGTCCGCGGCGCTGGTCGTTTCGGGGTCGAGTTCGAGGGCGCGGTCGAAGTTGTCCATGACGCCGACGAGCGACTTGGCGACTTTCATCAGCGTCTCTTGCTTGGTCGCGTCGAGGTTGAGTTGGGATCGGCGGACAAAGTTCTGGTAGTCCGCTGCGGTGCGCATCAGCTTGGCTTCGAGTTCATCCCGTTCCTTTTGCAGGGCGGCGAACTCTTCATCCATGACCGCGCCGGCCTGCGCCGCGGCGGCTTCGGGATCGAACGCTTCGTCGAGCGTGGGCTCTTCGCCTTCGGGGGTCAAATCGAATTCGCCGATGGCCTGAGCTTCATCATCGGGGATGTAGGCGTCGTCATGGGGGGGGGTGGTTTCGTTCATGGTGTGGCTCGGGGTTTAGCCAATGTAGGTCTTGATCTTGTCCCAGAAACCCTTGTTTTCCGGAAGAACATCGTGGTTTTCGCTCTCGGCGTATTCGCGCAGCAGCTGTTTTTGCTTACCTGATAATTTGGTCGGCACTTCGAGCAGCAGCGCCACGATCAGGTCGCCACGTCGGCCGCTGCGGAGGTCGGGCATGCCTTCACCACGGACGCGGAAGAGTTCGCCGTGTTGCGTGCCGGGCTTGATGTTGATCTCGGTTTCGCCGTCGAGGGTAGGGACATTGACCTTCGAGCCCAGCGCCGCTTGGGTGAAGCTGACCGGCATCTTCATGATCAGGTGGTCTTCTTCGCGGGTAAACAACTCATGTTCGGCGACACGGATGACGACATGCAGGTCGCCTTGCGGCCCGCCGCCTGTGCCGGGCTCACCTTCGCCGGTGACGCGAATGGCTTGGCCGTCGTGGATGCCCGCGGGGACTTTGACCGAGAGTTTGCGTTTCTTGC
>CAYPCC010000260.1:0-317 GCA_964409095.1 uncultured Phycisphaera sp. | reverse complement strand
TCGGCGTCGACAACGACGCGCGGGTCATCTACTGGAACCCGGCCGCCGCCGCGACAATCGGTGCATTTATCGAGATAGATTTTGCCGGCCCCTTTGCAGTTGGGGCAGGTGTTGACCATGCGGAACATCCCGCCGAGGCCGGCTTGCTGGACTTGGCCTTGGCCGGCGCACATGGTGCAGGTCGATGGTTCGGTCCCGGGTTTTCCGCCGCTGCCCTTGCAGGTCGCGCAAACGTCTTGGCGGGTGAATTCGATGTCGGTGGTGGTGCCGGTGAAGGCTTCGTTGAGGGTGATCTGGGTTTGGGTTTCGAGGTCGTA
>CAYPCC010000259.1:0-3546 GCA_964409095.1 uncultured Phycisphaera sp. | reverse complement strand
TTGGCGTAAAAACGACCCATCACCGCCCACCCACGCCGGCCACGGCGGAAAGGTGGGCGGGAATCATCGGCTCGCTCTTTGACAAGTGAATGGATTCTTGCGATCTCGCCGCCAAATGGTATTATTTGATTGGTTTTTGTTAGTATTATGATTAAGGCGTGTTTCGATGGATGTTCTGCGTGTGCTCGACTGGCTTTTTCTGGATATGAACAGCTTTTTCGCGTCGTGCGAGCAGTACGACGAGCCGGCATTGCGTGGCCAACCCGTCGGGGTCTGTCCGGTGTTGGCGGCGGGCGGAGCGATCATCGCGGCGAGTTACGAAGCCAAGCGGCGGGGTGTCACAATGATGCGCGTCGCCGAGGCCCGGCAACTCTGTCCCGAGATCGAACTCCGCCAAGCGCGTCCCGCCCGATACGTCGAGTTGCACCACGCGGTGGCGGCGTCGATCGAGCGGCACCTGCCGATCACCAAGGCCTACTCGATCGACGAATGGGCGATCGAACTCCGCGGCGACGAGAAGCAACCCGCCAACGCCCAAGCGATCGCCCGGCGGATGAAGCAGCAGATCCATGATGACTTCGACGGGGCGCTGCCCTGCTCGGTCGGCATCGCGCCGTCGCGGCTCTTGGCCAAGACGGCGTGCGAATTGCAAAAGCCCGACGGGCTGACCGTGCTCACGATGGATCAGATGCCCGGCATTTTAGAACCCATGTCCCTGACCGATATTCCCGGGGTCGGCGGCGGGATGGACCTGCGGCTGCGACAGAACGACGTCACGACGCCCGCCGAGTTGTTTGCGCTGTCGATGGCCGATTGCCGACGGATTTGGGGGTCGGTGCAGGGTGAGTATTTCTGGCTGGGGTTTCACGGCCAACCCGCGGTGGAAGTCAAACCCCGTCGATCCAGCATGGGCCACGCCCACATCCTCCCGCCGCAGTACCGCAACGCCGAGGGGGCCCACGGCATCATGACGCGGCTGCTGTGCAAGGCCGTGATGCGTTGTCGACGGGACGGGTACTTCGCCCATCGGTTGCGGGTGAGCGTGTCGTTTGTGTCGGGGCAGCGGTGGGTTGACGAGATCGAGTTGCCGTCGGTGCACGATACGCCGACGGTGCTGGAGCATTTTGAACGGCTGTGGCGGCGTCGGCCGTGGCAGGTGATTCCCGGCGGATCGTCGCAAGAGTTACCGAAAAAAGTCTCGGTCGATCTGGGTGGCCTGACCCCCGCGGAATCCACGCCCGGACACCTGTTTGCCCAGACCCAGCGGCAGGACAAGCTCTCGGAGGTCATCGACCGGGTCAATCGCAAGTTTAAAGCCCACGCGATTCACCCCGGCTCGATGACGAACGTGGTGGATTACGCGATGGACGACAAAATCGCGTTTGGCCGTATCCCCGAGCAAGACATTGCGATGTAGTGGTGAACGAAATAATCGTTAGGACGACAAAAAGAAGTCCCATAATTTTCGTGCATCCGGCCTTACGTCGCCGTTCAGACTGCCCGATATCACCAGGGAACGGTCTTTCACCGAGGAATCGTCGATGCTCACCCAAGCCCTGAATCAATCGGCCCGAGGCCCGCTGGTCCCCCTGCTGCTCATGCCCGAATCCGCGGATAGCCCGCAATCGGCATTCGACCGCGTGGCGGCAGCAATCGAGGGCACGCTGGGATTTCCGACGCTGCTGATCGCTCCCGATATGTCGGACATGAATGCGGTGGAAGCGTGGCCGCAGGTGTTTGCGGAGCTCAAGGCGAAATACGATTTGGCCGAGCGCGGCTTGGTGATGGGTTGCGGGGCCGGGGCACGGCTCGCGCAGCACTTTGCGTTGGATCACCCGGCCGGGATGATCGCGTGTGCGGCGTTGGCGGCCGACGCTTGGGCCAGCACCGAAGACTGTGCAAACCCTATCGCGGTTCGCCCGGTGCGTTGGCTTATTGGCTTGAGCACCGATGCGTCGTGTGGAGTGATGGAGCGGGCGGCGTGTTTCCAAGTGAAACTGGCCGAGGTGGGCTGTGCGGTTGATTTTCTGGATTGGGACGGCGAGGCCGATCGCGTGCCCGATCATGCGCTCGAGAACACGATGCGATTCTTCAACGATTTGGCGGCCGAAGCCCGCGTGGCGGCCTGATCGGGTCGATTACTTTCAACGACCCATTGATCCAACTTGCCATTTCTATCGTCGCCGCCAGAGGTGGTGTTTTACATGGCGTGTGCTGTAAAAAAAGCCGTTGGCGCTCCACGGCGGGGAGAGCACAACGGCTTAACAGCGATCGGTAAGTCCAGCAAGTTCAGAAGCTGATGACCGCCGAGAGGGTCCAGCGGTAGCCGAACAAATCTTCGTTGTCGGTCAGCGGGAACTCATAGGCAGCGCGGAGGCCGACGTTGCTCTTGGGGCGGATTTCAAAGCCCGGGGCGAAGGTGATCACGTCTTCGCCGTCGCCGCCGCCGAGGTTGGCCACATCGACGCCGGAGAACGGCAGCGGCGTGTTGTCGCCGTTGTTGAGGGTGACGTACCCGTTGACCTCGGCGACCGCGGAGAACCATTCACACAGCCAATAGTCGGCGTGGAGGTGCCAGGTCAAGCGGTCCGAATCGCCCAGCGGGTCTTCGCTGCCGACGGGTAAAAGCACGTTGATCGTGCCGCCGAGGTGCAGCTGCTCAAAGCCTTTGTTGAACGAGGCCCAGAGGCGGACTTCGTCGTCTTCCTGGAGGGCTTCATCGTCGCCGATGCCGAGCTCGTAGCCGACGCCGACCGCGGCGTGGGTGTCGGTGGTGAAGTCCTGGAGGAAGGCCCACTTCAGCCCGGCGGCGATATCGTTCCAGCCATCGTCTTCGACGATGCCCGAGTCGAGGTCGGTGTAGCCGTCTTTGTAGGCCACGAACTGGATCGAGTCGGTGAGCGCAGCGCGGAGCTGTAGGGCGTAGACCTTGGCGTTGCCGCCGCCGATGGGCGAGGACTTGGGGAAGTCGTGGTAGAGGAAGTACGCACGGGCGTCGGTCGTGACGAACGAGTCCTCGTGGTAGTACGGCGAAGAGATCGGGTGCACCGCCTGACGCGACTCGGGCACCGCGGCGGCGTCGGGGTTGGCTTCGCCAAACAAGACCAGGTCGGCGTGCTGGGCTTGAGCCAGCGGACTCAGAGACAGGACACACAAAACGCACAGGGTTCGGGAAGGCAAGTGAAACATCGGACGGTTCTCCAAAGAGGTGAGCTGAGTCAACGTGACGAAATCTCTATTTGTGGATAGTTATATCTATAATTGAGATGAATGCAAGATTTACGATCGTCGAATCGGGAAAAAAATTGGCAAAACCATCCGCTGTTTGGTGTTTTGCCTTGTGGGGTGGCGAAAGCCGATCCGCGAGGCGACTTAGCCCGGGCGGGTCATGCTGTCGTAATCCATGAGCTCGGCGAGGCGTTCGGCGGGCATGAGGTTGAGTTCGCCGACGAGCTGCTTGATGGTTTTGTTTTCTTTGTGGGCTTGCTTGGCGAGGGCGGCGCACTTGTCGTAGCCGACTTCGGGGGCGAGCGCGGTGATGGTCAT
>CAYPCC010000258.1:0-3562 GCA_964409095.1 uncultured Phycisphaera sp. | reverse complement strand
GGGGGGGGGGGCGGGGGCGTCGCGGTGGTGGGGGATGGGCGACCGCGAGAAATACATCGCCCGGTTTTGCCGGTCGAGCACCAGTTTGACCACGTTGGGATTGGCCGGGTCTTCATCCGCCTCGAACGGCGAGGCGAGCGTCGCCATATCCGCCGACGCGTCCGCCGCCAACCCGCGTACCAACAGGTCGATCGTCGCGGCGGGCACTTCGGGTTCGTCGCCCTGCACGTTGACAACCAAGCGATCTTTAGAAAAAGGGGACAGTCCCCTTTTTTCGAGGATGTCCACCGCCTCGGCGAGGCGTGACGTGCCGTTGGGGTGGTCCGGCGAGGTCATCACCGCTTCGCCGCCGAAGGCGTGCACCGCGTCGAAGATGCGATCGTCGTCTGTGGCCACGACGACCCGGCCGATCGTCTCGCACTGCTGCACCCGCTCGACGACATGTTGGATCAACGGCCTCCCCGTCTCGGCCACCAACGGCTTGCCGGGAAACCGCGTCGAGCCGTAGCGGGCGGGGATGAGGGCGAGGGCTTGGGGCATGTATCACCCGTTCCGCAGCGAATTCACCAACTCCGTCGCCGCCTTCTTCTTGTCCATGATGTCTTTGTATTTGATGTCGGCCTGCAGCAACTCCGACGCGAGGGTGTTGGCTTCCTCGGCGTGTTCGAGTTTTTTGCCGGCCTCGGCGGACTTCATCAGGGCGACGAGTTTGTCGTAGCGGAGTTCTTTGCCCAGGCCGTCGTCGGCGACGGGGTGGGCTTCGATGGCTTCGCCGAGGGTGGTGATGGCCTCGTCGGTCCAGCCCTTTTGCATGAAGCATCGGCCCAAAAGCAGGAACGCCTGGCCCTTGGATTTGGGTTCGCGTTTGGCGTCTTGGAGTAGGCCGATGGCCTCGTCGATCAGGCCGACTTGGTACATGCGTTTGCCCAGCTCGTATTTGAGCTTGAGGTCGGTGGGGTAGTTTTTGACGCGTTCCTGGTATTCGCCGAGCTCGAAGGTGAGTTTTTCTTGGGTGGTTTCTTCGAGTCGGCCGGTGAAGTAGTCGTCGCCGGGCGCAGCCTCGAGGTTTTTCTTGAGGTCGCGCAGTTCGCGGTTGTACTGCTTCATCTTGATGTCGCCGACGCGGACTTTGTAGCGGTATTGGCCGGTCTGCTCGTGGAGCTTGCCCAGCAGCTTCATCGCTTCTTCTTCCTCGGCGTACTCTTCTTTCTTGAGCAGCGCATCGACGAGCTTGGACACGCGGTCCGGGTCCTCGGGGTCTTCCTCGGCCTCGGCCCGGCGTTTGGCGATGTTCTGATCGACCACGGAGACGGCCCGGCTGTTGCCTTGCTGAGCGGACCTGGCGGCGTCGGCGTCGGCGATGTTGTCGCGGAAGCTGCCTTCTTCGCCTTTGCCGCCGGCGGTGTTGGTGGCGGAGTAGTTCTCGGCTTCGAGGCCTTTGAGCTCGGCGAGCAACGCGTCGTTTTTCGGGTCGAGTTGGTAGGCTTTTTTGTTGGCGATGATGGCTTTGTCGAAGCTGCCGATGCGGGCGAAGAGGTCGCGGAGCTGGACGAAGTCTTTGCTGCGCGGCTTGAGGCCGGGGATGTCCAGGGCCATCTTACCGATCCAATAGGCGACTTCGCCGAGGTTGAGGTCGGGTTCGGCGTCGTTGGCGTCGACGGCTTTGCTCATGAACTCGCGCATGAGCGACGAGTCGCCGAAGTCCATGGCCCAGATCTTCTCGGCGTGGAGCATCTTGCCCACGGCGTCCGAGCCGATCTTGTTCATCTTCGATTCCATGAGGCCCGCTTTTTTGCCGCCGCCGACTTTGCGTCGTTTGGCGACTTCGAAGAGTTCTTCGTGGCGGGCCATGTTGTCGGGGTCGTGGCGGAGGCCGTTGATGTACATCTCGATGGCGTAGTCGTAGTTCTTGGCGTCGCTGACGGTCTCGGCGTGGTCGAAGAACTTGCGGGCCTTGCGCGGGTCGCGGGGGAAGCTGGCGGCGTCTTCGCCCCCGGCGGCCGTGTCGCCTTGGCCGGCGGAACTCCCGCCGCCAGTCGCGTGGGCGGGGGCGTCGTCGTTACTTTTTTTCTTTCCGAAGAAGGCCAATCGAGCACCTGTGGGGTTAGGGGATGAAAATAACGCGGACCTCGGCGTCGCTCGGACGTGGGGTGATCTTGGGCTGGCCCGGGCGTTTGCGGGAGGGATTTGCCGGGAACGCCCAAAATCACGGCCCACAATATTGTAATGTAACCGGCTCGCTCGGGTAGCCTACGGGTTTCTCGCCTCACCTTGGAAGTGTACGCCATGATTCAACTCGCCATCCACGGCTCGGCCGGCCGCATGGGCCAACGCCTCATCGCCCTCGCCGAGGCCGACCCCGACCTTGTCGTCTCCGCCGCCATCGACGCCGCCCAGCCCGACGGCCCGCAGCTCGCCGACCTCAATAGCGGGAGTTCCGGGGGGTGCGAGGTGTTGATTGATTTCACTTTGCCCTCGGGGTTTCGGGCGGCGCTTGCGCGGTGTGTCGAGACGAAGACGCCGATCGTCGTGGGCACGACGGGGCTGACCGCCGCGGACCAGGCCGACCTCGACGCCGCCGCGCGGACAATTCCCGTGCTGCAGGCGACCAACTTCAGCCAAGTGGTGAACGTGCTGAATCACCTCGCGGCCCAGGCGGTGAAGCTGTTGGGCGACGACTACGATCTGGAAATCCTCGAGGCCCACCACCGCTACAAACAAGATGCGCCGTCTGGCACGGCGTTGACGCTGGCCCGCGTGGTGGCCGACGCGGCGGGCCGGGACTTCGACCAGCACGTTAAACTCACCCGCCACGGCGACGACCCCCGCAAGCCCAAAGACATCACCGTGCAGACCCTGCGCATCGGAGATGATGCGGGTCAACACACGCTGTTTCTCGCGGCACCGGGCGAACGGCTGGAGCTCAAACACGTCAGCACCAGCCGCGACAGTTATGCGGCCGGGGCGCTGCGGGCCGCGAAATGGCTCGTCTCGCAAAAGCCCGGACGCTACGACATGAAAGACGTGATGGGCTTGGTTTGAATCTGAAGGCCAAGACGCCAAGACGCCTTATGCACTGATTGAGACGATTAAGATGATTTAAGGCAATGGGTATCGATCTTCTTCATCGTCTTAATCTGTGGATAAATATTCTTCCCCGACCATGACTGGCTTACACGATATGACTTACCAAGAAAACACCGGCCAACTCCGCAGCTTCATGAAGCGGCATTACACGAACTACAACAGCCGTGAGACCCTCTGCGCGGCACAGGGCTACGAGGCTCACCTCGCTGCGGGGGGCAAGATGATGGTGACGCTGTCGGGCGCGATGAGCACCGCGGGCATCGGCCGGGGGTTGGCCCGCATGATCCGTGAAGACAAGTGCCACGCCATCACCTGCACCGGTGCAAACCTCGAAGAAGACATCTTCCTGCTGCTGGCGGGCAAGGAATACGAGTGGTGCCCGGAGTGGCGGGGGCTGAGCCCGGCCGACGAACAGGCGCTGTACGACCGGGGCATGAACCGCGTCACCGACACCTGCATCCCCGAGGACGTCATG
>CAYPCC010000257.1:0-3578 GCA_964409095.1 uncultured Phycisphaera sp. | reverse complement strand
CGTCCACCGGCCGTCAAGCAGACACGCTACGACTACCTCTACGTCCTGGGCGCCGCCTGCCCGGCGACCGGCCAAACCGTCGGCCTGCTCTCGCCACACCTCAACACCCAAGTCGTCAACGCCTTCTTCAAGGGGTTCGAACAGCAGGTGGACCCCGAAGTCCATGTCGTGATGTTCTGGGACAAGGCCGGCTTCCACACCGCCTGCGAACTCAAACCGCCGCAGAACGTCACGGTGATCCCGCTGCCCTCGCAATGCCCCGAACTCAACCCCATCGAAAACCTCTGGCACTACCTGCGGAGCCACCATTGGTCGAACCGGGCTTACGAGAACTACGACGCATTACGTCGCGCCGCCTGCGACGCCTGGCACGCTTCGTGTCTCGACCCACCAACGATCAAAAGCGTCTGTCGATGCCGCTACCTTGATGAACGAAAAGTCAGAGTGTGATGCGTATAAGAGGGATCCGCCTCGACGGTTTCGACCCAGTGTTTGGCTTGGACGCCCAGGAAGTCGTGGAGTTGATGGCGGCAGGAGATGCCGCAGGCGACGATGGTTTTGCCATCTTTCACCGCGTCGCGGACGGCGGGGAAGAGGCGGTCTTCGCCGATGGTTTCTGAGAGGTCGTGGTGTTCGTACCCGAACGACCCGGCCATGCCGCAGCAGCCCGAGTCGACTTCTTCGCAGGTCGCCCCCGGCATTTTTTTAAACATGTTTTTGATCGCGGCGGTGCCGAAGAGGGCTTTCTGGTGGCAGTGGCCGTGCAGCAGGATGTCGGGGTGTTTGCTTTGGAGTTTGACGCCTTCTTTTTCGAGGAAGACGTCGATCATCTGCACTCGAGCGGCGACGCGCTGGCCCATCGCTGCGTCGTCGATGAGGTCGGGCAGGTCGTCGACCAATGCGGAAGCGCATGAGGGTTCGAGGCAAAGGATCGGCAGGCCTTGCTTGGCAAATACATCGAGGTTGACCAGCGTTTGGGTGCCGAGCTTTTTGGCTTCTTTAACGAGTCCTTTGGATAAACGTGGCCGTTGGCAACAGCCCGCATTAGCAAGGATGACGCGGTAGCCGCAGCCTCCGAGCAGATCGACCGCGGCGACGCCCAGACGCGGCTCCATCGTGTTGGTGTAGGTGTCGTTAAACAACACGACGGTCTTCGCGTCGTCGGCGATGGGGTTGGGGGTGCCGCGTTTTTTCAAGAGCGAATTGAGATGGCGCGACGCAAACGGTGGCAGCGGCCGACGGCGGTCGATCCCCGTCATCTTCTCAAACAACACGCGGTAGGGGGGCAGCTTGTCGAGTATCCGACCGACCCGCGCAAACGGGCCGAACATGAACTTGGAGATGTCCGGCATCCGGCCGATCAGCTTGTAACCCAAGGGGATTCCGCGTTGGTCGTGACGCATCTGCAGCGCCTCGGCCTTGAGCTTGGACATGTCCACGGCGTTGGGGCATTCGGTCTTGCAAGCCTTGCAAGACAGGCAAAGGTCAAGCACGCCTTGCACTTCCTCGCCGCCGAGCGCGGCGGTCATCTCATCCACGGTCAATGACGCTTGGCGGTTGCCGTTGTCACTTCCGGGGGTGCCGAGTTGTCCCGACATCGCCAGCCGCAGCGCATTCGCTCGGCCGCGCGTGGTGTCTTTTTCGTCCATCGTCGCCATGTACGACGGGCACATCGTCCCGCTGCCGAGCTTACGGCACGCCCCGACGCCGTTGCACTGTTCGACGGCCAAGCGAAAGCCGCCCTGGTCGCGGTACTTGAACTGCGAAGGCACTTCGGCGACGCGGTATTGGTTGCCGTAACGCAAGAGGTCGGCGTCGATCATCGATGTGCTGTCAATGATCTTGCCGGGGTTCATCAGGTGTTGGGGATCGAAGAGGTTTTTGAGTTGGACGAAGGCGTCATAGACGACCGGGCCGTAGGTGCGGGGGATGAACCCGCCGCGGACGACGCCGTCGCCGTGTTCCCCGGCGAAGACGCCGCCATGTTTTTTAACTTGCAGGAAGGCGTATTCGGCGATTTCTCGCATCGCGTGGCGGTGGTCGAGGCGGTGCAGATCGATGGCGGGGCGGAAGTGGATCACGCCGACCGAGGCGTGGGCGTACATCGAATACGCGATACCGACTTCACGGCACTTGGCCTGCAGCCCGCCGATGTACTCGGCCAGGACTTCGACCGGCACGCACGCATCCTCGACAAACGCTTGGCCCTTCACCGGGCCTTTGACGTTGGAGATGAGGCCCAGCCCGAGCTTGCGCGTCTCCCACGCATCTTTTTGTGCGCCGGGTTCGATCAGCACCGGGTGGGCGTAGCCGATCCCTTGGGTTTGCATCGTTTGGGCAAAGCGATCGGCTTTGGCCCGGGCGTCTTCAGCAGGGTTCGTGCTTCCGGGGGTAGCGAAGAATTCGGTAAGCAGCACTGCTGCCGGGTCGCCTTCGATCCAGTGGGCCATGTGTTTGGTCGCGGGGTTGACCTTGGCTTCGCGTAGCACGCTGCGGTCGAGCAGTTCGACCGCCGACGGGCCGTGGGCGTTGATCGCCGGGACCGCGGCGAGTGACGCGAGATCGTCGTCGAAGTGCGCGACGCATACCGCCGTGGCGGCGGGCAGGGGGGTGAGGCGAATCTTCACCTCGAGCAACACGCCCAGCGTGCCCTCGCTGCCGACGATCAGGTTGGACAGGTTCCAAGTGCGATGTGCATCGGGGGCGATCTCCCGGGCGCGGGGGCCGATGGGTCCGCAGTAGCCCGCGCCGTCGACAAACTCGTCGAAGTTGTAGCCCGAGACCCGTCGCATCACGCGCGGGAACGCCTCGGCGATATCGTCTTGATGACGGTTGATCAGGTCACGCACACCGCGGTAAACCTCGGCTTCGCGTGGGCTATCGACACCTTCGCCCGCCGCTTTGCGCTGCCACGTCTCGTCGTCAGTCGGCCCGCAGTCGATCACCGTGCCGTCGGCCAGCGCGACCCGGCAACTTAGCGTGTGGTCGATGGTCTTGCCGTAAACCATTGAGCGCGTGCCGGATGAGTTATTGCCGACCATCCCGCCGATCGTCGCGCGGGACGACGTCGCGGGGTCCGGAGCGAAGTGAAGGCCAAGCGGCTTCAGCTCCGCGTTGAGCCGGTCCCGCACCACGCCCGGCTGCACCCGCGCCCAGCCCTCTCGGACATTGATCTCAACCACGGCCGTGAAGTGCTTGGACAAGTCCAGCACCATCCCCGGCCCAAACGTCTGCCCCGACAACGCCGTCGCCGCCCCCCGCGGCGTCGTCGGCACCTTGTGCTCATACGCTACCCGAAGCGCCGCCACCACGTCCGCCTCGTCCACCGGCACCACCACGACTTGCGGCGTCTGCTGGTAATGGCTCGCATCCGTGGCGTAAATCCCCAGAGTCGCCGCATCCGCACGAACCTCACCCCGGACAACCCGGCGGAGTGATTCGATCAAAGCGTCGCATTCTTGATTCAATTTTGGATTGAACGGTTTCATCCTAATTTTTTGCACTTGTCAATTGCTTGGCTCCCGCGTAGCGGACGACTTCTTCAACGTTCTGCTTAGACCCGATCACCAGCGGCACGC
>CAYPCC010000256.1:0-3585 GCA_964409095.1 uncultured Phycisphaera sp. | reverse complement strand
GGGAGCGGGCGCGGTTGCGCATCGAGACGACGATGGAGCCGAGGTCGTGGACGGCTCCGATGAAGATGCAGCCGAGGATGACCCACGCGAGCGCGGGGAGCCAGCCCCACATGACGGCGATGGCGGGGCCGACGATGGGGCCGGTGCCGGCGATGCTGGTGAAGTGGTGGCCGAAGACGATGGCTTTGGACGTGGGGATGTAGTCTTGGTCGTCGCGCAGCCGGGCGGAGGGGCAGACCGCGTCGGCGGCGAGGTTGAAGACACGCCTGCCCAGCCATCGGCCGTAGGTGTGGTAAGCGACGAGAAACGCTACGCCGGCCCCGAGGGCGATCAGCAGAGTGGCCATGGCAAGGGTCCGTCGAGAAGGGATCGGTCGGCCCGAAAAGTACCGTGAAGGCGGGCCTGGCCCACAATGTAAGCGATCGCGCGGTTACGAGAAGTGAAAAGAGGTGACGTGGGAGACGATCAGGCGTCGGCTTCCCACGGCGCGACGCTGTCGCCGATGCCGCTGGCGAGGTAGCCGCCGTCGACGGGGATGGTGATGCCGTTGACGAAGCTGGCGGCGGGGCTGGCGAGGTAGACCGCGGCCCCGGCGATCTCCGAGCCTTGGCCGAAGCGGGCCATGGGGGTGTGTTCGAGGATGCGTCGGCCGCGGTCGGTGCCTTCGATCATCTTGCGGTTGATGTCGGTGGGCACGAAGCCCGGGGCGATGCCGTTGGTGCGGATGCCGAACTTGGCCCACTCGTTGGCGAGGCTGTGGGTCAGGCCCATCATGGCGGACTTGGCGCAGGCGTAGGCGGTGACTTCGGTGAGGCTGACGTAGGAGCTGATGGAGGCGATGTTGATGATGCAGCCCCGGTGTTGCTCACGGAAGATGTGGCCGGCGGCCTGGCTGACGCGGAGGGCGCCGGTGACATGGATGTCGTAGAGCGAGTTCATATCGTCGGCGGTGAGGTCGAAGGTGGGCTTTTTGCACATGACCCCGGCGGAATTGATGACGATGTTCAGCCCGCCGAAGGTGTCCATGGTTTGCTGGACCGCGGCCTGGGCCGAGTCGTCGGAGGCGACGTCGAGTTGGACGCCGACCGCCACGGGGTCGTCGCCCGAGACGTCGCCCAAGGCGTCGAGTTCTTGGGCGGCTTCTTGGACTTTGCCCAGCGTGCGTCCGCCGAGCACGACTTTACAGCCGTGCTGGAGCAGGGCGATAGCACAGGCTTTGCCGATACCCGAGCCGCCGCCGGTGACGAGCGCGACTTGGCCGGTGAGGTCAAAAAGGGAGGTTTGGATGGGCATGGCGTGAACTTTCATTCGAAGAAGCGGGTCGGCTAGGGGTGAAGATGCCTACGGTCAAAAGTCACCCGCCCTCCAGTATGAGCGAAATCGTCAAGTGGGTCTATTTTACCAATACCGATCGCCTGGGCCGAAGCCGCTTCGAAACGCAGCTTCCCGCATAATGCGCACACGACAAACCGATGCACGCCGAGGCGGCCAAAGTGCCTGTAGCGAGCAAAAAACCATACCGCTCGTCGCCCGTCGCCCCGCCCGCTTGATCGGCGGGCGAGGACCACTACAATGCTCGATCACCGGCGATGTAGCTCAGCGGTAGAGCTAGGGATTCATAAGCCCTCGGTCACTGGTTCAAATCCAGTCATCGCCACTTCACCCCCCTCGGTACGTTTCACGCCACGGCGTGACGCTTCCCGGTACAGTGTGGTGCGTATCGCCGATCCTCACGATCCCGGAACACTCTGCCGCGTGCCAAACAGCCGCGGCCCGTTTCCCGGGAAGGGGGGGACCTTTTGGAGAGGTGGCCGAGTGGCCGAAGGCAACGGTTTGCTAAATCGTCGTACGGGTACAACCCGTACCGCGGGTTCGAATCCCGCCCTCTCCGTTTTGTTTGCCGTTCGACAGAGCGTTTGCGTCCTCAATCGCGCCTTAAACTCGGGTTTCGTGGCCGTGGCCGGAAGTGCTAACTAGCGACTTTTTCGAACCTCCTTTTTAGTCTCTCGAACTCAATCCCACGCGAGCCTATCGGCGACACCGTTTTTTCGAAACGGGCGTGCCCCTCAGTCGCGCCATGGCTTCGGCCGGCTCGACCCCGCCGGCCTCGGCCCATTCGGCGAACTCGGCCGCGTCCACGCAACGGATCGAGACGTCGCATTTTTACCCCCACGATTGAGGCGGCCCCAACTCTTCGCCCAGCGCACGCTGCGTCATTTCGGCTTTCTCCCGCATCTTTATTTAGCAGGCCGGGGGCGGGCGGGTAACGCTTGGCGTGTTAGGCTTTGGTTGAGACCCAAATAGTTCCAACGAAGATACCCTTGAAGCCCGTTGGGTTTTATGTTTGCGTGAAGCCTGATGGGTTTCAAGCAGAGTCGTATGCCATGCGGCAGTCGGCCCGATCGCATCCGTCATACGGGCAAGCACGGTTCTTGATTGGCGTCGTTCTGGTTGATAGCCCTCTTGCGCCGGGGGCGAATCAGGGCGGGGAATTCTCTGGACCCCAAAATATCGCACTATCGCTCATCTGCGGTCACTTGTTGGCAAAAGCGATTTCGATATGCTACTATACCTAGCCCGAAGGCCGTTTGGTTGGAACCGTGGTTGGAAGCCTCTATCAACCACAAAAAATCTAACGAAATTCGGAATCGTAAGTTGATTCGCCGGAACGACTTACATCGCATTTTGCGGGTGTAGCTCAGCGGTAGAGCGTTACCTTGCCAAGGTAAATGTCGAGAGTTCGATCCTCTTCACCCGCTTTCTCAGAAAGCATTAGCCTAACGCGATTTAGCGTACCTGCCGGTGGTCGGCAGTGAGGCCAGAAGCAGCCAGTTAATCCGGTAGACTATCGGATTAGCTCTTAAGTTTCAGCAGCCTCACATATCACGACCCGTAAACGAATCCGTTCTTACCGTCGTCACCATCCTTCCGGCCAAGCCGTGGCGGCCCCATCTGCAACGACATTTATCGTGGTGAGCATGTTTCCCTGCAAAGCCGAGCGCTGTATGAGCGGGTAATCGCCGCATGGCTTGCAAGCCGTAACCAGACGCCGACATCCAGTCGATCTGGCGTGATGCCCAAGAGCCACCCTCGTGCGTGTTCCTCGCAGGAGCTATAGCGACATTGTTCGGCCGCTAGAAATGGACGCGGCGGGGATTCTTGTCCCTCACCTGCTAAGTAGCCAAGAGGCTCGAGAGATCGCACGCCAGACCAAGTTTCACCCCGTCGGGCGACGAGCTCTTGACGGGGGTAACGCGGACGGCGCTTTCACCATGACCGACATGAGTAGCTATTTGCCGCAAGCCAACGAAGAACGCTTCGTGGCCGTACAGATCGAAGACCCCGAGGCGATCGAGCACCTCGACGCCATTGCGGCGACGCGGGGTATCGACATGCTCTTCTTCGGCCCCGGCGACTTTAGCCAAGGAATCGGTCATCCCGGCGAAAGCGGTCACCCCAAAGTCGGTGAGGCCCGTCGCCTCGTCGCTGAAGCAGCTATCTAACATGGGAAGTGGGCCGGCACCGTCGCCTCAAGCTGCAAGACAGCCCGCTGTATTCGTCGCGCTACGTCGGCTCGCTCGTCGC
>CAYPCC010000255.1:0-3598 GCA_964409095.1 uncultured Phycisphaera sp. | reverse complement strand
CACACAGCTCGATCAGCGCCTTTGTTACGAAATCGACCCCGTTCTGACCACTGCCCGCCTGGGCGAGAATACCCACTTGGTAGATCAAAAACAGCGGAATTACCAAAACCGCGCTGGTAAACGCGTCGATCCGCCCACCGAGATGGGCCGCAAGCGCCGACGGTGGGCGGCGGAGCGGTTGTTCGCGCACAGGCGGCACCAGGGGACCCAGCGTGCCCGCACTCGCGGCCGAAAGCAACTTTAGAGGCTGCCGCGAACGATCGTGATGACGCGAGAGAAGCGGTGACCAAGCCCCGCGCCGCTGGCAACGAAGCAATTCGCGAACGAGTCAAACAACGCTTCAACTTCGGCGATGTCCGGCAAGGCCGGCGGGGCCGGTTGGTGCGGCGCGACGAAGGTTGCGAAGAAGTCATCGACATCGCGGGCGTAGGGCGTGGCGACGGCAGCCATCAACCGCAGCGCGGCCCCCCATTGTTCGGGCGCGAGGGCCTCGGGCTTGGCGAACTGCGACCCGGCGATCATCGCCAACGCTTGGGCGATGCCTTCGTGCAAGTCGGCCTCGGGGACGGCATAGAAGTAGGCCATCAGCTCGTCGACTTCACACCACACCAAAAAAATGTGGGCCGGCAGAGGCTCGAGTTGGGCTTGGGTCAACGTGTCGACGGTCTCGAGTTCAAAGTCGAGGGCCTCGGCCACCGGTTCGATCGCCGCAATGATGCTGCTGCGCAGGTCCTCGTGGCCCCGCGGGTCCGACCGCCGCACGCCGCGGGCCGGAAATGCTGCTACCAACTGTGCCAGTTGCTCACGCGTCAGAGCCATGCCACCTCGCCTCGCTACCGGGCCGAGGATAACGCGGGCAGGGGGCCACAGGGCTGGGATGTCGGGCGCGTCAGCCCGCGGCCCGCGGGCCGCGGCCATAAACGCCACGGTCGCGGTAATAGATGACGGCCGGGCGACGGGCGAGCATTGGGGCAGTGGAGTCGGCTTCGCCCAAGACGGTCGCTGCCAATAGCGGGGACTCCGATGAAGAAAAGGAATGGGGGTAGACTGTGATGCAATTCGCACGCGCAGAACCGAAAAAATACTCGTTGCACAGGTGCTTGACAGGCCGTGGAGGTTCGTGTAGTCAGGGAATAAGGAGATTCTTCATGAAAATAACTCAGCCTAGCGCGATTCCGTTTGCGCGATTCCGTTTGCGCGATTTGGCTTGATTGCCATTTTGTTCACTCAAACACGATGCAGCGTCTGTCAGGACATCACTGTAATTGGTGACAACGTCATTGTAGCATGTTCCCAATCGAGCGACTCCGATAGCGTGTCAAATCCGAGCTCAGATTCCTTGGATGAGACCAGCACCTCGGCCACCACGGGTTCCTTTCCAACCGGGGATGCAGGGTTGCAGGATTCCTCGGATACGCAGGATGACGAAACCAGCACCAGTGGTGCCCCCACGGATGACAACTCAACTTCGGGCGGTGATACCCCAGACGAAGCTCCAGAGGACTCAACTTCGGGCGGTGATGTTCCGGATGGCTCGACCTCAAGTGGTGACGACCCGGACGACAATAAGGGCACTGGCGAGACCGGCGCAGAACCCGAACAGACCTCCACATCTGAGAGTGAAGAGGATGCGCCGAGTACCGGGACGGGGATGACCGATACATCTGAAGGTACGGGACAAGACACCTGACCCTTCGAGGAACATTACGTTGCCAATCAAGAGCCCCTGTCCACAATCCTTGTGGTTTCGTTCACAGGTTGCGGGTTGGGGCCTAGTTTTCGTCGAAACTATCGCTGTTGGGTGCGAATCACCGCGGCTCCCTGAGGTTCAGCGCTCGGGTGCATTCATCGATCTTGCGTACGATCCTGAGTGGGTTGTCTGCGAAGGCACCGTCGCGGCGATGGAACGCTACGTGACGCTTGTCCAGCAAACGTTCGATCTCCCGCCGCCATCATCCCGGTTACGCTACTATTGGACGACTCAGGATCGACTGCAGTTGCGGTGCACACAGGCTGTATTGGGTTGCTTTCAGGCTCCGTTTAGGCGCGTTATCGCTACGCAACTGCCGATGCGGCACGAGCTTGCGCATGCCGCAACCGCGGCCATGGGCGACCCAAATGCGCTAATTCTTGAAGGACTGGCAATGGCCTACCAAGGCGCGAGCGATGCCGGAGCAACCTGGATGATCGCCAAGGCGTCGAACATCCCGGAGGGCATCCGGGCGGCGCAACGCTCGCTCTATCTGCCAAAACGTGACTATACGATGGCGGGTGCCTTCACAGCATACTTGATCCGAACATACGGCACTGTCCGCTATGCCCAATTGTATGACGACCTGTATCGCTTCTCAGGTTCTAGGCGCTTTGATCAAGCTTTTCATCGTGTATTTGGCGTGGGGTTGACGGACGCGATCGTTGATTTTGAGGCTTTGATGCGGGACTGTCCCTATGCCGGGTGGCAGACGAATTTACTCGAATGTGATGGTCCGCCGCTTGACTGGAGCGCGGGGCAGATCGTTCACGAAGAGCACCTGGATTGCAGCGACAGTTCAGCCATCGGCGCGGGTTCACGGGTCCACAAGTATCGAACGTTTGAGGTCGCGGTAGCACGAGAATACACCCTTGCCATCGGCGGTGAGGGCAGCGAGTCCGACAATTTGGTGATCCTCGGCGGGTGCGAGAATACCTGCGAAGCATGGACGTTGAATGTCATCGCCCCGGGGGACGACCCGGTGACCGTCGATCTCCCGGTCGGACGCTACTGGTTCGAGTTCGTTGGGCCGACCGCACGCCCGAGTACCGTTGAGATCGTCCTGCAGCCTGCGAGTGAGCTTTAAACTTGAATAATCATGTTTTCGCTCATCAAAATGACTCTCTTGTCGGCGGCTGCCGTTGCGCCTGTCGATCCCGAGTCATCGCCACCGCTGCCAGCTCCGCCGATATACCGCACATTGGTGGTTGCAGGATTTGTCACGCTCAATTTTGGTCTCGCCCCAATTCCATCTGGTGATTTCGCCCTTTTTCTTGGCACGCGCCTCCGACCGCGCCGAAGTCGCGTGGGGGTGTTCGATTGGAATACGGGGATCGGTTACCAGGGGACCGCCTCGGTGGGCCTGGCCGATTTATATAACTACGACTTTACCACCGTACGGCTGCGTGGCCAAGGTATCCTGACGCATCGACATCATGTCACGGCCATTGGCACGGGTGGGCGGAGGCAACGATTTTTTTACAGCTTCGGCGGCGGCGCCATTTTTAGCTTGAGCCGCCCGTTCGGGGTCGAGGGCGAAGCGCGGCTCGGGTACGTGTTTACCAAGTCGAACCGGGTGGCCAAAGGCGTCCTCGGCGGCCAGGCCCGGCTCAGCGGTTCGTTTGGGGGGATCCCGCTGCCGCAGTTTGGTTTGTTCATCGGCACCGTCGTCTTCTGACGCACTAGCCTTCGACGATCGACGGCGTGGTGTGCCCGAGGTTGTGCATGCTGGCTTCGGCGGCGCGGATCCCCGCGTAGAATGCTTCTTCAAACAGCGGCAGGCCGGTCGTGTCGCTGGCGCAGGGACGGACGCGACCGACCGGTGCGCAAGCGGTTGCAAGGGCGTCG
>CAYPCC010000254.1:0-3605 GCA_964409095.1 uncultured Phycisphaera sp. | reverse complement strand
GAGGACTACACCAACCGCGGCCGGATCGTCACCCCGCTCAAGGACCGCATCGGCACCGTCGTCCGCACCCACTACCCCAAGACCATCGAGGAAGCCATCCAGATCACCGCCGACAACGCCTGGACGTCTCGTAATGGAGACCAGCACACGCCCGGCGAAGACCTGCCCAAGGTCGTCATTCCCGCGTTCATGCACCGCGTAATCGAAGAAGCGGTCAGCGCCGCCCGGACCTCGACGCACATCAACCAGGCCTCGGGCGTGAGTGTCCGCACGTCGATCTCGTGTGTCGAAAACCTCGTGAGCTCGGCCGAGCGCCGCGGACTGGTGACGGGTGAAACCACGGTCGCCACCCGCGTGTCGGACCTTGCCCACGTGCTCGCCTCGACGCGCGGGAAGATCGAGCTGCTCATGGCCGACGACGGCGAAGACACCGAAGATAAACTCGTCGAGTCGCTCTTGGGCGAAGCGGTGAAAACGATTTTTGATGAGCTCGCCGAGATCGACGAGTTCGAGGCGATCAGCGACCAGTTCGACGACGGCCTACGTCTCACGCTCGGCGACGATGTCGCGGCCGACGCGGTCATCGCCTCGATGAAACACGTCGAAGGCCTGCTCGAAGCGGCGAAAGACATGGCCCAGCGCCTCGACGTCGACCCCGACGACCCGCAGATGCTCGCCGCCGCGGGTGAGTTCGTCCTCGAGGCGCTCTACGTCCACAATCGCCTGACCAAAACCCCCGGCGACGCGGGGAATCGGTACAGCCGCTAGTTTCCCTTGCGCCCGGCTCCCGCGATCCCCGTAATTCCCGCAGTCCCCGCACGTTATGCTTCAGCATAACACGACGGACAAACCCCGCACGTTATGCTGAAGCATAACCTACGAAAGAGCAGACCCGGTCCGCCAGCGGTTTGGCGAACCGGTGGGATATGACTGAGGTACTAACTAAAAGTCCGGTGATCCCTCTTACCCCGAAAGCATCCCATGATCCGAACCCGCCGATTATTTCCCCATGCTACCGCGGTGATCGCCGCGGCCTTCGTGTCCGCGTCGGCGTTTGCCGTGCCCGAGGGTTGGACCACCGATTTCCCCGCCGCCCAGGCCGAGGCCGAGGCGTCGGGTAAAGACCTCCTGATGGACTTCACCGGCTCGGATTGGTGCGGCTGGTGTATCAAGCTCAAAGATGAAGTGTTCCTCACCGACGCATTCAAGGCTGCGGCGCCCGAAGATTTCGTACTCGTCGAACTCGACTTCCCCAATAACGTCCCGCAGACCGACGCGGTGAAAAATCAAAACGCGGCGTTGGCTCAGAAGTACAACATCCAAGGCTACCCCACCATCATCCTCGCCGACGCGAGCGGCAAGCCCTACGCCCAGACGGGCTACCAAGCCGGCGGCCCCGAGGCCTACCTCGCCCACCTCGATGAGCTGCAAGCCATCCGCGTCACCCGTGACGAGGCGATGGCCAAAGCCAAAGACGCCGACGGCGTCGACAAAGCCCGCGCCCTCGACGAAGCCATGGACGCGGTCGGCCTCGACCTCGCCGTCGCGCACTATCCCAGCGTCGTCGAGTACATCATCGCGCTGGACCCCGACAACGACGCCGGCCTCAAGGACAAATACGCCGCGGCCATGCTCGACATGAAGATGGACGCCGACATGCAAGAGGCGATCCAACTCCTGCAGGCCAGCGACATGAACGCCGGCCTCGCCCGCCTCGACCAGGTCATCGAAGACCACCGCCCCGAAGGCGAATCGCTGCAGATGATCACCGCGATCAAGGGGCAGGTCCACTTGCAGATGGGTGAGATGGATCAAGCGATGAGCCTGCTCGAGCAAGCCGTCGCCGTCGCCCCCGAGTCCGAAATCGCCGGCCAAATCAACGCGATGATCGAGCAAATCAAAGCCCAACCCGCTCCGTAAATCTTCAACCAAACTCCGCCTCGAAACACGCCCCGCTCGCCCCGAGGCGTTTTTTATTGGCCCACATCCACCGGCGACGTCGGCCAAGGCTCATTCACTAGCGCACCCAGCAACGCCGCCAACCGCCGTGGCGCAAAACGATCACCCGACGCCGCGATTTCCTCGGCACTCCACCAGCGGTGTTCGTGCAGGTCGGTGACTTCGTAGTCGAGCATCCCGCCGGTGTCGATCGCGGGTTGGGCGGCGTCGAGACGCAGCGGGAAGTAGCGTTCGTGTTGGCGAAAACGCTTGTGGCCGTAACGGATATCGATCGTCCGAGTCCAGACGCACGGCCCGAAACCCTTGGCCGCCAAGCCTTCGGGTTTGACCAGGCCCGTCTCTTCCCGCAGCTCTCGGCGGGCCGCGTCTTCGTAGGTTTCGCCGTCGTCCAGCCCGCCGCCGGGCGTAATCCAAAACGGCGAGCCATCGACCGGATCGACAAACCGAAACAGCAAAACCCTTGCGTCACGGTCGAGTAGCAAGACCCGCGCGGCGTGACGCACGGCTTGCTCGGACGTCGAAGAGGGGGGCGAATCGTTCATCGGGTCAAGATCAAAAAAACAAGGCCCGGCCGTGTGGACGGCCGGGCCTTGATGTTGTGGCGGGGGTTGATGCTTACGAATCCAGCGTCCGCAGGCCCATGCCCATGTCGGTGAGGCGTTCGCGGATTTCGACGAGGCTGGTCATGCCGAAGTTCTTGACGCCCATCAGCTCGGCCTCGGTCTTCATGACCAAGTCGCCGATGGAGGTCACGCCCAGCAGCGCCAACGCCTTGCGGGCGCGGACGCTGAGGTTGAGTTCGTTGACCGACTTGTCGAGCATGCCGTTGTCGCCGCCGACTTCGTTCTTGAGCTGGTCGTAGACCTGCTGCTTAACCTCGGCCTGATGTTGCTCGACGGCTTGGCCGAGTTTCAGGCCCCTTTGGGCGAGCATGGTTTTGATCTCGTCGAGGCTGGCGTCGCCGAAGTTTTTGAAGCTGCGGAGCTCGGCTTCGGTGACTTTCAAGAGGTCGCCGAGCGTGCGGATATTCATCTTCCGAAGCGCGTTGCGGGTGCGGACTGAAAGCTCGAAGTCGGTCACGGGCGTGTCGAGCAGCGCGTGGTGCTTTTCGTTGCGTTTTTCTTGCTCGTCATCAATGACCATCGCCTTGGATGCGAGGATGTCTTTGATGTACAGCCGGGCCCGCGGGTGGTTGGGGTCGGTGGCGAGCACTTGGCGGATGCAGCGCTCGGCCTGGGCGTACTTGCCGCGGTCTTCATAAGCCACGGCCAAATTGATCAGCGCATTGAGCTGCGGCTTCTCCTGCTTGACGCACTCTTCGTAAAGGTGCAGGGCCTCGTCTTCCTCGCCCAAGAGGTCGAGGTTGTAGGCCAGCCGGAAGCAGTTTTCGGTGTCTTCGGGGTCGGCGGTGTAGGCGGCTTCGTACTGTTCGATCGCGTGGATGCGGTCGCCGGCTTGCTCGGCGGCGTAGCCGGCGTCGAAATATTTACGGGCGGTTGCGGTGTCGCGGTACTCGGCAGTATCCAGCGTGGCGGCGGATTCATCGCTCATGGGTCGGGGATTCCTTCGGATGGGTCGGGGGCGGGTGCTCAACCCGCGTCGGACCGTCAAGTGTATCGCAGCCCACGACCAGCGGCAAACCCCCG
>CAYPCC010000253.1:0-3633 GCA_964409095.1 uncultured Phycisphaera sp. | reverse complement strand
GCCCCGGCGGCAATGGCTTTGGTGAGGTCGCCCGAGTGGCGGATCCCGCCGTCGGCGATGACGGGGATGTCCAGTTCGTTGGCCGCGCGACACGCATTAAAAATCGCCGTGACCTGCGGCACGCCCACGCCCGAGACGATCCGCGTCGTGCAGATCGACCCCGGCCCGATGCCGACCTTGATCGCGTCGGCCCCCGCCTCGATGAGGTCGCGGGCCCCTTCTTCGGTGGCGATGTTGCCGGCAATGACGTCGATGGTGTAGCGGGCTTTGATCGCCCGGACGGTGTCGATGACGTTGCCGCTGTGGCCGTGGGCCGAGTCGACGATGATCACGTCCACCTCGGCCCCGATCAACGCATCGACCCGGTCCATCTGATGCACCCCCACCGCGGCCCCGACCCGCAGCCGACCGCGCTCGTCTCGACATGCCAGGGGGAAGGCGTCTTGCTTGGCGATGTCGCCCATGGTGATCAGGCCGGTGAGTTTGCCGTCGGTATCGATCAGCAACAGCTTCTCGACTTTGTTTTGGTTGAGGATCGCCTCGGCTTGCCCGAGCGTAGTTTCCGGGGGCGCGGTGACCAGCCGATCCTTGGTCATCACCTCGTGCAGCGGCGTGGCGTCGTCGGCCAAGAACATCATGTCCCGCCGGGTCACGATGCCTACGACCTTGCCCCGCGAGGTGCCGTCGAGCGTGATGGGCACGCCGGAGATATTTTGCTCGTTCATCAAGCGTCGCACTTCCGACGCGGGGGCTTCGGGGGGGAGGGTGACGGGGTCGGTGATGACGCCGTTGGCCGAGCGCTTGACCTTGGTGACTTCGCGGACCTGGTCGGCGATCGACAGGTTTTTGTGGATGACGCCGAGACCGCCCTGCTGGGCCAGCGCGATGGCCAGCGCCGACTCGGTCACGGTGTCCATCGGCGAGGACAGCACGGGGATATTCAGCCGGATGTTCCGGGTCAGCCGCGTGGACGTGTCGGTTTGGCTGGGGACGACATCGCTGCGGGCCGGCAGCAGGAGGACATCGTCGAAGGTGATTCCGTCGGTAAGGATCTTGGCTTCCATGTCCTAGTATCCCGAGGCGGGGGTGGGGCGTCAACATGGGAAATGGGTGAGCAATAGAAAGCCGAGGGCTGGCCATCCCCCGGCTTTGTAGATCTGCTCCTCCGTGGTTTTGATTTCAAAACCCCGACACCACCACCGCACCCTCCCGGGTGTGCCGGGCGATGTACCTTGCCACCGCCACTTGATGGTCGCGTGACGTGATCGGGATGACTTTCCCGCGTTTGGCCCACAAGCCGCCGGGCCGGGTGGTCAAACCTTGCTGGCGCAGGGTGTGGGCACTGTGTTTTTTGAGCAGGCCGATGAGGTGGCGTGGGAGAGTGTCGCGGCCGTCCTGGAGCGCGGAGGATTCGGAAAGCCGAGGGATAGCCATCCCTCGGCTTTGTTGGCCGTCGAGCGGTCGAAACCTTACCAGCAGATGAAAATGCGTCGCGCTCACCGCGAGATTCACAAACTCGGTGTCCCATTCGCGCATCTTCTCGGTGAGCGCTTGGGCCACCGCGTGGCGTTCTTTGGGCGACAACGCCACCGCATCGCGTGTCATCGAACGCTGGGTCTGTTCGTAGAGTTCGGTGTAGGTCCCCGGCGGCGGGGGTTGGCGGTAGTCGCCTTCGACGTGTTCGCGGTGCTGGTAGGTGCGGAAGCCGCGGGGGTCGCCGTAGAGCCATGACCCGTAGGTGCCCGTGATACAGGGGTGCCAGTTGTTCCACGGCCGGGCCATAGTCGCAGTGTAATCCAAAGCCGAGGGATAGCCATACCTCGGCTTTAAAATCATTCCCCCCCACCCGCTATCCATAAAAAAACCGACCGCCTTTCGGGGGCCGGCCTGTGAAGTATTCAAATGTTTGAATCCATTTAGCGGAGCGAGTCTTGATTGACGTAAGCGCCGATTTGGTCCATCTTCAGGGCGGCGTTCGCGCCGATCGTCGCGGTACCGGCGACGGTGGGTTCATCGACAAACAAGTTGTCGTTAGCCTGAGCGATCGCGTTGCCGTACTTGGTTTGCTCGAAGATGGGCGAGGTTTCGAACGAGGTGGAGTTGTCGTTCTTGGTCACGCCGCCGCGCCAATCGCCCGAGTTTTCTTCGGTCCAGACCGAACTGATCGCGGTGCCGACGACGGCGTCGGTGCCGGTGTTCATGTCGCCGATGATGACGGCTGAGGTGTTGAGGGTTTCTTTCCACTCGATGGCACGACCCGCGGTGGCGGGGGCGGTGCCCGTCGCAACCTGAGCCGGTGTAACCCCGGAGTTGTCACCCAGATCCAGGAAGGCGTAGGAGTAGTTCGCCGAGGTCACATCCGCATTCAGCGCTGCCTCGACCGCGCCCGCGTCGGCGGGGTTGATCACGTAGTCGGGGGTGAAAAAATTGCCGTTGAGCATTAGAGCGACGGCGTTGGCGGGCGCACCGATATCCAAGCCGCCGTAGGTCGTGGCGTCTTCGGTTTCGTCAAGGACCAGATCGCCCGAACCATCGAGCATCGGGAAGTAGCCGTCACCACCGCCCTTTTTGTTGGACTGAGCAAAAGTGACGAAACCTTGATGAATACCACGCAGTTGCGTGTTGTTGGCCATTTGACGGGCCGTGCGGCGGGCTGCGCCCAGGGCGGGCAGCAGGATGCCGATGAGCAGGGCGATGATCGAAATCACGACCAGCAGTTCGATAAGCGTGAAACCTTTTTGACGTTGCATGGAAACTCCTAAGAAAATGGGATCAAATATATGTTCTTCGTCACGAAAGCTGGCCGCCTTTCGGCGGCCAGCAAGTTAAGTAAGTCATTCAAACGCGTTCAACATTACGGACGAACGTTATCTTGGTTGAGCAGTTCACCCGACACGTCAAGTACCAAGGTGGCGTTCGCACCGAGCGTCGCGGTACCGGCGACGGTGGCTTCATCGACAAACAAGTTGTCGTTAGCCTGAGCGATCGCGTTGCCGTACTTGGTTTGCTCGAAGATGGGCGAGGTTTCGAACGAGGTGGAGTTGTCGTTCTTGGTCACGCCGCCGCGCCAATCGCCCGAGTTTTCTTCGGTCCAGACCGAACTGATCGCGGTGCCGACGACGGCGTCGGTGCCGGTGTTCATGTCGCCGATGATGACGGCTGAGGTGTTGAGGGTTTCTTTCCACTCGATGGCACGGCCGGGGTCGGCAGGGGCCACGCCCGCCGCGGTACCCGTGGTGCCGCCGAGGTCAAGCATGGCGTAGGAGTAGTTCGCACCGGTGACGTTAGCATTAGCGGCAACTTCGGTCGCGCCCGCGTCGGCGGGGTTGATCACGTAGTCGGGGGTGAAGAAGTTGCCGTTGAGCATCAGAGCGACGATGTTTTGGGGGAGCGAGGACTGGGTGTCCGCACCACCGCCGTAGCCGTCTTCGGCCGCGCCAGCGTCTTGCGAGAGGACGACGTCGCCCGAGCTGTTGAGGCCGGGGAAGTAGCCGTCGTTGCCGCCCTTTTTGTTGGACTGGGCGAAGGTGACAAAGCCTTGGTGGGTACCGCGGATTTGCGTGTTGTTGGCCATTTGGCGGGCCGTGCGGCGGGCTGCGCCCAGGGCGGGCAGCAGGATGCCGATGAGCAGGG
>CAYPCC010000252.1:0-3641 GCA_964409095.1 uncultured Phycisphaera sp. | reverse complement strand
TCCCGAGGTCGGGCTGTGGGGCCGGTTTACGCGGTGGGGCGAGAACAAGTTTTCCGAGCTGTCGGTCAAGAATAACTTTTGGCACCGCTTCTGTTCGTACCTGTTTCTGCCGGTGGCGTACCGCTCGGGGATCAAGTTTCGGCACGCCAAGGCGAACACGCTGGACGACGGGCCGTTCGAGTGCGTCGTGCCTTTCAGCCGATTCAACAAGAACTGGTACAACGCGATGGCGGGCGCGGCGCTCTTAGCCAACAGCGAAGTGGCCGGCGGCATGTTCATCTTCCAGAAGTGTGGCAGCGACTACACCGTGGTGTGCAAGCACCTCGAGTACAAGTTCCGCCGCCCCTGCGTCGGCCCGGCGATCTACCGCGTCGATCCGCGCGAAGACATCGAACCGCTGGTCGCCACCGGCGACGAGTTCAACATCACGGTGGACCTGACGATCCTGCAGGCCGTGGTGAAAAAAGACGAAAAAGAACGCAAGGTCGGCATGTCCACCGCCACCTTCCACGTCACGCCCAAGGCGAAGTACCGGGCACGCAAAGCCAAGCAGGCGGAGCGCGCCGCGGCGAAGAAGTAACTACTTTTTATCTTCGCGGAAGAATCACGTTTAGCGGGCGATCGAAGATCGCCGTGCGTTTTTCTGCGGTGCTGAAACCTTGCGTTTCTCGGCGATCTGCGATCGCCAGCTAAACGGTACAATCACGCGATGCCGTCGCTTGATTCTGAATCCGCCCTATCCCCCAAGTCCGGCGTCGGCCCGGCGCTGCTGTGGGCGTGCTTCTTGGGTTGCTCGTGGACGTGGGTGATCGGGATGTTTTTGCCGGTCATGCTGGTGCGCGACTTCGGGGTGTGGGGCTGGATCGTGTTTGCGGTGCCCAACGTCCTCGGGGCGGCGGCGATGGGGTTTGTGCTGCGGACCCCCGGCATCAGTTGGAAGATCACGCAAAACCATCCGGGGGCGCTGCGGTGGTTTGCGGGGGTGACGATCGCGTATCAGGTGTACGTCGTGTTTTGGTTGTTCGGCGGGATTTGGCTTGCGCTGATGTGCGTGCTGCCGTGGTTGGTCATGGACAAGACGCGGCGCGACACCATCGGCAACTGGCTGCCCGCGATCAGCATCGGCGTCGCGGTGCTCTCGTGGGGCTGTTTCTCGATGGCCGGCCAACTCGACGGGGCGTGGCGGGATGTATCGACTGACACCTTGCCGAACCGCCTGAACGACCTGGATTGGTGGCTGCTCATGCCCGGCCTGATCATCGGGTTCGCCCTCTGCCCCTACCTCGATCCGACGTTCCACCGCGCCCGCTACAGCACCGGCCCCGGCACCGGCCGGGCGGCCTTCGGCCTGGGGTTCGGCGTCGTGTTCTGCAGCATGATCGTCTTCACACTCATGTACGCCGGGCTGCTCCGCCCACTCATCAACGGCGACGACCACTTTTCCCTCGCCCCGTCCTGGCAAGCCCTCCTGGCGATCCACATCGGCGTGCAGGTCGCGTTCACGCTCCTGGTGCACAGCCGGGAGCGGTTCGCGGTGGTCGACAAAAGCGACCGTTGGCCGTTTGCGGGGTTTGGGTTGCTGATGCTCGGGGCGCTGATCTGGGCGGTGGTGAGTCGCCACGCGGAGTGGTCGCTGCCCACGGCCGACGGCGGCAATCTCACCCCCGGCGAAGTCGGCTACCGCGCGTTCCTCCTGATCTACGGCGTCCACTTCCCCGGCTACGCCCTGATCTGCATGATCCCCACCCTCCGACCCGGCATCCCCCCGGAAGCCCGCCGCCGCGTGTTCTGGGTGGCCAGTTCGATCGCCTACCCGATGGCGGTCATGGGCCTGGTCGTCGGCCCGTCGTGGTGGCTGCTGGGCCTCTACGCCACGCTCGGGGCGGGCCGGGTCATCGCGGAACTGCTGCCCAGCAAAGACCCGCCGCCGCTGGACGTGTAAGCACGTCGTGACTTAATCAGAGCACGACGCATAAGCGAGTGAGTCTTCTGGTGCCATCAATAACGCATGCCTCTAATGACGGTCACTCGCTGTCACTTCGTGCTCTGACGTACAAAACCGCCACCCTTCGACAACTTATCCACGACGTTGACGACACCTTCTGGGGCAACCCAATGTGACGCGGGCCGGGGGTACAATTGCCCGATGCCCTTTGATTCTGGACGCGTCACCTTCACCCGATTCCACGTCACCGGCGACGCCCCCTCGCACGTCGATGACGCCTTCCTCTCGATCCTCTCGGAGTCGCGCTTCCGCGAGAGTGAGTTCGGCGCGCCTGATGAAGTCGAGGCTGGCTTCACCACCGGCGTCCACCTCTTCGACACCCAGTTCACCTACCATAAAAACGGCTACGGCACCCCCGGAAATGGGCTCGCCCTTTTCGCGCTGCGTTTAGATACCAACAAGGTCCCGGCCGACATCAAAAAAGCCTACAAGGTGATGAACGAGCTCGCCGCCGCCACGGGCAACCCCACCGGCTTCCCGTCCAAAAGCGAAAAACGCGAAGCCCGCGAAACCGCCAACCAGCAGGTCCGCGAAGAACTCGCCAGCGGCAAATACCGCAAGTCCAAGATCGTCCCCGTCCTCTGGGACTTCGCAAATCAGACGCTCTACTGCGGCGCCGCCGGAACGACCGTGATCGAGCACCTCTCGCGGATGATGCGCAACGCCTTTGCCGTCGAACTCGACAACCTCAGCGCGGGCGTCCTCGCGGGCAACCTCATCAAAGCCCAAGGCAAAGCCCGCGACTACGAAGACCTCCAGCCGTCCGCGTTCACGCCGCCGCCGGATACGCCGCGAGACGACGACCGCGGCGAGATAAATTCCGGGGGCGCGTTGCCCGTGCTGCCTTGGATCGCTAAATCGGTCGACCTCAAGGACTACCTCGGCAACGAATTCCTCATGTGGCTCTGGTGGCACGGCGAAAAAGACCGCGACACGCCCACCATCAAAACCGCCCCCGGAATGGCAGGAAATACTTCCGGGGGCGGGGATGTGTTCGTCGCCCTCGACAAAGCCCTCGACATGGACTGCGCCTGGGACCTCACCGGCAAGCAGACCCTCCGCGGCGACAACCCCACCAAACTCCCCGAAGCCGGCGACGCCCTCCGCACCGGCAAATGGCCCCGCAAAGTCGGCCTCATCCTCGCCGACGCCGAGCACCAGTGGGAACTCAACCTCCAAGGCGACCAGTTCGTCGTCAGCAGCGCCGCGCTTCCTGAAATCGAAGACGTCGAAAACGCAAGAGAACTGTTAGAACGCCGCCTCGAACTCATCATCGCCCTGGGCGACACCCTCAACGCCCTCTACGCCACGTTCCTCACCCGCCGCGCCGCTGGCCCTTGGAAAACCGACCGCGACGCGATCAAGTCGTGGATCAAGGATCGGCAAAAGAAGAATTCAACGCAGCCCATCGCCATATCGTCCGCCGAACCCGCCTTGGGTTAGAACGGGCTTATCGTGGTCTTCAATCGGAGCAGCAAGTAGGTCAGGTCTTCGACCTGACCTCACACTTCCGCGGCAACGGGCAGCACATCTTTTAACAACGCACGGAGTTTGGCGACGCCGTCGTCTTCCAACTCCGTCAACGGCAGGCGGAGTTCGCCGGTGTCGGTGCCGGCGAGGTGCATGGCGGCTTTGA
>CAYPCC010000251.1:0-3649 GCA_964409095.1 uncultured Phycisphaera sp. | reverse complement strand
GCTACGAAATCCCGATGGGCCTCTGCGTCCTGATCGTCATCCTCACCTTCGCCACGCCCGACACCCAATTGATGACCAACCTGCAAACCGCCGGCGCTCCGGATGGCGGCGGAGTGTGGGGGATCCTGACGCACCCGCTGCTTGCGATCATTTTTTTCATCTGCGTCTTGGCCGAGTGCAACCGGGCACCGTTCGACTTGGCCGAGTCGGAGCAGGAGCTCGTCGGCGGGTTCCACACCGAATACTCGTCGATGAAGTGGGCGCTGTTTTTCCTCGGCGAATACATGCACATGATCGCGGGCAGCGCTTTTTTCTGCGTCATGTTTCTGGGGGGGTGGAGTTTGAACCCGATCGGGGCGTGGGTGCCGTTGGAGCTGCCGACCACGGCCGAGGGCTTCTTCGCCGGGTTGCTGGTGGTCATGTTGAAGATCGGCGTGTTCTCGGGCAAGGTGTTCCTGCTGCTGTTCCTGATGATGTGGGTCCGCTGGACGCTGCCGCGACTGCGGTTTGACCAGCTGATGAAACTCGCGTGGCGGGGCCTGATCCCGCTGATGCTGCTGATGCTGCTGATGTCGGGCCTGATCATGTTCATCAAGCCCGCCAACCCCAAGCTCTGGCTGTTCGTCGCCAACGTCGTGCTGTTGGCGGTGGGGATGTTCGTTGGCCCGCGTCTGCCGCAAGGCCCGGCGGTCAACCGCCGTGTGCCGTTGGCGGGTTCGCGCTACAGCCCGCTGCCGCCCGAAACCGCCTGAATCTCACCCGCCGCTCACGCCACGCTCATGCGTAGCCGTCATGTTGTGCTGCGGCAAGCCCGCCGCTGACCCGCCACGCACCCCCCGCCCCGAAAGCCCGCCATGTCCGACGACCCCCACGGCCAAGAATTCAAACCGCTCGATCCCAACGCCGGGGGCGATGCTTCCGCGGGCCAACGCCAGGTCCGCGTCCAGTTCAACGACGCCAACGTCGATACGCTCTACGCCAACGCCTTCCGCACCAACCTCGGCAACCAAGAGGTCTTCCTCGATCTGGGCATCAACCGCTTCCTCGGCCAGCAATCCACCGAAGGCGGCGACGGCCAACCCGTCGGCTCATTCCGCTTCGACGTCTCCCACCGCGTCGCCATGAACCTCACCACCGCCAAACAGCTCGCCCAACACCTCACGCAAGTCGTGCAGCAGGTCGAACAACGCAGCAAGTAACGCGGCGATTCTCAAAATATTGACAGACGCAACGTTTAGCGGGCGATCGAAGATCGCCGGGTTGTTGCTCAACCCCCCGACGCGAAAGGCTGCTTGAGTAGTCGCGCTCAGGGGCTTTTGAGGAAATCTGCCCAATCGTTAGCGTTGGCCCCGCCGTGGTCGTGGCCTTCGTGCGATCCGTGGTCGTGATCGGAGTGATCGGAATGATCGTGGTGATCGCCGTGGACGTCTGGGGCATGGTCGCTGTGATCCGCGTGGTCGTGGTTGTGCATCGAATGCTCTACGGTGGCCATCGCGTACGCCAGGACAACGCCCAGGACCAGCGCCGCGGTCAGCTTCATGCGATCGTGCGAGTGAAAATGCAGTTCGGGCAAGAGGTCGCTCAATGCGATGCACAGAAATGTCCCGGCCGAGAACGCCAACGCGCCGCTGACCAAATGCCCCGACTCGGCCAACGCCGTCTGGCTTAAGCCGAACCCAAACAGCACCACGCCCGCCGGCACCGCCAGCGCGAACAACCCGTTGATGAGGTGTCTCGTGGGTTTACGAAACCCCGCCGACGCGGTCAGCGTGATCACCGTCAACGAGTCGAGGGGCTTGTGCAACACGATGACCAGAAACACCGCCAGCCCGGCTAACACTGCGGAGGCGCTCCCGGAACTTCCGGGGGTATAGCTCGCTTCGCTGGCCACGGCCGAGGCGAGCGCGACGCTTTCGATGATGCTGTGCAGGGTCATGCCGATGGCGGCGCCGGTCCACGAGAGTTTGTTGCCCGGCGTGTGGCCGACCATGCCGTGGGCGTGGGCGCCATGGGGGTGTTCGTGGGCGCAGTCATGCGCGGTGTGGTCGTGATCGGGAAGGTCCTGGGCCGTGGTCAACACCCGTCCCGCGTCGTCGAGCTCGGCGACCTCGTGGGTGTGGAAGCTGAAAAACCGCTCGATGAAAAACATAAATAGAAAGCCCACCAGCACCCAGGTCATCACGGTCATCGGGGTGATGGCGGCCCCCGAGCCGTGGGACTCCATGGCGTGGGGGATCATGTGCAGGACCGCGACGCCGAGCATGAACCCGGCGGTCAGGCTGATCGCCAGCTGCAGCCGCGTATGCGTCAACCGCAGGACCAACGGGATCAATCCGCCCAAGATCGACGCGGCGATGATCAGCAAGCAGTAGACGATGAGGAGGGCGGTGGGGTTCATAGTGAGAATACGTTATCACAATCGCGGCAGTTCGCCACGTCGAATCGAACGGGTAGCGGTTTTGTTTGGCGGTAAGGCATTGACCGGTCGGCGAAGGGCGGGGCGATATACTTTCCGGCGATGCAAGTGGATTACGATATTTTGGTCATCGGCGGCGGCCACGCGGGGGCCGAGGCGGCCTGGGCCGCAGCCAACCTCTTGGCAACGCCGAGGCACGGCCATCCCTCGGCTCCGGGAAAAGTCGCGCTCATCACCATGGACCCCACCAAAACCGGGGCGATGTCCTGCAACCCCGCCATCGGCGGACTCGCCAAGGGCCAGATGGTCCGCGAGATCGATGCGCTCGGCGGCCTGATGGGTTTGGCCGCCGACGCGACGGGGATCCAGTTCCGCGTGCTCAACGCCAGCAAGGGCCCGGCCGTGCAGGGCCCGCGCTGCCAAAACGACAAGTACGCCTACGCCGCCGAGGTCCAACGTCTGCTTTCGACCCGCGAGAACCTAGACATTCTTCCGGGGGTGGTCGAAGACTTTGTCGTCGAAGGCGGCCGCTGCGTCGGCGTGGTGTTCAAAGGCGGCACGAGTCCCACGCCGACCGCGGCTTCCGCAACGCCGAGGGATGGCCATCCCTCGGCATCCGACTGCTGCGGGGAGTTTTCCGCGATAGACACCGCCGACAAGTCCATCGTCCTGCGGGCAGGGGCCGTGGTCCTCACCACCGGCACGTTCATGCGGGCGCTCATGCACTCGGGCGAACAGCAAACCCAAGGCGGCCGCATCGGCGAAGCCTCGGCCGTGGGCATCAGCGGGGCGCTCACCCGCCTGGGCTTTGACCTGGGCCGGCTCAAAACCGGCACCCCGCCGCGCCTCGCCGCCGAGTCGCTGGACCTCGCCGGCCTCGAAGAACAGCCCGGCGATACGCTCCCGCAACCCTTCAGCGAGATGACTTTGAGCTTTTCAAAGCCGAGGGATAGCCATCCCTCGGCGTTACCCGCCTACATCAAAGTCGCCCACCAATTCCCCGTCGCCGACCAGCGCGTCTGCTGGATCACCCACACCAACGCCGCCTCCCACGACCTTATCCGCGCCAACCTCGACCGCGCCCCGATGTACAACGGCCAAATCGAAACCGCCGGCCCACGCTACTGCCCGTCTATCGAAGACAAAGTCGTCCGCTTCGCCGACCGCACCAGCCACCACGTCTTCCTCGAACCCGAATCCCTCTCGACCAACGAGATCTACTGCAACGGCATC